>CBFHQG010000050.1:0-14460 GCA_965657825.1 Actinomycetes bacterium | reverse complement strand
CGGATCGGCACGTTCGGCCGGGGTCATCGACTGGATGATCGCGGCGACCCGGTCGAGTTCGCGTTCGTCGAGGTTGTCCAACTGGGCCTTCATGTCGCCCATGCCCGGCAGCATGCCCAGCAACTTGCCGAACGAACCCATCTTCTTCACGGCCTGCATCTGGGACAGGAAGTCATCGAGGGTGAAATCCTCGCCCTTGCTGACCTTGCGGGCCATCTTCTCGGCCTGCTCGGCATCGAACGCTCGCTCGGCAGTCTCGATCAAGGTGAGCACATCGCCCATGTCGAGGATGCGCGAAGCCATGCGGTCGGGATGGAACGGCTCGAAATCCTCCAGCTTCTCGCCGGTGGAGGCGAAGAGGATGGGCTTTCCCGTGACCGTGACGATGGAGAGTGCGGCTCCACCTCGGGCATCGCCGTCGAGTTTCGTCAGGACAACGCCATCGAAGCCGACACCCGCACCGAACTCCTCCGCCGTGCGGACTGCATCCTGTCCGATCATCGCGTCGACTACGAGAAGAACCTCGTCGGGATTAACGGCGTCGCGCACACCGCGCAACTGCTTCATCAGTTCCGCATCGATCGCCAACCGGCCCGCGGTGTCGACGATCACGATGTCGTGGAGGGTGCGCTCGGCGTGACCGACCGACGAACGCGCCACCTCGATGGGGTCGCCGATGCCGTTTCCCGGCTCAGGGGCGAAGACGTCCACGCCTGCACGATCACCCACCACCTGCAATTGATCGACGGCGTTGGGGCGCTGAAGATCGGCGGCTACGAGGAGTGGAGCATGTCCGGACTGCTTGAGGTGGGCGGCGAGTTTGCCTGCCAATGTGGTCTTACCGGCTCCCTGGAGACCAGCGAGCACGATGACCGAAGGTGGCGTCTTCGCGAAACGCAATCTGCGCGTCTGGCCACCGAGGATCGTGATCAACTGCTCGTGCACGATCTTGACGACCTGCTGCCCCGGATTGAGCGCACCGGAGACCTCGGCGGATAACGCCCGCTCCCGCACCGCGGAGGTGAACTCCCGAACGACAGGCAGGGCAACATCGGCATCGAGCAGCGCGATCCGGATCTCCCGGAGGGTCTGCTCGATGTCCTCCTCGGTCAGGCGCCCCTTGCCACGAAGACCCTTGAAGGTCGCGGCGAGGCGATCGGAGAGTGAGGCGAACATGCGGATCCTTCATTCGATTCGGCGCACTGACCTGTGAAGACTAACCCGCTCCCTCTCGAGACTCATCGAGGCCCGAGCCCTCTTCAGGCGTTCTCCGCCTCGATGAGGCAGGCCAGCACGGTGGTCCGCACTGCTGCGAGGTGATCAGGACTCAACGCCCCTCCGTCCGGATGTCGCAGATAGAACACGTCCACAACCTCCGAGCCCAGCGTCGACACCCGGGCCGCCGTGACATACGCACCCGCAGCCGAGAGGGCCGACCCGATCCGGTGCAGGAGTGCAGGCTCATCATGGGCACGCACCTCGAGCACGTCGTACCGGGCGCTCGCCCCCTCGATGATCTCCACCCAGGGCCGAGCCGAGGGCCCTGCCTGCGGCGTACGACGCTCAGCCAGGACGGCCGCCACGTCGAGTTCACCCGACAGCGTGCGCACCAGATCTGCGCGCAGTTGCTCTCGAGGTGGCGGATCTCCGTAGAGCGGAGCGACCCGCCAGCGACTGAGAACTCTGTCGTCTTCGGACGCCGTATCCGCGCTACGCACCTGCAGTCGGTGCAACGCCAACACGCCTGCGACGAGAGCCAGCAGCCCGAGTCGATCATCGGTGACGACCGTGATCATCGTTTCACCGTCGGACCCCACCGGCTCCAGGAGGACCTCGACCCCTGGCTGCGCCATCAGAGTCCGATCCTCATCGGTGAGGGGATCGATGCGCGCCTCGGAATGCGCTCGCGCCCGATCATCACCCACGAGGAGCCCATGGACTCGACGCACGAGTGCATCGATGAGGCCCTTCTTCCACTCGCTCCAGGCCGCGGGCCCGGTAGCCGCCGCATCGGCTTCGGTCAACGCATGCAACAGATCCAGCGTCTGGACACTACGCACCGCAGAAGCCACCTGTTCGATCGTCGCCGGATCATCGATATCGCGACGGGTGGCCATATCCGGAAGCAGCAGGTGGTAGCGGACCAGGTCGACCAGCACGGCGGAGTCGTGCTCGTCGAAACCCAGCCGCGGGGCGATCTGGGCGACCAACTCGACTCCGACCTCGGTGTGATCGCCCGGTCGAGCCTTGCCGATGTCGTGCAGCCAAGCACCCACCAGCAGCAGATCCGGTCGAGCGACGCGTCGCACCAACGCACCCGCGTGAGCGGCAGTCTCGATCAGGTGCCGATCGACGGTGAAGGTGTGCAACGGGTTGCGCTGGGGTGCTGACCGGACCACCGACCATTCAGAGAGTAGGCGCTGGGGGATTCCCGCAGCGTCACACGCCTCCCAGACCGGCACCAGGCCCCGACCGGAACCAAGAAGCGATACGAGCGCCTCCCGCGCCGCTCTCGGCCACGGCTCGGGAAGGGCAGCACCTCGGGCTGCCAGTTTCTGCACCGCGGCCGGTGACAGAGGCAGTCCCGCCTGTGCCGCAGCCGCAGCAGCACGAAGGACGAGCACGGGATCGGCTTCTGGTCGCGCGGACTCCGCAAGGGTGACCTCACCGTCATGGACGACGACTCCCTCCGCCAGCGGCACACGCTCGGGGCCGATACGGCGCATCCGCCGCTTGATCAGGGAGCGACGAGGGCGTGCGGTGAGCCGATCCACCCGGTGCCACATCACATCGCTGGCGTACGCCACAGCTCGCGCGGAACTGGAGACCGAGCGCAGCAGGTCATCAGGATCCCCCATGGCAAGACGCTCCGCGACGGCCTGCTGCTCCTGGAGGGTCAATCGATCATTGGGGCGATGCCGGGTCCGCAACTGGTGCTCATGCAGGGCATCTCGCACATCGCCTATCCAGGACTGGGCTTCAGCGAGACCCGCCCGTGGAACATCGGTGACCCAGGATGCGGCGACCGCGCGGACGACTGTCGCGTCGCGCAGACCGCCGTAGGCCTCCTTGAGATCGGGTTCGAGCACATGGGCCAGATCACCGTACTTCGCCCGCCGGTCGCGGACTGCCTCATGCAGTTCGGTGAGTCTCCGGGGGGCGAGGGCCCGCCAGTCCGCGAGGACCGATGACCGCAGGGTGGTGACCGCCTCGTGATCCCCGGCAACGCACCGGGAATCGAGGAGACCGAGGACGACCCGTAGATCCTGCGTTGCCAATCGGCGCGCCTGAGCTGGGGTCCGGACGCTGTGGTCGATGCGAACCCCGGAGTCCCAGGCGGGGTACCACAATCGGTCCGCGATCTCACCGACCTCCGATCCACTTGACTCCGGCAGGAGCAGAAGCAGATCGAGGTCGCTTCCCGGAGACAGGTCACCTCGACCGTAGCCACCGACTGCGACCAGCGCTCCGCCGAACTCTCCGGCACCGCTGGCGGTGAACAGTTCGGTCAACCAGTCATCGGTGATGGCGGTCAGTCGTTCTCGTCGGGTGACCGCATCGAGGGTCGGGTCGGAGACGAGTTCTTCGCGCTCCTCCCGGTACCAGGCGGTCGCTCGGTCGGCTGGTACGACGCGACGAACCGGGGAGGAAGGATCCACGGTGCTCATCGGATCCCTCCTCCCCGGTCGGTGGTGTCGCGCGTACTCGAGGCGTTCACCGCCTGCGGATGTCGGCACGCTACAGCGCGTCGACTCCCTGTTCACCGGTGCGCACCCGGGTGATGCTCTCCACCGGGGTCACCCAGACTTTGCCGTCGCCGATCTTTCCGGTGTGGGCACTGGAGACGATCGCCTCCACCACTCCGGGGGCATCGGCGTCATCGACGACGAGCTCGATGCGGACCTTCGGTACGAGGTCGACGGTGTACTCCGCCCCGCGATACACCTCGGTGTGACCGCGCTGGCGACCGAACCCGCTGGCCTCCATGACGGTCATCCCGTGGATCCCACGCTCCTCGAGGGCGTTCTTGACCTCCTCGAGCTTGAACGGCTTGACGATGGCCGTGACGAGCTTCATCTACTTCCCCTCTCCCTCGACCGCACCCTTGCCGATACCGGCGAAGATACCTCCGCCACCGGAATCGCCGAGCTCGTATGCGGTTTCCGCGTGCTCGGCCAGATCGATGCCACCGGTCTCCTCCTCCGGATCGACGCGGATTCCGATGATCGCCTTCAAGATGAGGGCGACGATGGCCGCGATGATGAGCGAGTAGAACAGCACGCCGAAGGCTGCGATGGCCTGGACCGCGAGCAGGTTGAGGCCGCCGCCGAAGAACAGACCCGTGCTGGCGCCATCACCGAACACATCGGAGGCGACGAAGCCCAGCATCAGTGTTCCGACCAGACCACCCACGAGGTGGACGCCGACGACATCGAAGGAATCGTCGTAGCCCAGTCGGTACTTCAGCGTGACCGCGAGGGCGCACAGCACACCGGCGATGATGCCGATCAGAACCGCGGCCAGCGGAGTGACGTTGGCACAGGCCGGGGTGATGGCCACGAGACCGGCAACCACACCGGATGCCGCACCCAGGCTCGTCGCATGTCCGTCGCGGATCTTCTCCACGATCAACCAGGCGATCCCACCACCGCAGGTGGCGACGAGAGTGTTCGTCGCGGCGAGCGCTGCGACGCCATCGGCCGCGTAGGCCGAACCGGCGTTGAATCCGAACCAGCCGAACCACAGCAGACCCGCACCCAGCATCACCATCGTGAGGTTGTGCGGACGCATCGGTGTCCGCGGCCAACCGAGGCGGCGCCCCAGGATGATCGCGAGAGCGAGTGCCGCTGCGCCGGCATTGATGTGCACCGCGGTGCCACCAGCGAAGTCGATGACCTCGGCGCCACCGATGTTCAAGGTGCCGATCCAGCCGTCACCCCAGACCCAGTGCGCGACCGGGAAGTAGACCAGCGAGGCCCAGACAGCACCGAAGATCAGCCAAGCGCCGAACTTCATGCGATCAGCAGCCGCACCGGCGATGAGACCCACCGTCAAGCAGGCGAACATCGCCTGGAAGGCCACGTCGACCATCGGCGGGAAGCCGTCACCGCCGACACTGATCAACTGAGCGGTACCGAAGTAGTCGGTGAAACTGCCGACGAAATTGCCGGAGGTGGAGCCGTAGGCCATCGAGTAGCCGTACAGGATCCACAGAATGCCCACGATGAAGGTCGATGAGATGACCATCATGAGCATGTTAAGAACGGACTTCGACCTGTTCATTCCTCCGTAGAAGAACGCCAGACCGGGGATCATGATGAAGACCAGTGCGGTTGACGTGAGCAACCACGCGGTCGTTCCGGTATCCAAGACCGGCTCCATACGCGCCACACTCCTCAAGATTCGCGACGAACAAGACCGTGCAGGTTCGAGCTTTCGGGCTCGGGGTGCACGCTGCCGGTCGGATGTTTCATCCGGGGGTCTGCTCGTGTTTCCGGCATGTCACATTCGCCTGAATCGTGTTACGGACTGATGACGGGCACTGTCGAAGCGGCTGCCGACCGACTAAGGAACCGGGTACACGTCGATCTCGGTCGCCTTCACCGACAGCCAGGCCGTCACCCCTGGGGCCAGACCGAGTTCGACCATGGCCGATGCGGTGAGATCCACCCGAAGACTCGGGTCACCGGCGAATTCCACTCGTATGCGATCGCCGATGTCCTCGATCGAACGCACCGTGGCCTGCCAGACATTGCGGGCGCTGCCTTCCGGGCGAGTGCGATGCACAGTAACCGCTGATGGACGAATCGTCGCCAGCACGTCGCCCGACGGGCCACCGGCCACCACGAGCCTGCCGCCACCCACCAGGTCGACTGACCCATCGTGAGCCCGCCCGCGAAGAAGGTTGACCCCCACGAGAGCGGCCACGTACGTCGAGGCAGGCCGCGCTGCCACCTGCGCCATCGTCCCGGCCTGCACGATCTGCCCCGCTTCCAAGACGACAACGTGATCGGCGAGGATCAGTGCCTCCATCGGCTCATGGGTCACCAGCAGCGCGACCCCATCGAATTCGCGCAGGCGACGGCCGAGTTCAACGCGCATCTCGGCACGGGTGCCGGCATCCAAGGCAGCGAGGGGTTCATCCAACAGCAACGCCCGCGGTTCGGTCGCCAGGGCACGCACGAGTGCGACCCGCTGAGCTTGACCACCCGACAACTGCGAGGGGCGCCGTTCCGCGAGATCTTCGAGATCGAACTGTCCGAGCCAATCCTGTGCTCGCGCGCGCGCATCTCGAGCAGACGATCCCCGCGCTCGCAGGCCGAAAGCGACGTTCTCACGGACCGAGAGGTGCGGGAAGAGCAGATAGTCCTGGAACACCATCCCGGTTGGGCGATCCTCGGCCGGGACGAACACACCCTGACCGTCGTCGAGGACACGACCGTCGAGTTCGAGGACACCCTCGCTGATGGATTCCAGGCCGGCGACCGCTCGCAGCAGAGTCGACTTGCCCGACCCATTCGGCCCCACGACAGCGGTCACCTGCCCCGCCGGTGCGACGAAATCGGTCTGGAGGTCGAATCCGCCTCGCCGCACCAGGGCCTGCACGTGCAGGCCATCACAGGCGGTCACCGTGCCCTCCGCCCACCGGGTCGCAGCCACTGATCACGCAAGACCAGCAGAACGGCGATGCAGGTTGCCAGCAGCACGACACTCAGTGCGATAGCGGCATCACGGTCGGTCTCGAGCAGTGTGTAGATCGCCAAAGGCATCGTCTGAGTGCGACCGGGAAAGTTGCCAGCGAAGGTGATCGTGGCCCCGAACTCTCCCAGCGCGCGAGCCCACGCCAGGAGGGCACCCGCAACGAGCCCCGGGGCGATGAGCGGAACGGTCACCCGCCAGAACACCACCCCTCGCGAAGCACCCAGGGTCACCGCGGCATCCTCGAAACGCCGATCCATACCTCGTAGCGCGCCCTCCACGGTCAAGATGAGGAACGGCATCGCCACGAAGGCCTCGGCGATGATCACCCCCGCCGTGGTGAACGGGAGCGTGATCCCCGTCAGGGACTCCAGCGGCTCGCCGATGATCCCCCGCCGACCCAGGGCGCTCAGCAGTGCGGTTCCACCCACGACGGGGGGCAGCACGAGGGGCAGGAGAACCAGCGCCCGCACGATCGGTCGACCCGGGAATGAGACTCGAGCCAGTACCCACGCCAGCGGGACCCCGAGGGCGATGGCGATCACCATCGCCGCCAGTGACGTGATCACGGACAGTCTCAGGGCTTCGAGTGTGACCGGTTGGGTGAGGAGGTCCGGAAGCCGCGACCACGGCGTCTCGGCCAGTAGTCCCGCAAGGGGCAGCACGAGAAACACCATCGCGACCACCGCGAGCACGACGATCAGGATCGGCGCGCGCGGACGACCCCGCCGACGGGACCGACGCTCGCTTCTGGCACCTGACTTCACCGTGGTCACTGTCACCCCGGGGGACCGAATCCGAGTCGGGCCATGATCTCCTGCGCCGCAGCGCTGGAGGTGAATTCGACGAAAGCCACTGCCGCATCAGGCTGCGGCGACTCGGTGATCACCGCGATCGGGTAGGTCACACCGGCGGAGTACTCCGACGGAATCGGAACACCCACCACCTTGTCCCCCGCTGCGATGACATCGGTGGCGTACACCATTCCCGCATCGACCTCGTCCAGGATCACCTTCGACAGGACCGACTTGACGTCGATCTCGTACGTCACCGGTCGGATAGGTAGGCCGCTTGCTTCCATGACCTGCTGTGCGGCGCTCCCGCAGGGAACCCGCGGCTCACACACAGCGATCAGCACATCCGGCTGGGCGAGCTCGGTGATGTCGGTGATGTCCGCCGGATTCGACGCCGGCACCGCGATGGTCAGCGCATTCGTCGCGAAGGTACGTGGTTGATCCACCACCTGCCTCTCGACCGCCGATGCCATGGTGGTCTCGTTGGCCGTCGCGAGAACATCAGCGACCGCTCCCTCGATGACCTGGCTGACCAGGCCGCTGCTCGGTCCGAAGCTGAACACCACTCGCACCCCGGGGTTCGCCTGCTCGAATGCCGCGCCGATCTCAGAGAAACTCTCGGTCAATGAGGCTGCTGCGAGGACCGTGATCGTGACCTCATCCCCCGACGCATCATCACCCCCTGCACATGCGGTGACCAGCACACCGGCGGTGACCAGGACCGTCGCGAGCCGCATGGGCGCGATCCGCCATGGCATCGATCGCCCTGCGGGTAATGCCGTGGCGCACTCGCTCACGACGAGACGTCCAGCGCCTCGATCACGACGTTCGTGGACTTCACCGAGGCGATCACCAGCACTCCTGGCTCAAGATCGAGGTCATCGGCGGCTTCTCGACTCATCAGGCTGACCATCCGGTGCGGACCCACCTGGACCTCAACCTGGGCCATCACGGTGTCCCGGATCACCCGGGTGACCAATCCGGGCAGGCGGTTGCGGGCTGACTCGCCGGTCACTCGTGTGCCCACCGGCACGATCGGATCGGCCTGCGCGGCGGTCTGGCGCATGAAGGCGGCGAGATCGGCCCCCTCGATCACGGTGCGCCCGCCACCGTCGGTCGTGGTCGGGATCCGGCCCATCTCCGCCCATCGGCGGACGGTGTCGTCACTCACCTGCAGGAGGGCGGCTGCTTGCAATATCCGAAATTGCGGCACTAGAGGAGATTAATCACCGCATCCGCGTCTGGCAACCCGATTCCCGAGCCCGGTGTGCTCGGGGTGGTTCAGTCCAGGAGGGCGTCGACGAAGGCAGCCGGATCGAAGGGTGCCAGATCGTCAGGGCCCTCCCCCAGCCCGACGAGCTTCACCGGGACCCCGAGTTCGCGCTGGACGGCGATCACGATGCCGCCCTTGGCCGTTCCGTCGAGCTTGGTCAGCACGATCCCGGTGACGTCCACGACCTCGGCGAACACGCGCGCCTGATTCATCCCGTTCTGCCCCGTCGTGGCATCGAGGACGAGCAGCACCTCGTCGACCGGACCGTGCTTCTCCACGACCCGCTTGACCTTTCCGAGTTCGTCCATGAGCCCGACCTTGGTATGCAGGCGGCCGGCGGTGTCGATCACCACGGTGTCCACCTCAGCCTCCGTTCCGATCCGCACCGCATCGAAGGCGACGGCTGCCGGGTCCCCACCCTCGGGGCCCCGCACGACTGGCGCCCCGACCCGATCACCCCACGTCTGCAGTTGCTCGGCAGCCGCAGCACGGAACGTGTCGGCGGCACCCAGCAACACGGTGCGGTCCGACGCGATCAGCAAACGGGCCAACTTGCCCGTCGTCGTCGTCTTTCCCGTTCCGTTGACACCGACGACCAGCACGACAGCAGGGCCGCTCGATGACGCTGTCGTGGCAAGAGTGCGATCCATGGATGGATCGACCAGTCGGATCAGTTCCTCCCGCAGCATGTCGTGGATCGCCGTCTGGTCCGAGGTGCCCTCGGCCCGCACCCGCGTCTGCAGAGCCTCGACGAGTTCGGTCGTCGCAGACACCCCGAGGTCAGCGGTGAGCAGGATCTCCTCGACCTCCTCCCAGGTGGTCGCATCGAGGGTGTCGCGGGACAGAAGTGCGAGCAGCCCGCGGCCCAGCACGTTGTTCGACCGCGCCAATCGCTTGCGTAACCGAACCAGGCGACCCTCAGCCGGCTCGGGAACCTCCACCTCCCACTCGGCGATCTCTTCCGCAGGCCCCTGGAGTTCCTCCGGCTCGGGCAGGGTGAGCGTGTCGATGCCACCTTCGGCCTGCTCGATGCGTCGGCGTGGGGTGTCTCGCGGAACGGTGTCGTCATCACCGACCCCGGGCGCGTAGTCGATCCCCGGGCGCGGCTTGGGCGGACGCGGCTCACCACGTCGCATCAGCGCGATGGCGACACCGACGCCGAGGACGACGATCAGGGCGAGACCGATGGCGAGGTAGAGCACGATGGAATCCACGAGGGTCATCCAATCACCGCTGCCCCACCACGGGCAGATCGGACCTAGGCGCTGGCAGCCTCGGTGTCGCGCAGTCGCTGACCGACCACGTGAGTGACACCGTCTCCACGCATCGACACGCCGTACAGCGCATCAGCGATCTCCATCGTGCGCTTCTGATGGGTGATGATGATCAGCTGAGAGGTGTCGCGCAGTTCCTCGATAGCGGCGATCAGTCGACCGAGGTTCACATCATCGAGGGCAGCCTCGACCTCATCGAGGACGTAGAACGGGCTCGGCCTCGCCTTGAACAGCGCGATCAAGAACGCCACGGCCGTCAGCGATCGTTCGCCACCGGACAGCAGCGATAGCCGCTTGACCTTCTTGCCGGGAGGGCGGGCTTCGACCTCGATACCGGTGGTGAGCAGATCATCAGGGTCGGTGAGGACGAGCCTGCCCTCACCACCGGGGAACAGTCGAGCGAAGACCTCGGCGAAATGACGCTCGGTGTCGGCATACGCCTCGGAGAACACCTGCTGGATCCGCTCATCGACGTCGGCGACGATCTCCATCAGATCAGCCCGCGACTTCTTCAGGTCATCGAGTTGCTCGGTGAGGAAGCGCAGCCGCTCCTCGAGCGCGGAGAACTCCTCCAACGCCAGGGGGTTCACCCGACCGAGCAGGGCCAGGCCGCGCTCGGCCGAGGCGAGCCGACGCTCCTGCTCGACTCGGACGAAGGGGTACGGCTGGGCCGGCTCCTCAGGTTCGTCATCACCCGGGGCCAGGGGCGCAGGGGGAACAAGCTGATCGGGCCCGTACTCGGTGACCACCGAATCCGGCTCCATGCCGAACTCCTCGATGAGGCGCTCCTCGAGCTGCTCGATGCGCAGGCGCTGCTCGGCGCGGGCGACCTCGTCGCGATGGACGGAGTCGGTGAGACGCTCCATCTGCGCAGACTGCTCACGAGTGGACTCGCGGACCTGGTGGAGGGTGGTCTCACGCTCGGACTGGGCTCGCTGCAGGTCATCGCGCTCCACCTCGGCGATCTGCAGTGACGCCTCCAACGCTGTGAGCGTGCGCCGGACTCCTTCGGCGACCGCGCGAGCCGTCACGACCTCGCGCTGCCGTCGCTCCCGTTGCTCCTGCGCACGACGCCGCGCAGCGCGCTCATTGGCCGCCGATCGTTCCAGTGACTGTGCATGCTCGCCCAGTGACCGGATGCGCTCCTCACCTGTGCGCACGGCCAACCTGGCCTCGACCTCGGCCCGACGCGCCGCCTCCGCTGCCGCGACGAGGTCCTCGCGCTGATCGATCGTCGGTGCGATCTGCTCGGACTGGGCCGCCTCCCAGCGCTGCTGGAGTTCACCCAACGTCACCTCGTCCGCCGCGCGTGCCGCCTCGGCATCATCGACAGCCACCGAGAGGCGCTCGGCCTCCGCTGCAGCCGAGCGGGCCTCAGCACCCCACTGCCCCAATTGCTCGGCAACAGCGGCAAGTCGGGCGTCGGAGTCGTGCAGTCGAGCCAGGGCGGCTTCGGCGAGTTCGACAGCCTCACGCTGGCGTTCCTTCGCAGCAGTGAGGGAGAACCGCGTGCGCTCGAGCCGATGGGTGACCTCGGCAAGCGCGGTCTGCGCCTCATCGATCGCGGCCTGAACTTCCAGAAGAGTCGGGGCGCCACGGCTGCCACCGCGGGCCACACGCTGCGTGATCACATCGCCGTCCCGGGTGACCACGGTCAGGTCCGGACGCTGCGCGCGCACCCGCCGGGCTGCTGCGAGGTCCTCGACCATCACGGATCGCTCGAGGACCGAGTGCACTGCGGCGAGAACATCGGTATCACCGGTGACGAGCGAGACCAGCCAGGTCGACTCCATGGGTGCCGGACCTGACGGCGGCACCGTGGCACCCGGTGGAGCGATCACAATGCTCGCTCGGCCCGCGTCACGCTCATGCAGTAGCACCAGAGCCTCGTGAGCTGATCCCTCGTCGCGAACGACGACCGCCTCCGCGAGCGGCCCAAGAACCGCGGCGACCGCTCTCTCGGCCCCCGACTCCACACGCAGGGACTCGCTCACCGTCGCGATGACGCCGATGCGCTGCCCCTCCGCGACGAGGGTATCCGCGCCTTCTCCGTGCGCCAGGCCGATCCGCAACGCCTCCACCCGGGCTGTGAGAGCAGCCCGCTCTCGATCCGATTCGCGCTCGGCCTCCCGCAGGGCCTCGACCTCGGCATCGGCGGCCAGCATGCGCTCCTGAACCGACTCATACTCCGCGTCCAGCCCGAGTTCACCGGCGTCCAACCCAGCCACCTGGGACTCCAAAGCGGTGAATTCCCGCTGCGCGCTCTCCGCACGCATCACAGCCTGTGCGCGCTGCTCACCGAGACGCTGAGCCTGCTCGGTACGAGCCTCCAGACGCGATCGGGCCGCAGCAACCTGCCCGCCAAGGCGTGCCAGGCTCTCGCGCCGATCGGCGGCCGCCCGCGACTCCGCCGCGATCCGCTGTTCCTCGGCTGCCAGCGCATCCTCAGACTCCTGGCGAGCCCGGACCGCATCGGCGAGAGCCGCTCGCTCCTCCTCGACTCGCCGGCCCCACTCGAATTCCTCGGCCCGCACCTCGCGTGCCTGGGCCTCCAGCTCATCGGGGTCACGGCCCTCCGGCGATCGATCCTGCTCGTCTGAACCGATCAGCCGTAGCCGTTCCGCAGCCAGCGAGCCGGTGCCCAACAGCCGCTCCCGCAGGGCTGACAGCGCGAACCACGCCTGCTGTGCGGTGGCCAGAAGCGGAGCGTCATGCTGCAGGTCGCGCTCCAACTGCGCCTCCTGAGCGGTGAGTCGAGCAAGCAGGGCCTCGACCTCCATGCGCCGCTGCCGCAGAGCGGCTTCATCGGCGACCTCCGCGGCGAGGGTCTCGCGCAGGGAGCCGAGGTCATCGGCCATCAGCCGAAGCCGGGCATCGCGAGCCTCTGCCTGGATCACCGCAGCTCGGCGGGCGACCTCGGCCTGCTTGCCGAGGGGCTTCAACTGACGTCGGAGTTCTTGAGCCAGATCACTCACCCGGGCGAGGTTGGCCTCCATCGCCTCGAGCTTGCGCAGGGCTTTCTCCTTGCGCTTACGGTGCTTGAGGACCCCGGCGGCTTCTTCGACGAACCCCCTGCGGTCCTCGGGAGTGGCGTGCAGGATCGCATCGAGTTGACCCTGGCCGACGATGACGTGCATCTCGCGACCGATTCCAGAGTCGCTGAGCAGCTCCTGCACATCGAGCAACCGGCAGGGATCGCCGTTGATCGCGTACTCCGAGCCTCCGTTGCGGAACAGGGTGCGCGAGATGGTCACCTCGGTGTAATCGATCGGCAGGGCACCATCGGTGTTGTCGATCGTCAAGGCGACCTCTGCCCGCCCCAGCGGAGCACGACCCGATGTCCCGGCGAAGATGACGTCGCTCATCGCTCCACCACGGAGGGATTTGGCGCCCTGCTCGCCCATCACCCAGGCAAGTCCGTCGACGACATTGGACTTGCCTGAGCCGTTCGGCCCGACCACACAGGTGATTCCCGGCTCGAAGGCCAACGTCGTCGCCGCCGCGAAGGACTTGAAGCCCTTCAGGGTCAGGCTCTTCAGATGCACGCGTCCTCGCTCGGTCGATGAGTTCGGGATCCGTCGATCACCGTGGCCGTCACCCTACCGGCGATCACGGCAGGAATTCATGCACCGTGCGCCTTGTGGCGGGACCAGCGTGACGGTGGGTCAGGCGTAGGCCGGATCCGGCAGATCGCCCGCGGCCACCACCTCGGCCACTACCTCGGGTAGGTCGGGCAGGTCCGTCAGGTCAGCGAGATCATCGGGGGCTGTGAACGCCTGTCGCAACCGGGCATTCTCCGCCTCGAGATCGGCCACTCGGGAACGCAGCCGAGTGATCTCCGCCAGCATCCGAGCTTCGATCGCCGGATGGGCCAGATGGCCGTAGATCGCCTTCGCCATGATGCCTCCGCACAAGACTGACGGTGCTCCTCGCCCCCGCCTCCCCCGCGAGCACTCGCGGGGCTACTCCGATAAGGGTGCCAGTCTCCAGGAGATCGCAGCGCACCGGGTCCTGGCGACTCTCCGGGCACCGGTTTTCTCAGGGCACCGGTTTCGATGTGGATCTCGACGGTGATCAGCCAGCGGTGCGGGGGCGTCGTTGACAAGCCGGGCAGCGGTAGGAGGAGCGGTTCATGAAGGGCTCGCGCACGATCGTCCGTCCGCACCGATCGCAGGGATCTCCCTCACGCCCGTAGACGTGCAAGGAGCGATCGAAGTATCCGCTCTCGCCATTGACGTTGACGTAGAGGTCGTCGAAAGACGTACCCCCCTCCGTCAGCGCCGACAGCATGACCTGTCTGGTGTGAGCGAGGATCTCCCCGACAGTGCCGGTGGACAGCTTCGAGCTCGGCCTGTCGTAGTGCACCCGGGCCCGCCACAGTGCCTCATCGGCATAGATGTTGCCGATCCCTGAGATCAAG
>CBFHQG010000049.1:0-15077 GCA_965657825.1 Actinomycetes bacterium | reverse complement strand
CGTTCGCGAGATCCACGTTGAAGGCATCGACCCTGGTACTGGGCAGGGAGAGGGACACTTGAGAGTCGGTATAGCAGTCGGCCAGGGCAGTCGTCAGCGGCGCGATATCGGAATGGTCGGCACTGGACAACGACAGCAGCCCGACCTCCTCGAAACCCGTGGCCTTCAGGCCTCGGTCGACCATGGCCTCGATGCCGGCCTTGCTGCGTTCGCGAACCGGACGGGTGATCATGCCTGCCTGGCAGAAACGGCACCCGCGGGTGCATCCGCGGAAGATCTCCACACTCATGCGTTCGTGCACTGTCTCGGCGAGTGGCACCAGTGGTGCGCGCGGGTAGTCCCAATCATCAAGATCCATCACCGTGTGCTTAGCCACACGCCAGGGGATATCGCTACGCAGCGGGACGACACGGCGGATACCGCCATCGGGGAGGTACTCCACGTCGTACAAGGCCGGGACATAGGCGACCCCTGAGCGCGCGATACGCAGCAGCAGTTCCTCGCGACCCCCCGGTGATCCCTCCCGTCGGAAGTCACGGATCAGGTCGGTGATCGCCAGCGCGGCCTGCTCACCGTCGCCGAGGACCGCGGCATCGATGAAGTCGGCGATCGGTTCGGGGTTGAAGGCGGCATGCCCGCCTGCGATGACCAGTGGATCCTCATCGCCTCGATCGCGGGCGTGCAGCGGGATCCCCGCGAGGTCGAGGGCGGTGAGCATATTGGTGTAGCCGAGTTCGGTGGCGAAGGACAAGCCGAGCACATCGAAGGCGCGAACCGGTCGGTGGCTATCGACGGTGAACTGTGGGATTGCACGTTCGCGCATCAGGGCCTCGAGGTCAGGCCAGACCGCGTAGGTCCGCTCCGCCAGGGCATCGTCAACCCCGTTGATCACCTCGTAGAGGATCTGAACACCCTGGTTAGGTGCCCCCACCTCGTAGGCGTCGGGATACATCAGCGCCCACCGCACGACCACGTGCTCCCAGGACTTGGTCACCGAATTGACCTCGCCACCCACGTACTGGATGGGCTTGGTGACCAGGGGCAGCACCTGCTCTAGTCGTGGGAACACCGACTCAGCATTGTCACCGGGAGCAGAGGCCAGGGTCGCTGCCTGCGTCGAAGTGGTCATGCCCTCAGAGTAGCGAGCACGGCATCGTGCAGGGACCGGGCGACCGACGTTGACTCCGGGAAGGCACCGGGGGTGACGGGCACACCGATGAACGATGTGCCCGCATCCGCCGCGGCGGCGAGGTCCCACGTGGCGTCACCGATCATGGTGGCCTCATCCGGGCGGACGCCGAGCAGCTCGCAGGCCCGGAGCAGGCCATCCCCGTGCGGTTTGGGGCGCAGCACCGGATCACGGCCGATGATCACCTCGATGTCGACGTCGTGGAACGCCAGAACTTCGGCCGCCACATCACCGGGCAGCAGGGTGATCACCGCGACGGGGTACCCGGCCCAGATTTCCTGCGCCTGCTGCAGGGTAGGCATCGCGACCGACGAGGGGATGGCCCGGCGTTCATACTCGGCAATGACCGAGGACACCTCCTGCCATCGCGGTGTGCCGGCCAGGGAGACCAGGGTCGCCATGCAGGCGTGGGTCGGCCGGTCCCAATCGGTCTGCGGGACCATGCCACCGTCGGCTTCGACGAGGGCTCCGACCTCCTCCCACGCCGACGCGTAGTCGGTGAAGGACTGCAGGTCGACCAGGGTCCGATCCAGGTCCAGCAACACCGTCCGCGTCACAGCAACACTGCCTTCAATACGAGAACTGCCTTCAACACGGGTACTGCCTTAGCCTCGCGGTTTCGCGGCGGTGTGCACGCGCACATTCGCCAACAGACCCAGGGCGATCCACGACGCGAACATGGATGTTCCACCGTAGGAGACGAAGGGCAACGGCACACCGGTGATCGGCATGATGCCGAGGTTCATGCCGATGTTCTGGAAGGACTGGAAGGCCAACCAGGCGACCACACCCGTGGCGACCAGACGACCGAACAGGTCATCGGCACCCAGTGCGATGCGCATCCCGCGCCACAGCACGATGCTCAAACCGATGATGAAGGCGATCGCCCCTATGTAGCCAGCCTCTTCGGCAATGACGGTGAAGATGAAGTCGCTTTCGTTGACGGGGACGAAATTGCCCTGCGTCTGCGGTCCGGCGAACAGTCCCTGGCCGAACCAGCCGCCCCCGCCGATCGCGATGCGGGCCTGCGTGGCGTTGTAGGCGGCTGCACCCTCGCTGCCCTCTGGATTCAAGAAGGAGGTGAGTCGGGCGATCTGGTAGTCGCGGATGATCCCGACTTGAAGGGCGACGAAGACAGCGAGAAGACCTCCGCCGATGAGACCGATGATCCATCGGCGGGGTGCACCCGACACCGCGACGATGGTGATCACGATGACCGCCATGATCAGGGCTGTTCCCGTGTCGTTCTGCAACAGCACCAGGCCGATGGGTACGGCTGCCAGCGCCAGAGCGAGGAGCACGTCGCGATCACGGGGCTCGCTCTCGCCGTCGCGTTTCTCAGCAAGCACCAATGCCATGACCAGGATGATCGCGACCTTGCCCAATTCTGCAGGCTGGAACGTGAACCCACCCGGCACCGCGATCCACGCGCGCGCACCGGCGATCGTCACTCCCAGGGGCGTGTAGACGAGCAGGATGCCCAGGATCGCCGCGACGTACACGACCGGCGTGTAAGCCCGCAGTAGTCGGAAGTCGAGCTTCGACACGACGAACGCTAAGGCGATGCCGATGACGATATTGATGGTGTGGCGAACCAGGAAGTACTGCGGGTCGTCCTCGGGTGCGAGATCGGCGCGACTGGCCGACCAGACGAAGACGGCGCTTCCCGCTGACAGCAGGAGGGCGGCACCGACCAGCCACCAGTCCATCCGTCGGACATAGGACTCGCGATCCTGTGCGGTCGCCCCGACGAAGCGCTGACTGCCCGCATCCGTCGTACTCACCGGGCCACCCCCGCCCCCATCCGCGTGGCGGCATCCTGGCCGTCACCGGTGAGGTCATCGACGCGCATCCCGGGCGTGATCGGCGTGCCATCGGCTCGCACGATGGGAAGGCGATCGGAGGGCTGCCCATCGATGAGCACGCTGCGGTCAGGATCGACCTGATCGCCCACGACCCCGAAGATCTGCTCGTAGATCGCTCGGATGCTCGGGCCCACCGAACCAGAGCCGGTACCACCCTCGGTCACCATCATGACCACGGCGTATCGAGGTTCATCGGCTGGAGCGAAACTGGCGAACCAGGCGATCGTCGTCTCGGCACCGAACACCTGCGCTGAACCGGTCTTCGACGCGATCGGCACCTCATCGAGAGGAAACCCCTCGAAGGGCGCGCGCCCGGTGCCCTCCTCGGTGACCGCCGCGAGCGCCCCACGCAACCACTCCAGCGTCTGGGCATCCTCGAGGACTCCGGTTGCCCTGGGTTCGATCTCGCGCACGACCTCACCGCTGCTGGTGAGCACGGCCTTGGCCACATGCGGCTCCAGGATCGTGCCCCCGTTGGCGATGGCCGCGTACAGCATGGCCAACTGCAGGGGGGTGACGGCAGTGTCACCCTGGCCGATCGAGGCGTTGATGGCGTCACCGTTTCGCCAGCGGAATCCGTCGAGGCAGTTCTCCTTGGCCAAGGCGGTGAAGTAGTCGGCGAGTTCGGGGTCTTCCGCCCGCGTCTCGGGATAGCCCTCCTTCGCCGAGGCGCACCAGTTGTCCCGGCGCTCCTCCCAGGTGCGCTGCTTCTCGATACGACCCGAGACCAGCCCACTCGCCTCCCCGGGAAGGTCGATCCCCGTGGAGCGACCGAGCCCGAATCGCGATGCCGCATCAGCGATGGGGTCCGGGGATTCCAATGTCGCAGCGTTCCCGCCGGCGGTGAGCCAGAGTTCATCGGCGAGTCGATAGAACACGGTGTTGCACGACACTTCCAGCGCTCGCTGCAACGAGATGGGGCCGAACCCCTCCGACTCGAAGTTGCGGAAGGTCTGGGAGCCCACCTCGTATTCACTCGGACAGTCGTACGTTCCGCCGAGGTCGTACCCCTCCTGCGCTGCAGCCCAGGTGGTCACGGGCTTGAATGTCGAACCTGGTGGGAATGTTCCCTGCACCGCATTCGATGACAGGGCCTTGGACTGCAGCAGCCGGTCGTAGGCCTTGCGGCTGATCCCGCCGACCCACAACTCCGGGTCGTACGTCGGATAACTCGCCATGGCGAGGACTCCCCCGGTCTGGACGTCGACGACCACGGCTGCACCGGAGGTGCCTTGATTGCCCAGCCCCCGCGCACGTTCGACGGCCTCCTGCAGTTGCTCCTCGACGACCGCCTGCAGGTGAGCATCGACGTGCGTGACGACGTAGTTGCCGGGAACCGGATCGGTGATGTCCAAGGTGCCCGTGACCCGACCCACCGTGTCCACCGCGAGGGTGGTGATACCCGGGATCCCCCGCAACGCGTCGTCGTACTGGGCTTCGAGCCCGGTGCGCCCGACGATGTCGCGGCTGCGTAACCGCGCAGGGTCGCTGGTCTCACCCTGGGCATCGAGTTGATCCTGGGAGACCGGACCGACGTAGCCGAGCAGATGCGCCATATTGGCGTCGAAGGGCTGGGGGTACTCGCGTACGGCTTCGAGTTGAGCGATCACTCCGGGGAATTCACTGCGCCGCTCCATGATGGCGAGGGCGGTTTCGGTGTCGACGTCTTTGGCCACCGGGATCGGCTGGTAGGGCGAACCATCCCAGCAGACCGGCGGCGCTGCCGCCCCCTCCTGCCCGCAGGGAACCAGGCGCAGGGCGAGCTCCTCGGGTGTTTGCCCCAGAGCCTGGGCGAGTCGATCGACGATCTGGGCACCGTCGTCATCCTCACGGGCCAGGACCATCCGATCGACCGACACCACCAGGGACACACGATTGGCCACGAGGGGGCGCCCACGCTGGTCGAGAACCAGCCCGCGCACGGCGGGTGCGATGACCTCGCGGGTGGAGTTGTTCGCGGCAGCGGCGCGCAGGGAATCCCCCGCGACGAGTTGGAGATAGGACAGCCGCGCGACGAGTGTGCCGATGAGAGAGATCACCAGGACGCCGAGGATGACCAGGCGCAGGGAGGAACGCTCGCTCATGTGCCTCCTTCGTCCTGCCTGTTCGAGCGGCTGCCCGTCGTCTTCGGCCGCAGGTGCTCGAGCGCCCAGGTCTCCGACGCGCCAAGCCCCGACCGGGGTTCCCGGCGAACCCTGGTCGCCCCTAGCGGGGGAAGGCCTCGGGGACCACGCGCCGGCTCACCCCTCGCACGAAGGGCACGAGCACGAGGGCGAGGACTGCCGCGTAGACGGCCGCTGCCACTGCCATCGAGGGTACCTCCTCCCAGCGCACCCGCGGATCACCCAGGAGGCCGCCGAGAGCCGCTGTCGCCACCACCGCGAGGCCACCGGCTGCCGCGGTGAGCAAGGTGGTGAGGGGCCACGGCCGATCATCGGAGTCGAACACGCGTCCAAGCCCGTACCCGACGAGGGTGAGGATCAAGGCGGTGACCCCGATCGTCCCTTCCGCCGGGGGTGACAGGTCGATCAGGAGGCCTGCGGCGAACCCGGTGACGGCTCCGGTGACGGATCCGTAGACGAACGCCACTGCCGCGACGACGACCAGGGTGAGAGGAGGGGTGGCCCCCCACCAGGGCAGCGGGGCCAGCAGGCTGACCTCGATGAGCACAGCGAGGATCACGAGGGTGCCGATGAGGATGGCGCGACGGATGACCATGACGTGTCCCGGCTATCCCGTGCTCACTGCTCGACCGGTTCGGGGGCGGGTATGACGCCGCGTGGCTCGGTGCGCGTCTGGGCGACGACGACTCCGACCAGGCTGACCGTGGAGGCATCGGCGTAGGGCACCAGGTTGGCGACCCGGGTCAGTTGGCCCGGGGTCCCGGTGACCGAGTCGACTCGACCGATCGGGATCCCCGGGACGAAGGGTCGACCGCCCTGAGAACCGAAGGTGACCACGACATCGCCGACGTCGATGGCGGCCAGGGGATCGAGGAGTTGCATCGTCAGCAGATCCTGGCGTCCCGTTCCTGAGACGATCCCGATCTGGGAGCTCCCCGCGAGTCGTCCGCCCACCGTCGACGTCGCGTCGACGGTGAGCAGAACGGTGGCAGTATCCGGGCCCACCGATACCGTGCGTCCGAGGAGGCCCCCTCCGTTGATGACCGACATACCGGTCTCGATGCCATCGAGGGTGCCCACGTCGATAGCGATCGTCCAGGCGAATCCCTGCGCGGGTCCCACCGCGATGACCTGCGCCGGCACGATGTCGACCGCGGTGTCAGCGGCCAACCCGAGCAGTGCATCGAGCTCGGCTACCCGGGCGATATCGACACCTGCGGTGTCGACGGCGACTCGCAGTTCCTCGTTCTCAGCCTCCAGCGCATCGATGCGGTCTTGTTGATCGCCGAGTTGGGAGACGGCATCGATGAGTCGACCGATCGGCGAGAAGGCCGCGGTGATGCCGCGTTCGAGGGGCCCGATGACCGCTGCGGCGGCCGATCGGAGGGGTTGCAGAGGGCCGCTGGTCGCCCCTCGCAGGTCGAGCACGATGAAGGTGATGGACGCGAGAACGAGGATGGCCAGGATCAGGCGAGCCCGTCGAACGTCCTTCAAGGCGCGTGCCTAGTGGCGGGGCTCGGAGATCAGGACCTGCTGCAGGGCCTCGAACTCCTCCACGCACTTGCCCGACCCGAGTGCCACGCAGTCGAGGGGATCGTCGGCAACCACGATCGGCATCCCCGTCTCATGACGTAGCCGCTCATCGAGACCGCGCAGCAGCGCACCCCCACCGGTGAGGACGATGCCCCGATCCATGATGTCGCCGGACAACTCCGGAGGGGTGCGGTCCAAGGTGGTCTTGACGACGTCGACGATCGCATTGACCGGCTCCTCGATCGCCTTGCGGATCTCGTCGGCGGTGACCACGACGGTGCGCGGCAACCCGCTGACCAGATCGCGCCCGCGGATCTCAGCATGCGGCTCATCGGGCATCGGGAACGCCGAACCGATCGCGACCTTGATCTCTTCTGCCGTGCGCTCACCGAGCAGGAGTGAGTATTCCTTCTTGATGTACTGGATGATCGCGTTGTCGAGTTCGTCGCCGCCGACACGGATGGAGATCGAGGTGACGATGCCACCGAGGGAGATCACCGCGACCTCGGTCGTGCCGCCCCCGATATCGACCACCATGTTGCCCGTCGGTTCGTGCACGGGAAGATTCGCACCGATGGCCGCTGCCATGGGCTCCTCGATGATGTAGACCTTGCGCGCTCCCGCGGCGTAGCCCGCATCCTTGACCGCACGCTGCTCGACCCCGGTGATGCCCGAGGGGACGCAGATGACGAGTCGGGGCTTCGCCAGGTGACGGCGGCGGTGGACCTTCTGGATGAAGTAGCGAAGCATGCGCTCGGTGGTGTCGAAGTCGGCGATGACACCGTCCTTGAGCGGGCGGATCGCGACGATGTTGCCGGGGGTCCGCCCGATCATCCGCTTCGCATCGGAACCGACGGCGAGGATGCCTCCGGTGTTCTGATTGATCGCGACGACCGACGGCTCGTTGAGGGCGATCCCGCGCCCGCGCACGTAGACCAACGTGTTGGCGGTACCGAGATCGACGGCCATATCGCGGCCGACGAACGACATCGTGTTCGACACTTGTCCAACTCGCTTTCCCCGGTGCTCGAGGGCAGGTTCGATCTCGCACTGGCCACACCATGGTACGGGCGGAACGTGGCGGGTGTGACACCTGAGGTCAACCCGAGGGAAATCTCCTACTCAACCGTGAGGGAGCGATGGGCTGGACAATTACCGTGACGGGTCGGCCTCGACCATCGCAGCCCGGGCGATCTCCATCTGCCGAAGGCTCTCCTCGAGCCTCGTCGACGATCCCTGCGGCATGTCCAGGTCGAAGGCCGCGGTCACCACAGCCCCGAGATCGGCGCGGTAGTCGTGACCGCGACTATCGAACTCACCGGGCACGACATGCGTCGCGAACAGGGTGTCGATGAGGACCTGGATCCAGGTGATGACGGGCAACCACCGCATGTCGTCGGGGACATGGCGTCCGCGAGGATGCGCCGCTAACCACGTGGGACGCCGGTGCAGGAGATCGCGTCGAAACCGCACCACCGGGTCACCGTCGTGCTCGAGAAACCACACGCGCGGGTGCGGGCTCGGAAGCGGGTCGGGTAACTGCTGCGGCCTATCGACGATCACCGGCAACTCCGTCAGGCCAGCGCGGAACCGATCCGAATCCCGACCACCCGGTGTGCCGACCCAGAGCGCGGAGTGCACGTCGCGCGAGACCAACTCGATAGGCGTGATCGCTCGCTGCTGCACGCGAGCACCGAGACTCTCGCCGTAGAGCAGGACACGCGGACGTCGACCGACAGGCCGTTGACTCACCTCGGCGTAGATGGCGTCAAGGAGCACTCGCTGCGTCCGCGTCGCGAGCTCGATGCGATCAAGTGACAGGAACGAGGGCAGCAGTCCGTACCCGACCGCGACGCTCGCACAGTCACCAGCGGTCGCGATCTCCAACACCTGCACAGGTGTGGGATTGGCATACCCGCTTCCGGCTGGTGACTGGATGAGGAGCATCGATCGATCGAATGCACCGGTACGTCGCAGTTCGGCGATCGCGAGTTCGACCCGATGCTCGATCGAGGATCCGGATTCCACACCGACGAAAACCCGAATCGGCTCAGCCGTGGCCGGGCGACCGAGGACCCGCGTGACCTGGTCTGCCAGAGTGGTGGAGTGCACGAATCGAGCTCCCTCGCGTCCGAGAGACGAATAGGCCACCACCGATGCGCTCGAGCCGCTGACCAGGGGCGAGGCAGGGGGTTCGTCCAGCCCAGGATCACGCTCACGGCCACCCTGCTCGAGACGGGGTAGCACGAGGGATCGAGCGAGAACCCCCGCGGCCACCGTCGCGGTAGCGGCACCGAGGGCGATGGCCGGCCGGCGCATGAGGAGTCGAGGATTGCTTGTCACCTGGGCCACGGTGTCGACGACCGCCCAGGTGGCCCCCGCAGCCGCGAAGGCGACAGCGGAGGTCACCACCGGTCCCACCCAGGCCGGCCACGGCATCAGGCTGGGCTGGCGCAGTCCCCAGGTCGCCGTGCTGGATACGCCCAAGGCCGAAGCACCTGCGATCCAGCGACGACCGATCGGCCGGGCCACGCGTTGCTCCTAACCCAGGTCGGGGAAGAACAGGGCGATCTCACGCGCGGCCGACTCCGGGGAGTCTGAGCCGTGCGTGACATTGTTCTGGGTCTCTGTCGCCAGGTCTCCGCGGATCGTGCCCGGTGCCGCGTTAGCCGGGTTCGTGGCACCCATCATCGTGCGCCAACTCGCGATCACCTCCGGGCCCTCGATCACGGCAGCAACGAGTGGACCGGAGGTGATGAACGCAACGAGGTCGGCGAAGAACGGCTTATCGCGGTGCTCCGCGTAATGTTCCTCGGCGATCGCGGCTTCCAGCGTGCGCTGTTCGAGCGCCACGATGGTGAATCCCTTGCGCTCGATACGGCCGAGGATCTCGCCGACGAGACCTCGGGCGACGCCGTCGGGCTTGACCAGGGCCAGGGTGCGCTGCGACACAGGTGGTTCTCCTCATCGATTGATGGATGTGACGACGGATGGTGATGCGGTCTGGAGCCTATCCACACGGAGACGGCTGGACATTCACTGCTCCGGATCGTCGGGCTCGCCTGTCGCCTGTTGAGCCTGTGCCTGCATCGCCTCGACCTTGCGGCTCCAGCGGATCGCCAACGCCCACAGCAGCATGAAGATGCCACCCACGACGACCATGATGGGCACCAGGACAGCTGTGGCCACGATGAGCACCTGGAGCACCCACCCGACCGCGACACCCCATGGCCGCGTGACAAAACCGGCGGTGAGGATCAACGCGATGACCAGGGCGATGCCCACGGTGATGAACACCCACGGCGGGCCGGACACCGTGCCCACGGTGATCGCGACGGGAATCAGCAGGATCACCACGATCGCCTCGAAAGCAAGAACCGAGGAGCCCAGAACCCTCATCCCCGCTCACCTCGTCTCAGCAGGTTGCGCGCCTGGCCGGCTGTCACGACCGATCCGGTGACGATCACCCCGGAGGCGGCGTAGGTGTCGGCTTCTTCAGCCAGACGGATCCCGGAATCCACAGCTTCGGCGAATGACGATGCCACCTCCACTCGCTCCGGCCCGAACACATCGACGGCCAATGCGGCGAGTTCGTCGACGCCCATCGCGCGCGGCGAGATGTTCTGGGTCACCACGATCTCGTCGACCACCGACTCCAACGCGGCAAGGATCCCGAGTGCGTCCTTGTCGGCGAGGATGGATACGACGGCGATGAGATGTGTGAAGGCGAAAGACTCCCCCAAAGCCGCGGCAAGCGCCCGGGCACCGGCTGGGTTATGCGCCGCATCGATGAGAACAGTCGGCCCGCGGCGTACGACCTCCAGGCGACCAGGCAGCGTGAGGGTGGCGAAGCCCTCCTCCAGGACATCGGCCGGAATCGGCTCACCACCCAGGAATGACTCGACGGCAACGATGGCGCAGGCAGCATTGTGTGCCTGGTGCTCGCCGAATGCGGGGACGAATACGTCGGCGTAGACACCCGCGGTGCCGTCGATGGTCAGCGATTGACCGCCGACGGCGATATCGCGGCGAGTCACCTCGAACTGCCGGCCTTCCCAGGCCGCACTCGCCCCGACCTGTTCAATGCGCGCGGCGAGGATCTCGGCGGCCTCAGCACGCTGCCGTCCGATGACCGCGGCTGCCCCATCGACGATGATCCCGGACTTCTCCGTGGCGATCTCGGTGATGCTCATTCCCAGGTAGTCGGTGTGATCGAGATCGACGGGGAGCACCACCGCCACCTGAGCCGACGCGGCGGAGGTGGCATCCCAGGCGCCGCCCATGCCTACCTCGATGACCGCCACATCGACCGGGGCATCGGCGAAAGCCGCGTAGCCCATGGCGGTGATCACCTCGAAGAAACTCAATGCCACGCCGCCCTCCGCGGCACTTTGGGCATCCACCATCTCGACGAACGCAGCGATGTCCTCCCAGATGCCCACGAACGTCGCCGGGTCGACGGGCTCGCCGTCGATCTCGATCCGCTCGGTAGGCGTCATGAGGTGGGGGCTGGTGAACAAACCCGTGCGCAGGCCCAGCGCACGCAGGAGCGAGGCGATCATCCGAGCGGTGCTGGACTTGCCATTCGTGCCGGTGACGGTGATCACGGGCATGGCCCGCTGTGGGTCGCCCAGCAGGTCGAGGAGTGCGGTGATCCGCGAGAGGGAAGGTTCGATCCGCGATTCGGGCCACCGAGCGGTGAGTTCAGCCACCACCTGCTCATAGCGCGAGCCGACTCCATCGGTGCTCGTCACGCTGTTCACCCTAACGGCCGGGATCGGCATCGCCATCCCGCTGCCTAGGATGTGGCCCTATGACTCCCCCGGCCCTGCCCAGCGTGCCCGAGAAGCCCAGCATCGATGGCATCGAGGTCTCCTGGGTACGCACCTGGGAGGAGTCGGGGATCTATCGGTTCGACCGCACCAAGACTCGTGACCAGGTCTACTCCATCGACACCCCGCCACCGACGGTGAGCGGATCCCTGCACGTCGGCCATGTGTTCTCCTACACCCACACCGACTGCATGGCCCGGTACAAGCGGATGCGCGGCTTCGAGGTGTTCTACCCCATGGGCTGGGACGACAACGGCCTGCCCACCGAACGCCGGGTACAGAACTACTTCGGTGTGCGCTGCGATCCATCCCTGCCCTACGACCCCGATTTCTCCCCACCCGCTGAGCCTGATCCGAAGAACCAGGTCCCCATCTCGCGTCGCAATTTCGTGGCACTGTGCGAGCAGTTGACCGTCGAGGATGAGGTCGCCTTCGAAGACCTGTGGCGGCGCCTTGGTCTGTCGATCGACTGGTCGCAGACCTACCAGACCATCGACGACAACGCCCGATCTGTCTCGCAGCGGGCGTTCCTGCGCAACCTCGCCCGCGGAGAGGCCTACCAGTCCGAGGCACCCACGCTGTGGGACGTCACCTTCCGAACAGCCGTCGCGCAGGCTGAACTCGAAGACCGCGAGCGCCCAGGGGCCTACCACCGCATAGGTTTCCCCCACATCGATGATCCTGAACACCGCGTGTACATCGAGACGACGCGACCCGAACTCCTCGCCGCGTGCGTTGCACTCGTCGCTCACCCCGACGATGAGCGCTACGCGGACCTGTTCGGCACCCACGTGCGCACCCCGCTGTTCGACGTGGAGGTCCCGATCGTCGCCCACTCCCTGGCCGACCCGGACAAGGGATCAGGCATCGCGATGATCTGCACCTTCGGTGACCTGACCGATGTGACGTGGTGGCGCGAGCTGCAACTGCCCACTCGCCCGATCATCGGCTGGGATGGCCGGATCATCCGCGAACAGCCGGCCTGGATCACCACGGCAGCAGGCGCTGCCGCCTACGGCGACATCGCCGGTGCGACCTCGCATACGGCCCGCGAGCGGATGGTGGCCCTCCTCACCGAAGCGGGGTTCACCGAGGGCGACCCGCGCGAAATCACCCACCCGGTGAAGTTCTTCGAAAAAGGTGAACGTCCGCTGGAGATCGTCACCACCCGCCAGTGGTACATCACCAACGGGGGCCGCAATGAACCCCTGCGGGCCGAACTCCTCGAACGCGGTCGCGCGCTGCGATGGCACCCCGAGCACATGCGGGTGCGCTATGAGAACTGGGTCGAGGGACTCAACGGCGACTGGTTGGTCTCCCGTCAACGGTTCTTCGGGGTGCCGATCCCCGTGTGGTACCGCCTCGACGATGAGGGGAATCCGGTCTACGACTCTCCGCTCGTCCCCGACGAAGCCGACCTGCCGATCGATCCCTCCTCTGATGCACCGGCCGGCTACCACGAGGATCAGCGCGGGGCGCCCGGTGGCTTCATCGGTGACCCCGACGTCATGGACACCTGGGCCACGTCGTCCCTGAGCCCGCAGATCGCCGGAGGCTGGGAGCGCGACCCGGACCTGTGGCAGCGAGTGTTCCCCATGGATGTGCGCCCGCAGGCCCACGAGATCATCCGGACCTGGCTGTTCTCCTCCGTCGTACGATCCCACCTGGAGTTCGGCTGCCTGCCCTGGAGCGATGCGGCGATCAGCGGTTGGATCCTCGACCCGGACCGCAAGAAGATGAGCAAGTCCAAGGGCAATGTGGTCACCCCGATGGGTCTGCTCGACGAGCACGGCTCCGATGCCGTCCGCTACTGGGCAGCCTCGGGTCGCCCGGGAACCGACACCGCCTTCGACGTCGGACAGATGAAGATCGGTCGGCGCCTGGCGATCAAGATCCTCAACGCCAGCAAGTTCGTCCTCGGTAGCGCCTCGGAGGCCGACCCTGCCCAGATCACCGAGGCTCTCGACCTCGCCCTGCTCGCGAAGCTGGCCCAGGTCGTGCAGACCGCCACGGAGGCCTTCGAGGACTACCACTACACGCGCGCCCTCGAAGTCACCGAGACCTTCTTCTGGTCGTTCACCGACGACTATGTCGAACTCGTCAAGGAACGTGCTTACGGCGGACAAGGTGAGTCAGCTGCCGCATCTGCTCGGGCGACCCTCGCCCTCGCTCTGAGCATCCAACTGCGCCTCTTCGCACCCTTCCTGCCCTTCGTCACCGAAGAGGTCTGGTCGTGGTGGCAGGACGGGTCGATCCACCGGGCAGCCTGGCCCTCGATCGACGAACTCCCCACAGGTGGAGATCCGGTGATCATCGAGGACATCGCGACCGTGCTGTCAGCGGTGCGCCGAGCCAAGAGCGAGGCGAAGGCATCGATGAAGGCCGAGGTCACCTCCGCCACGGTCATCGCACCAGAGGCGATCCTCGACCGTCTCCAGCGCGCGCAGGCAGATCTCAAGGCCGCAGGGCGGATCGTGGCTCTCGACTACCAACCCGGGCCTGAACTCCAGATCGACGTGACCTTGGCCTAAGCCGCGTACAGCTAGGCCGATTCCTTGCGGGCCCTGCTCCGCTTGGGCGGTTCGACCTCACGTGGGACGAGTGTGGGCAGCACGTTGTCGCGCACGGTGTCGCCGGTGACCACGACGCGCGCCACATCGCTGCGGCTGGGCACGTCGTACATCACATTCAGCAGCACTTCCTCCAGGATCGCCCGCAGCCCACGGGCGCCGGTCCCACGCAGCAGGGCCTGATTGGCGATCTCCTCGAGCGCCTCGTCACTGAACTCCAACTCGACCCCGTCGAGCTCGAACAGTCGGCCGTACTGCTTGACCAGAGCATTGCGGGGTTCGGTCAGCACCTGGACGAGCGCTTCCTGGTCCAGTCGGGTGACGGAGGTGAAGACCGGGAGACGGCCGACGAACTCAGGGATCATGCCGAACTTGAGCATGTCCTCGGGCATCACGTAGCCGAAGATGTCATCGGGGTTGGTGTCACCCATCGAGGAGTCCTCGCCGTCGACGATGTCGAAGGTGAAGCCGACCCGCTTCTTGCCGATGCGTGCCTCGATGATCGAGTCCAACCCGGCGAACGCGCCACCGACGATGAACAGCACATTGGTCGTGTCGATCTGAATGAACTCCTGGTGGGGATGCTTTCGACCGCCCTGGGGTGGCACCGACGCGGTCGTGCCCTCCAGGATCTTCAGAAGGGCCTGCTGCACGCCCTCACCCGACACATCGCGCGTGATCGAGGGGTTCTCCGACTTGCGGGCGATCTTGTCGATCTCGTCGATGTAGATGATGCCCGTCTCGGCGCGCTTCACGTCGTAGTCGGCCGCTTGGATCAACTTCAGCAGGATGTTCTCGACGTCCTCACCGACATAGCCGGCCTCGGTGAGCGCCGTGGCGTCGGCGATGGCGAAGGGGACATCGAGCATCCGCGCGAGGGTCTGGGCGAGCAGCGTCTTGCCTGACCCGGTGGGGCCGAGAAGCAGGATGTTGGACTTGGCGAGCTCGACAGCGTCATCGCGCCC
>CBFHQG010000048.1:0-15422 GCA_965657825.1 Actinomycetes bacterium | reverse complement strand
TGGAGGTGCAGCGGGAGCCCCTCGCGGATCTGGACATCATCGAGGCCGAACTCGCCGCATACGGTGGATTGGACGATCGGCCTCGACTCGTCGCCCTCAACAAGATCGATGTCCCCGATGGCCGGGTGGTCGCCGAAATGGTGGTCCCCCTTCTCGCTGAGCGCGGCCTGCGCGCCATCGCGGTCTCGGCAGTCAGCCATGAGGGCCTGCGTGAGCTCGCCTTCGCGATGGCTGAACTCGTCCGAGACCATCGTTCTGCCGCGGCACCCACCGAGTCGACGCGGATCGTGCTCACTCCCGCGCCAGTCGACGACGCCGGATTCACGGTGAGTGTTGAGTCTGATCCCGAGACTCACGCTCCCTGCTACCGGGTCACCGGGGACCGACCGGAGCGCTGGGTACACCAAACCGATTTCTCCAATGATGAGGCCGTGGGGTATCTGGCTGATCGACTCGCTCGACTCGGTGTCGAGGAGGCGCTCGTCAAGGCCGGGGCCACGGCGGGCAGCATGGTGCTGCTGGGGCAGGGGGATCAGGCGGTGATCTTCGACTGGGAACCCACTATTGCGGCGGGAGCGACCCGGGCCAGTGGCCCCCGTGGCACCGATGAGCGACTGGAGGGCTCATGACGAGCACTGCATCGCCACGCGACACGATCGCGCAGGCTCAGCGACTGGTGGTGAAGATCGGATCGTCCTCGCTGACTCAGGCTGGAGGAGGACTCGATCCGCTGCGTGTCGACATGCTCGCCGATGTGGTGGCGCGCCGCCGGGCGGCCGGATCGCAGGTCGTGGTCGTCTCGAGTGGTGCGATCGCCACCGGCTTTCCCCAGTTGGGACTCACCGCGAGGCCACGAGATCTGGCGACTCAGCAGGCTTCGGCCAGCGTGGGGCAGGGCCTGCTCCTCGCGCGGTACACCGCGGCGTTCGAACGGCATGGATTCACCGTCGGTCAGATCCTGCTGACCGCTGATGACATGACGAGGCGGACCCACTACCGCAATGCCCAGCAGACCCTGGAGCGGTTGCTCGAACTCGGGGTCGTGCCCATCGTCAATGAGAACGACACGGTGGCCACCGATGAGATCCGCGTGGGTGACAACGACCGCCTCGCGGCCCTGGTGTCCCACCTGGTGCGCGCACAGGGACTGGTGCTGCTCTCCGACGTCGATGGTCTCTATGACGGTCCTCCGGCGCGCGGAGGCGCTCGCCTGATCACCGACGTGCGCGGGCCGGAGGATCTCGTGGAGGTGTCCACGGGTGGGATCGGTGCGGCGGGTGTGGGCCTCGGTGGCATGGTGACCAAGGTCGAGGCGGCGCGGATCGCGACGATGGCGGGCATCCCGGTGGTGCTCGCCAGCGCGCGCGAGGCGGAGGCCGCCATGTCCGGTGGTGATGTGGGCACGGTCTTCCACGTCACAGGACGCCGCACGCCGAGCAGGCTGCTGTGGCTGGGACATGCCAGCACACCGCGGGGGCGGCTGCGCCTGGACGAGGGAGCGGTTGCCGCGGTTGTGGGCCGGCGGATGTCGCTGCTTCCCGCGGGCATCACGGCCGTCGAGGGTGTCTTCGTGGCAGGGGATCCGGTCGAGTTGGTGGATCCGCAGGGGCGCGTCGTAGCACGCGGACTGGTCAACTTCGACTCCGGAGAGCTCCCTGCTCTGCTGGGTCGGTCCACGCGGGACCTGGCGCGTGAACTCGGAGCGGCCTACGAGCGCGAGGTGGTGCATCGAGACGACCTCGTGGTGACCGAGGCGGAGCCTCGAGTGGTGACCGAGGCGGAGCCTCGAGTGGGGAGAGAGGCGGAGCCTCGAGTGGGGAGAGAGGCGGAGCCTCGAGTGGGGAGAGAGGCGTAACCTCATTCCATGACGAGTTCAGCTGCTGTATCCACCGAGGTGTCCCGTGACGCTGTCCTCGATGCGGCGCGGCAGGCACGTGAGGCGGCGACCGTCCTGCGCTCGTTGACTCGAGATGCCAAGGATGCTGCACTGCGGGCGATGGCGACGGCGCTGCGCCACGAGGTGGATGCGATCGTGTCGGTCAACGTCGAGGATCTTCAACGAGCCCGCGAGCAGGACATCTCAGCGGCGCTGATCGACCGGCTCACCCTCACCCCTGAACGCATCGATGCGATCGCCTCGGCATTGGAAGATCTCGCCGACCTGCCTGATCCGGTTGGTGATGTCGTGCGTGGCTACACGCTGCCCAATGGCCTGCAGGTCCGTCAGGTCCGCGTCCCACTCGGGGTTGTCGGGATGATCTACGAGGCGCGTCCGAATGTCACCGTCGATGCCGCCGGCCTGTGCCTGAAGAGCGGAAATGCCGCGTTGCTCCGGGGCTCGTCATCGGCTCGCAGTACGAATGCCGAGCTCGTTCGTGTCCTGCGCTCGGCTCTGCGTGGCACGGCGATCCCCGAGGAGGCGATCACTCTCGTTCCGGGAGAGTCCCACGATTCCGTCCGGCACATGATGACCGCACGTGGGCTTGTCGATGTGTTGATTCCTCGCGGCGGTGAGGCGCTCATTCGCAGCGTGGTCGAAGGTTCGACCGTGCCGGTGATCGAGACGGGTGTCGGAAACTGCCACGTGTACATCGACGCCGATGCGGATATCGATATGGCTGTCCGAATCCTGATCAATGCGAAAGCTCAGCGGGTGAGCGTGTGCAATGCCGCGGAGACCGTGTTGGTGCACTCCGGCGTCGCCGATCAGTTCTGGCCTCGAGCTATCCCAGCGCTGGCAGAGGCGGGGATCACCGTTCACGGCGATGCGCGAACCCAGGCGGCTCTGGCTGATTCACCGGTCGGGTTCTGCGCGGTCACCGACGAGGACTGGGCAGCGGAGTACTACTCGCTGGACATCGCGGCTAGCGTCGTGGACTCCCTCGATGAGGCGGTGGCTCACATCCGTCGGTGGTCCTCCCAGCACACCGAGGCGATCATCTCCGATTCGGCCTCGGCGATCGCGGAGTTCATCTCCGGGGTCGATTCGGCGGCCATCATGGTCAATGCCTCGACCCGATTCACCGACGGTGGTGAATTCGGCTTCGGCGCTGAGATCGGCATCTCCACCCAGAAGTTGCATGCCAGGGGCCCCATGGGTCTTCCCGAACTGACCACGACGACCTACGTCGTGACCGGCCAGGGACACCTACGAGGGTGAACCCCGGTGGGGGCGCACCCGAAGGGCCGACATTCCTGGCTAGAGTGGGGCTATGAACCTGTCGACCGTCGCCATGCTGGCATCCGAGGCCGGTGAGGGCGCCCCCATCTCGCCCTACGTGTTCGGCGCTGTGGGTCTCGGGGTCCTCCTGCTCCTGCTGGTCATCACCTTGATGATCAACGTCGACCGCTGAGTCGAGATGGTCGAGCGGGGCCGGTAGGGGCCGGGCCGGGCATGCGCATCGGGGTGATGGGCGGCACTTTCGACCCCATCCATCATGGCCACCTCGTGGCGGCGTCCGAGGTGGCCCATGAGTTCGGCCTCGACGAGATCGTGTTCGTTCCCACCGGTCGGCCATGGCAGAAGGCGCATCGGGGGGTGAGCGAAGCGGAGGACCGCTACCTGATGACGGTCGTGGCGACCGCGGCTGATCCCCGTTTCACCGTCAGTCGGGTCGACGTCGATCGGCCAGGCCCCACCTATACCGCCGACACCCTGCGCGACCTCTCGGCTGCCCAGGGACCGCAGGCCGAATTGTTCTTCATCACCGGAGCCGATGCCATGGCCGACATCCTCGGCTGGGAACGAACCGATGAGGTCGTGGCTCTCGCGCACCTGATCGGCGTCACTCGCCCCGGTCATGCCCTGGTCGACCCGGGTGTCGCACCCGGTCGCGTCACCTTGATCGAGGTTCCCGCGCTTGCGATCTCCTCCAGCGATGTGCGCCGCCGTGTCGCCGCGGGGGCGCCGATCTCCTACCTCGTCCCCGCCGGCGTCGAGGCCTATATCGCCAAACGGGGTTTGTATCGCGATGCCGACCCTGACACTTCGCCGCCGCGAGGCGAATGATGCCGGGGCGGGTGATATCGGCGTGTGTCGGACTCCTCGCCCTCGCTGGGTGCACCTCGCAGGCGGCGCCGGTCGAGCCGAGCCCGAGCCCCAAACCGGAATCGAAGATGATCCTCGTGCAGGTGCTCGACCGTGAGGAATACGCGGTGGGGAACGCGCTGCTCGATGCCGTCCCGGACAGTTCATCCATCGCCTACGTGCCGGCCAGCCTCCTCGTGCCGGTCGTGGACGGCGCGGTCCCTCCTCGGCAGGTCACCCTGGGTGGGACACCGAGCGAGCCCGACACCCTCACCCCGTTGACCTCTGCTGAGGCGGCTTTCGGCCTGACCATGGATGGCAGTTGGACGCTGGATCTCCTGGCGTTCGCGGGGCTCGTCGATGCCGTGGGAGGTGTCATCATCGACGTCCCGCAGGTGATAGTGCTGATTGACGACCAGGGCTCACCGGGGTCCTCGGATATCGTCATCCGCGCGGGGCGGCAGCGACTCGGTGGTGTGGCGGCGGCCGAATACGCCACCGCGTCGATACCGGGTCCATATCCGATCGATCAACTCACTCGATTCCGTGATGTGTGGGTGTCGGTGCTGGCTCGGCTTCCTCAATCCCCGGAACGACTCCGCCAGATCCTGACCAGCCTTGGGTTCCTGGCCCGCACCACGGCCAGCATCGACACCCTTCTCGATGTTCTCGAATCAGGCCGAGCATCGGTTCTGGATCAGTCTCTGGTCGAAGAGACCATTGCCGTTGACGTCATCAGGGCCGGAGCCCGACCCGCCTCAGTGCTCACTCCCGAGGGGTCACGTACCGTATCCATCATGTTCGCTGACTTCATGACCCCTGAAATGACAGATGCAACCGTGGGGGTTTCGTGACAGCGAGCCCTGAGGCTGTGGTCACGGCCCAGTTGGCCGCGCAAGCCGCAGCCGACAAGCTGGCCACCGACATCATCGCCCTCGATGTGTCAGATCAGGTGGTCATCACCGACATCTTCCTGCTGTGCTCGGGGGCGAACGAGCGCCAGGTGCGCGCGATCGTCGATGCGGTGGAGGACAAGCTGCGCGAGGCTGGCAGTAAGCCCATCCGCCGCGAGGGGGAGCGTGAGGGGCGCTGGGTGCTGCTGGACTTCGGTGATGTGGTGATCCATGTGCAGTTGGCTGAGGAGCGGGTGCACTACGCCCTGGAGCGACTCTGGAAGGACTGCCCGCTGGTCGATTTGAACCTGTCGGATCCTGATGCGATGGACTCCAGGTGAGGCGCCTGGTCCTGTGGCGGCATGGTCGAACGCCGTGGAACGCCGAGCATCGATTCCAGGGTCAGACCGACGTACCTCTGGATGAGGTGGGGGTCGAGCAGGCGCGGCGAGCGGCTGATGAGTTGGCGGCATTGCGACCGAGCCTGATCGTGTCCTCCGATCTGCAACGTGCTCGAGACACGGCTGCGGCTCTCGCGTCGGTTACCGGCTTATCGGTCACCCTCGACGAACGGCTACGCGAGACGTATGCAGGTGAATGGCAGGGGCTCACCCGTGAGGAGATCCGCGCTCGCTACGGCGGAGATCTCGATGCCTGGGCGACCGGTAGCGACCTGCGGCCAGGCGGCGGGGAGCGGCGCACCGAGGTAGCCGACCGGGTCGTGGCGGCGGTGGAGGATGCCGTCGCCGGAACTGCTGACGACGCGGTGATCGTGATCGCTACTCACGGGGGAGCGGCGCGTGCGGGCATCGGTCGCCTGCTTTCCCTCCCGGTTGAGTACTGGTCGGCCCTGGGGGTCCTGACCAACGCGGCATGGTCGGTGCTTCTCGGCCACGACCACCCCCATGATGTGGCTGGTCCACGCTGGAGATTGCAGGAATACAACGCCCGATCCCTGCCTGAAGCGGTACCGCGCGACGGGGTGTGGCCGGCCGACGACCGCTAGCCGGGGATCGCCCGGGGGCGCAGGCGCAGCCAGGGTCTCGGGCGGGTATGCTCGCGGGGCACTTCGGGGCTGTGGCGCAGCTGGTAGCGCACCTCCATGGCATGGAGGGGGTCAGGGGTTCGAGTCCCCTCAGCTCCACCGAAGATTCCGCAGGCGCGGGCGCCTGCGCCAGCTGATCAGGAACGCCGAAAACTGTGTCCCTTCTTCGCTGGGCGGGCGTAGGGTCGTCCCTGTGAGTTCCACCCATCACGCCCTCATCGTCGGCGCAGGGCCCGGGATCGGCACCGCACTGGCCATACAGGCATCGTGGTTGGGTGCGCACGTGACGCTCGCGGCTCGCTCAGCGGACACCCTGGATGCGGCAGCGTTAGCGGTCTACAACTCGATGCCTGAGCCGCACGTGTCGCTGCTGACAGTCGATGCGGCGGACCCGCAGGAACTGCGCGAACGTGTCGCGGACCATGCTGACCGGGTGCAGGTACCCATCGACGTGGCCCTGTTCAACGTCTCTGCGTGGGTTCCTGGTGGGTGGGACTCTGACCTCGGCGAGGTCGAGGCCGGCTTGCGCTCCGGGGTCGTCTCAGGGTGGGCGATGGCCCAGGCCCTCATCCCGACGATGAGTGAACTGCCCGAGGCGACGCTGTTGTTCACCGGTGGTGGTACCGCCGATCACCCGATGACGTCCAGTCTCGGACTCGGCCTGCAGAAGGCGGCGCTGCGCAATCTCGCCCTCGGTCTCGACGCTGATCTGGCTGGCACATCGATCCGTTCCCGCACGCTCGTCATTCACGGCACCGTCGCACCTGATACACCCTTCGCTCCCGACCTGATCGCCAAGGCGCTGTGCCGGCTGGTCACCGATCGCGAGGGTCCCTGCGTGGTGGACTTCACCGGTGCCTGAGGCTGCGAATCGTCACCTGCTCGTCCTCGGCGATTCGCTGGCGTTCCACGGACCTGAGCGAGCGATGCCACCCGGGGATGCACGGTTGTTCCCGCAGGTCGCTGGTCGACTCATGGGGGCTGAGGTCGACCTGGTCGCACGTCAGGGTTGGACGGCACGGGATGCCTGGTGGGCGCTGACGAAGGATCCGGTGGTGTGGGGGGAATACCTTCCTCGTGCCGATGCGGTCCTACTTGCGGTCGGGGGCATGGACCAACTGCCCACGCCGGTGCCGACGTGGGTGCGCGATTCGATCCCGTACCTGCGCAACAGCCGTGCGCGCCGGGTTGCGCGCAGTGCGCTGCGAGGTGCGACGCCTACCGCCGTGCGCCGTGTGGGAGGGCCGTTTCGGACGCTGCCGCAGGTGGCGACCGATCGCTACCTCACCCGCATCGTCCAGGGTGTCCGGGTGCTGCGCCCGGAGTTGCCGATCGCTTTGCTCGGGCCCGCTCCGTGGACCGGGCCGTACTATCCCTCGACGCGAACGCACGGTTCGGCCGTCGCTGCAGCCAAGGGCTGGGCGCTCGAACACGATGTCGCCTATGTCGACATCGAGGAGCTGGTGGCGCCACACCTGGCGACCTGCAACCCCGATGGCCTGCACTGGTCCTGGGAGGTGCACGCCCTCGTGGGTCGAGTGGTTGCCCACGTCTTTGGCGCAGAGAGCGACGGTAAACCGGATTAAGCGGAGCGCCTTAGTCCGGGTTAGCGTCGTTCTTCGCAAATGGGAAGCAGTTCGCCGGGGGCGGGGAAGTGGCTCGGGTCGTGCTGGGTACCTCGGCCTGGGTGGGCTGAACCGCTCTTTGGCACGCTGATCACCCGCATCCGATCCGCCGCCTCGTGAGTGATGGCCCCATGGTCAGTCCCCGGAAGGCAGCCCTGAGAACGACGGCTAGCAGGGTCAAGGAGGTCGAGTTAGTCCAGTTAGGCGTCGTTGTCCGGGCGGTCGGTAGAGTCAGGCCGCTATGGCTGATGAGGACATCGAGACTTATGACGTCGAGGCGATCCAGTCCCGGTGGCTGCCGGTCTGGGACGACCTCGCCCCGTTCCGTTCCGGGAACCCCGACGATCCTCGTCCACCGAAGTACGTCCTCGACATGTTCCCCTACCCGTCCGGGGATCTGCATATGGGTCATGCGGAGGCCTACGCCCTCGGCGATGTGATCGCGCGCTACTGGGTGCAGAAGGGCTTCAACGTCATGCATCCCATCGGCTGGGATGCCTTCGGGCTGCCAGCAGAGAACGCGGCCATCCGCAACGGTGAGGACCCGCGCGGGTGGACCTACGCCAACATCGAGCAGCAGAAGGCCTCGATGCGCCGCTACGCCTGTTCCTTCGACTGGGATCGGGTGCTGAACACCTGTGATCCGGAGTACTACCACTGGAATCAGTGGTTCTTCCTGCAGATGTTCCAGCGTGGCCTGGCCTATCGCAAGGCCAGCAACGTCAACTGGTGCCCGAACTGCCAGACCGTTCTCGCTAATGAGCAGGTGGTCGCGGGGGAGTGCGAGCGCTGCGACACGCCTGTGACGAAGAAGAAACTCACCCAGTGGTACTTCAAGATCACCGATTACGCCGATCGCCTGCTCGACGACATGGAGCAGTTGGAAGGCGCGTGGCCGGAGAAGGTGCTGCTAATGCAGCGCAACTGGATCGGCCGCTCCACCGGTGCTGAGGTGCAGTTCGTTATCGAAGGACGCGATGAGCCGGTCACCGTTTATACGACGCGACCTGACACGTTGTACGGCGCGACCTTCTTCGTCGTCGCTGCGGACTCCGACCTAGCAACTGAATTGGCCGCCGGGACACCCGCTGAGGCCGAGTTCACCGAGTACCTCGAGCAGGTCAAGCGCACCTCGGAGATGGACCGCCTGAACAACGAGCGCGACAAGACCGGGGTGTTCCTGCAGCGCTATGCGATCAATCCCGTCAACGGTGAGCGGATCCCCGTGTGGGCGAGTGATTACGTCCTCGCTGACTACGGCACCGGTGCGATCATGGCCGTTCCAGCCCATGACCAGCGCGATCTGGATTTCGCGCGTGCCTTCGATCTGCCGGTGCGCGTCGTCGTCGAGGCGGGGGAGGACCCGGCGGCGACCGGTGTCGCGACCGCTGATGACGGCCCGCACGTGAACTCCGGGCCGCTCGATGGCTTGGATAAGGCGGCGGCGATCGCGCGCATCCTGCAGGTGCTCGCGGAACGCGGGACGGGCACCGCGGCGGTCAACTACCGGCTGCGCGACTGGCTCATCTCGCGCCAGCGTTTCTGGGGCACCCCGATCCCGATCATCCACTGCGATACCTGCGGTGAAGTTCCCGTCCCGATGGAGCAGCTCCCCGTTGTGCTGCCCTCTGCTGACGGCCTGGATCTCAAGCCCAAGGGCACCTCGCCCCTGGGTGCGGCCACCGAGTGGGCGAATGTCGCCTGCCCGAAGTGCGGTGGTCCGGCGACGCGCGACGCGGACACGATGGACACCTTCGTCGACTCGTCTTGGTACTACCTGCGCTATCTCGACCCGCACCTGGACACCGCACCCTTCGATGTCGATCAGGCCAAGCGGTGGATGCCGGTCGACCAGTACGTCGGTGGAGTGACGCACGCGATCCTGCATCTGCTCTACAGCAGGTTCTTCACCAAGGTGCTCTACGACCTGGGAATGGTGGACTTCACCGAACCGTTCACCCGGTTGCTCAATCAGGGCATGGTCGTCATGAATGGCTCCGCGATGAGCAAGTCGCGCGGCAACCTGGTGCGACTATCCGATGAGCTCTCGGAGCACGGCGTTGACGCGATTCGGTTGACGATGGTGTTCGCCGGTCCGCCGGAGGACGATGTGGACTGGGCCGATGTGTCACCGGCCGGAGCGAAGAAGTTCCTCGCACGCGCGTGGCGCCTTGCCGGTGATGTGAGCAGCGAGCCGGGAGTCGATCCGGGGACCGGAGATCTCGACCTGCGCAAGGTCACCCATCGGGCAGTACGGGATGCGGCAACCGCGGTGGAGACCTTCCGGTTCAATGTCGCGGTCGCCAAGACTATGGAATTGGTCAACGCCACCCGCAAGGCTATTGATTCCGGGTGTGGCCCGGCCGATCCGGCGGTGCGTGAAGCCGCCGAGGCTGTTGCGATCATGCTCTCCCTGGTCGCCCCGTACACCGCAGAGGACATGTGGGCCAGGCTCGGTCACGAACCCTGTGTGGCACTGGCGGGTTGGCCGCACGTGGACCCCGCACTGCTGGTGGAGGATTCGGTCACCTGCGTGGTGCAGGTAGCCGGCAAGGTGCGCGAACGTCTCGAGGTGCCCCCGACCATCGGCGAGGAGGAACTGCGCGCTCTAGCGCTTGCGTCATCTGCGGTGACCAAGGCTCTGGACGGTGCAGAGATTCGCACGGTCATCGTCCGGGCTCCCAAGCTCGTCAACGTCGTTCCCGCGTAGTCTCGCGATATGTCGAAGTCAGTGCCGGTCGCCGGGCGGGTCGCGCTCGTCACTGATTCGACGTCCTATCTGCCTCGTGATCTGGTCACCGGCACCGGGATCGAGATCGTTCCGGTGCAGGTGATCGTCTCGGGGCGGGCGATGGATGAGACGTCAGATGCTGCATCCACTCAGCGGGTGGCTGAAGCATTGAAGGCCTGGCAGCCGGTGACGACATCGCGCCCGACCCCCGAGCGCTTCCGGCAGGCATTCGAGAAGGCAGCCGTCGAGGGTGCGACGGCGGTGGTGTGCGCGACGCTATCGGCCCGCATGTCGGCGACCTATGAATCAGCTTGGTTGGCAGCGCGCGAGGTCGACATCGACGTGCGCGTGGTCGACAGCCGGACGGTGGCGATGGGGCTTGGTTTCGCGGTCCTAGCCGGTGAGCGGGCATCACGCGAAGGTGCGCAGGTCGACGAGGTCGAATCCATCGTGCGACGTCGCGGTGAATCAGCGACCGCGTTGTTCTACGTCAACACTCTGGAGTACTTGCGTCGCTCCGGGCGCATCGGCTCTGCGCGTGCCATGGTCGGTCAGGCATTGAAGGTGAAGCCGATCCTCGCGGTGCGTGAAGGTGAAGTCGCACCGCTGGAGCGGGTACGGACATCGACGAAGGCCATTGCCCGAATGGCCGATCTCGCTGCTGCAGCGGTGACCGGACCGGTGGAGATCGCCGTCCAGCACCTCGACGCCGAGGATCGGGCTAGCGAACTCGCCGGGGAGTTGCACCGCCGGCTCCCGGGAGCACCGATCGTGCAGTGCCCGATCGGTGCGGTGGTCGCCGCTCACACCGGACCGGGCATCGTCGCGGTTGTCGTGTCCCCTGTCGAGGTCTGACCCACCTTCGTCGGCCGATCCCGGCGGGCTGTGCACAGGGCCGGGGGACAGGTGATCATCCCCAGGTTCGCGCTGGGTGCGGCCGTCGCACCTGTGCGCACCTACCGTCACGCGAATGCAAGCCTGGCCGGCACGGGGGCGACACGCGGCTGCGCTCACAGGGCCGCGCCTGTGGCGTTCCTGGACCCCGGGAGCCGCTCGTGCAGCTGCACTCGTCCTCGTCGTCGCATTGGGGCTGCTGGCCTGGTGGTGGTGGCAGGGTCGCGCTCGACCCATTGATGAGATCGCGGTGATCGATCAGGCATCACCCACGATGACCGCCACGGCCGGCGCCGTTCCTGGTGCTGCGTTGCTCACAGTCCACGTCGTCGGTCAGGTGCGCAACCCCGGTGTCGTCGAGGTTCCCCAGGGGTCCCGGGTAGTCGATGCGATCGAAGCCGCCGGTGGATTGCGCGATGACCGGATGCGAATCGAAGTCAACCTAGCCCGGCTTGTCATCGACGGAGAACGCATCGAGGTCAGGAGGCAATCGGCCGTCTACAGATCAGCATCTGCTGGCTCGTCGGCGACTGCATCCGATGGACCGATCAATGTGAACAGTGCCGATGCGGGAACCCTCGACTCCCTGCCCGGCATCGGTCCGGTGCTGGCCGAGCGGATCATCACCTGGCGCGAGGAGAACGGGCCGTTTCCGAATATCGAGGTGCTCGGTGAAGTCTCGGGGATCGGCCCGACGCTCCTGGAGCGGCTTCGTCCCCTCGTCACCGTCTAGGCGGGCATGGATGAGCGGATGGGATCTGCGCCTGGTTCCGGCCGCGATCGGAACGTGGACGGTCTGCCTCCTGGTCTGGTCTGTTCCGTTGCCATCGGTAGGGGTGCTGTGGAGCTCCGTGGCTGTCATGTGCCTCTCGGTGCTCGTCCTGATGATCAGCTCGACGCGGCGAAGCCCCGGGTGGTGGTGGGTATGGGTAACGCTGCTGTCCGTGGCGATTGGGGCCCTCTCGGTGACCCTGGCCGCCACACAGCAGAGGGAAGGCCCACTCGCGCAGGCGGCAGCCAACCGGGTGTTGGCCACGGTCGAGGTCAGCATCGAGGGCGAGATCGAGCAGTCCCGAGCCAGGGTGCGCGGGTCTCAGCTCGGGCCGATCCGCTATGTCGCCCGCGGTCGCCTGCACCGGATCGACTCTCGCCTGGGGGAATGGGCCCTCGAAGCGCCTGTCCTGGTGCACGTACAGGTTGATGATTCGCTTGTCCCGCCCGGGAGTCGGGTGACCGCTACCGCGCGGCTAGCTCCGGCACCGTTCACCCCGCAGGCGGTCGCCATCATCCAGGCTCACGGTCCCGTGCAGATCATCGAAGGCCCGTCGTGGGGGGCGCAGGTGATCCACGCAGTGCGCACAGGGTTGCGCGAGTCTGTGGCAGGGGGACCGGCTGATGCCGGGGCACTCGTCGTCGGATTGGCCGTGGGCGACGAATCCACCCAACCCGAGGGATTCGGTGAGGCGATGCGCGTCTCCGGCCTGTCGCACTTGACCGCTGTGTCGGGAGGCAACGTGGCAATCGTGCTGGGCGCGATCATCATCATCGGTCGCCTGCTCGGTGTGCGCGTCGCCACGCAGGCGCTGCTCGCGGGGCTGTCCCTTATCGGTTACGTGCTGGTGGTCGGACCTGAACCCTCGGTCCTACGGGCTGCGGGCATGGGAACAGTCGCGGTCATCGCGCTCCTCCTCGGTGGTCCTCGACGGGGGCTCTCGGCACTGAGCGCGACAGTCGTACTGTTGCTCATCCTCGCTCCAGTACTTGCAGTGTCACTCGGTTTCGCACTGTCGGTAGCGGCGACAGGTGGTCTCCTCGTCGTCGCACCGCCGCTGCGTCGTGCGATCTCACGAGCACTATCGGGGCTGCCGGTTTCCGAGCGGATTCGTGGCGCTTTCGCCGATGCCATCGCACTCACTACGGCAGCCCAGATCACGACTGCTCCGATCCTGGCCTCGCTGGGTCAGGGCTTGAGTCTAGTCGCGGTGCCGGCCAATGTCCTGGCCGCACCTGCGGTCGCCCCCATCACCGTCCTCGGGTTGCTTGCTGCCGTGACGGCACCGATGCTGCCTCCGCTCGGGCAACTTTTCGGATGGCTGGCTATTCCGTTCGCGGCCTGGATCGCGTGGTGCGCTCGAACTTTCGCCGGCCTGGACGGGGCGACTCTCGCCTGGCCCGGCGGCATTGGGGGTGCGCTCGCGGCACTCGCGGTGATCATCGGGGGAGTGGTGATCGTGTGGATCGGCCGGACTCGTCGCTTGCCGTTGCGCACCGCGGTAGTCATGGTTCTCGCCGCCGTTGCTGTCGTATGGCTGAGACCACCGGATCGGGCTGGCTGGCCGCCACCCGGTTGGGTGGCGGTGGCGTGCGATGTCGGTCAGGGCGATGCGATGGTCATCGCCACCGGTCCGCACCGCGCAATCGTCGTCGATGCCGGCCCTGATCCCGCGGCGATCGACTCCTGTCTGGACGACCTGGGTGTCGATCACGTCGAGCTGCTGGTGCTGACGCACTTCCACGCCGACCACGTCGAGGGGACCCCCGGGGTGCTCGCCGGAAGGCAAGTCGACGAGATCTGGGTGTCACCGCATCCGCAGCCGGTCGAGCAGGTCGAACGTGTGATGCGATGGTCGACCAATGCCGGGCTGGTTCCGCAATCGGTATGGGCAGGTGCATCAGCTCGATCAGAGCGTGAACCATCGATCGAATGGCGCGCGTTGTGGCCGGCGCGCATCATCACCGACGGTTCGATACCGAACAACGCCAGCGTCGTCCTCGATGTCAGGGTCTCCGGCGTCCGACTGCTCCTGCTCGGTGATGTCGAACCCGCAGCACAGGCGGCATTGCGGGGAGCACGCGGCGCCGAGGCATTCGATGTGGTCAAGATCGCCCACCACGGCAGCCGCTTCCAGGATCCGCGACTCGCGGAATGGACGGCGGGGCGCATCGCGGTGATCAGTGTCGGCGCGGATAACGACTACGGCCATCCGGCACCGGAGACCCTCGCAGCCTGGGAGGCCGTCGCAGCCCGGGTGCTGAGGACCGATCAGGACGGCGATGTAGCGATCCTGCACCGCAGCGGCACCCTCGGCGTAGTAACCCGCCGGTGACCCCCTCCCAGACGGGAATGAGGAGGGGTGGGGTGGGGAATGTGGGAGGGTGAGGGCATGGGTGCGACGACCGCTCCGCCGCCGGTCACGCTGGTGGTAGGGCCTGAAGCGGTCCTGGTCGACCGGGCGATCGCCGAGATTGTGGCGGCAGCCCGAGCGGTGGATCCCACAGCCGAGAAACGAGTCATCAGTGGTACCGACGATGAAGCAGCCCCCCTCATTGCCGAGGCGGTCGCGCCGACGTTGTTCGGGGATGGCTCGGTGGTCATCGTCGAAGCGGCGGAATCCCTCGATGATGCGGCTGTGCGGGTGCTGACAGACCTGATCGCGTATCCCGTCGACGGCGTAACCTGCGTGGTGGTCCACGAGGGCAAGGGCAATAAGGGCAAGCGGGTATTGACTGCGCTTCGAGAAGCGGGCGTTCCCGAGGTTGCATGCCCCGCTCTGCGCAAGGGCCGCGACACGGTGTCATTCATGACCGGCGAGGTGCGTCGACACGGCCGGAAGGCGACACCTGACGCATTACGGGTTCTCTACGACGCCGTTGGTCATGATCCCCGGGCGTTGGCCGCAGCGATCTCCCAACTGTGCGCCGATGTGGAGGTCGACCCCATTGATGAAGCGGTCGTTCGGCGCTATTTCGTGGGTATGGCCGATGTCGCGGGCTTCCAGGTGGCCGACGCAGTCTGGGAGCGCCGGACCACCGATGCGCTCGGGGATCTGCGGTGGGTGGCCCAGACCCAGGGGAGATCCTCGGTCGGCCCTGCGGTGACCGCGGCGCTCGGCCACGGCTTGCGGGCTGTGGCGCGGATCCAGGGCATGCCTCGGGGAATGAGCGAGACCGCGATCGCGTCCGAGATCGGAATGGCCCCGTGGAAGGTGAAGGTCGCCGCCGCTCAGGGTCGGCGTTGGCGCCCAGAGCGGCTCGCGGCTGCCACGGTGCGCCTCGCAGGGCTCGATGTGTCGATGAAAGGTGGGCTGAGAGGAGCGTCGCTCGACCCTGAGCAGAAACTCGCGGCGCTGGAGAGATTCGTCCTCGACATGACCGCCGACTAACCAGTGCGTCTGAGTAACAGTTGTGGTCGCAAACTCTCAGCGGT
>CBFHQG010000047.1:0-15442 GCA_965657825.1 Actinomycetes bacterium | reverse complement strand
AAGGCCGCATCTTCGTCACCGGGCCCGAGGTCATCCGCTCGGTCACCGGTGAACAGGTCGACATGCTGCGCCTCGGTGGACCTGATCCGCACGGGCGCCGAAGCGGGGTCGTGCACATCGTCACCGAGACCGAGCGCGCCGCCCTCGATGAGGGGCGACGCGTCGCCTCACTGCTCGGGGCGCAGGGTTCCCTCGATCTGTCCCGCGTCGAGGACCGCGATCTCGCCGGGTTGCTGCCGGAGTCCAGTCGCCGGGCCTATGACGTGCATCCCCTCATCGAAGGCGTCCTCGACGAGGGCACGATGGTGGAGTTGCACGCGCGATGGGCCCCTAACATCGTCGTCGCCCTCGGCCGACTCGGCGGGCGCACCGTCGGGATCGTCGCGAACAACCCCCTCCGACTAGGCGGTTGCCTGGATTCGACCAGCGCCGAGAAGGCCTCGCGCTTCGTGCGAATGTGCGATGCCCTCGCCGTCCCCCTCATCGTCCTCGTCGATGTCCCCGGCTACCTGCCCGGTGTCGGACAGGAGTGGGACGGGGTCGTGCGTCGCGGTGCGAAACTGCTCCACGCCTTCGCCGAATGCGTGGTGCCGCGCGTGACGGTGGTGACCCGCAAGGCCTACGGCGGCGCCTACGTCGCGATGAACTCCTCCTCACTCGGTGCGACCCGCGTGTTCGCCTGGCCGCAGGCTGAGGTCGCCGTCATGGGATCGGTGGCCGCCGTGCGCATCCTGCATCGACGTCGCCTCGCCGAGGCCAGCGACGAGGAGCTGCGCGCACAACTCGAACTCGAACTCGCCGCCGAGCACGAGGTGATCAGCGGAGGAATCGGTCGAGCCCTCGACATCGGCGTGGTCGACGAGATCGTCGAACCGCAGGACACCCGACGTCGCATCGCGCAGGTGCTCCTGGACACCCCGGGCGTGCGCGGGGCGCACGGCAATATCCCCCTTTGAATCCCCCTTTGAATCCCCCTTTGAATCCTGTTCACACCACGTGGTGCAGAACCCGGATCGGTGTGTCCGAGGTCGCCACGCGGTAGGGCTCCAACTCCTCGTCCCAGGCTTCACCGAGCAGATGGGCCAGACCCTCGGCCAGGTCGACACCGTGCTCACGGGCCCCGTCGATCGCGGCCCGGACCCGGTCCTCGTGCAGGTAGATGTCACCGTGGACACCGATCGTGGCCCGGAACAGGCCGAGGTTGGGGGTGTAGGCGTAGCGCTCCCCCTCGCGCTCGGGCCCGGGATCCTCGGTCACCTCGAACAACGTGTCGGGCATGACACGCAGCGCCGAGGCCAGTCGGGCTGCACTGCCCGGGGCCGCGCGCCAGGTCGTCAGGGCACGGAAGGAGCCGGGGGCGACCGGCTGAGGTGCGAAGTCCAGTTGCGGGACGGGACGGTCCAGGATCTCGCGGATCGCCCACACCGCGTGCGGTACGACCGCACGGGGTACCGCATGCAGCATGAGAAGGCCCCGCGACGATGCCGCGGGCGAGGAGTGAGGCAATGACGACATGGTCACCTCCGATCGAGTGTCGCCTTCCCCTGCGTCCTCGATCGCGGCAGTGACCTGCCCCCAGAGTAGCCTGTGGGCGTGTCGGATGGCCCACGAACCCGCTCGGGGGCCCGTGATGCCGCCCTCATCGCCTCCTTCGCCGGCCTCATCGCCGTGCTCGGCCTGCCCGGCGCCCTGGTGCTGTTCGGTAGCGCCGTCCCCCTCACCCTGCAGACCCTCGGCGTCATGCTGGCCGGGTCGATCCTCGGCCCCCGCCGGGCCATGGCCGCGGTGGCGGTGTTCCTCCTCCTCGTCGCACTCGGCCTGCCGCTGCTGGCCGGGGGGCGCGGTGGGCTGGGCGTCTTCGTCGGCCCGAGTGCGGGCTACCTGATCGGCTGGATCGCCGGCGCCGGGGTCATCGGATGGCTGGTCCAACGCCGCCTGCCGGAGTACCGGCTGTGGTGGGGGGCGCTGGCCAATCTCATCGGGGGTATCGGGGTGGTGTACGCGTTCGGTATCCCCGTCCAGGCCTTCGTCACCGGCACCTCCGGGGTGGTGGCCACCGCTGTCGCGGCCACGGTCTACCTCCCCGGTGACCTGATCAAGGTGGTGATCGCCACGGGCACCGCAGCCGCGGTGCATCGGGCCTACCCCGCTCTGCTCGTCCCGGTTCGGTCATGACGACGCTGGCCGCGGCCTACTCGGCGATGCAGGACGGTGCTGCCTTCCTGTGCCCGCCTCCCCACATCGATGCGGACGATCTGCTCACCGGCATCCCCGAGGGGCATCTGGGGGTGTTCACCTCCGGATCAACCGGTACCCCGCGGTGCATCGTGCGCACCTGGGCGTCCTGGCAGGACAGTTTCGCCATCGTCGATGAGCGACTCGCGGTACGGCCCGGTGAACTCGTGGGGCTCGCCGGACCCCTGTGGTCGACGATGATCCTCTTCGCCGCACTGCACGCCCTGCAATCGGATGCGATTCCCCACATCGATCTCGATCCGGGATCCGGTGATCCCGCAGATGTCGTGCATGCCGTACCTGCCGCAGCCCTCGATCTGCTCGACGCGATCGAAGAGGGTCGTCGGGCTGCGCCGCGACTGCTCGTCACCGCGGGTGCCGCCGCACCCCGCCGCCTGTGGGAGCGGGCAGCGGCCGCCGGCATCGACATGGTCGAGTACGTCGGCTCCGCGGAAACCTCCTTCATCGCGTGGCGCAGCGATCCCGGGTCATTCGATCTCGTTCCCGGAGTGGATATCGAGATCCGCGACGGGGTGATCTGGGTCCGATCCCCCTATGCCGCAACGGGATACCTCGGCAGCGCAGGTGGACCCCTGCGTCGCGATGGAGAGTGGATCAGCGTCGGGGACCACGGCGCCTTCGATCCCGACAGCGGACTGCAGATGCAGGGCCGGGGTGATGATGCGGTGACGACGGCCGGGCACACCGTGCTGGTCGCTGAAGTCGAGGCCGCGTTGACCGACGTCCCCGGTGTCGATCAACTCGCGGTGGTCGGCGTGCCGCACGAACGGTACGGCCAGATCCTCGTCGCCGTGTATACCGGAACCGCCAGCGCAGCAGTGCTTCGAGCAGCTGCGCACACTCTGCCGCCCGCTGCTCGACCACGAGCGTGGGTCCATCGCGAGACACTCCCCCGCCTGCGCGGGGGCAAACTCGATCGTGCTGCGATCAGCGAGGTCGCGCGACCATGAGCATCCCCGTCATCATCGCGGCGCGCCGGACCGTCCTGGATCGTGCCCACGGTGCCTTCCGAGACGACACCGCTGCAGATCTCGCCTCCGTCGTGTGGCGTGCCCTGCGCGACGACGTCCCCGGACTCATCCCCGACGATGTCGTCCTCGGACTCGCCCGGGGGCCGGGAGGCAATCCGGCACGCGTGTCAGCACTCGCCGCAGGTTGGCCGGTGGACGTGCCGGCGGTCACCGTCGACCGACAGTGCGGTGCCGGCCTCGATGCCGTGTGCCTGGCGGCGGCTGAGATCGCCAGCGCCTCGTCCCGGGTGATCGCAGCCGGTGGTGCCGAGAGCGCCAGCACCGCCGCCCCTGGCCGCTCGACGTTCGCGCCCGATGAATTCGGGGATCCTGACATGGGGCCGGCCGCCGATGATCTCGCGCAGCGACGCGGTATCACCCGCGAACGCCAGGACCGCTATGCCGCCCGATCCCACGCGCGTGCGGTTGCCGCTCGGGATGCGGGAGCCTTCGACGACGAGGTCATCGCTTGGCGCGGGCTGGCACGCGATCCTCGCCCGCGTGCAGTATCGGCTGACCTGCTCGCCCGCGCGCCCACAGCATTCGGTGACACCGGCACGGTCACGGCAGCGAACTGCAGCCCGATCAGCGACGGCGCAGCCGGAACACTCATCGTCACCGAGCAGATGCGCGCCGAACTCGGACTTCCCGGTCTCGCCATCACCGCGTGGGCGCGTGCGGGGGTCGATCCGCGATGGCCTGGCGTGGGACCGACACCCGCTGTTCGGGCAGTGCTCGACCGTGCGGGTGCATCAGTGGCGCAACTTGATCGCATCGAGATGACCGAGGCGTTCGCTGCGCAGACTCTGGCCGTTCTGGATGATCTGGGTATCGACCAGGACGATGACCGGGTGTGCGCCGATGGGGGTGCGATCGCGCTAGGCCACCCCTGGGGGGCTTCCGGGGCGGTGTTGGTCGTGCGCCTGTTCACCGCCATGGTGCGCCAGGATTCCGGGAGGTTCGGCCTAGCGACCTGCGCCATCGGTGGCGGTCAGGGTGTGGCGTTGCTCGTGGAACGGGTCGGCCCGTGATCACCTTCGACGGTGTGTCGCACCGCTTCGGCGACCGCACGGTCCTGCAGGACATCACCTGCGTCCTCACCGAGCGACGAATCGGCATCATCGGTGCCAACGGATCGGGTAAATCAACGTTCGCGCGCATGATCAACGGCCTGGTGATCCCGACCGACGGTCACGTCATCGTCGACGACCTGGACACCACACGTCACGGTCGCCGGATCCGCGAGAAGGTGTCGTTCCTGTTCTCCGATCCCGATGCTCAGATCGTGATGCCCACCGTCGGCGAGGACATCGCATTCTCCCTGCGGCGCCTGCGCCTGTCACGCGATGAAGTCGCACAGCGCACCGAGGCGGTCCTGGCACGAGTCGATCTCGCCGGCTACGCCGACCACCCCGCGCACCTGCTGTCCAGCGGACAGAAGCAGCTGCTCGCCCTGGCTGCGATCCTGGTTACCGAGCCGGCCATACTCATCGCCGACGAACCGACCACGCTGCTGGATCTGAGACACACTCGTCAGATCGCCGACTTGCTCTCCGGCCTCCCCCAGCAGGTGGTCATGTTGACCCACGACCTGGATCTGGTCAGCGATTTCGAACGTGTCCTCGTCCTCGACGATGGTCGACTCATCGCCGATGGACCCGGTCGTGAGTGCGTCGACCACTACCGCCGACTCATGGGCGTGCCATGATCACCGTCTACCGACCGGGCACCTCGCTGCTGCACAGGACACCGGCCGGTGTGAAACTCCTGGCCCTGCTCGCCTTCACCACCTCACTCGTGGTGTTCCGCTCACCGTTGGCGGTCGCAGTCGGCGCCATCGTGCTGGTGACGGCCTATGGCGTGGCGGGTTTCGGCCTATCGACACTGGGCCGACAGATCTGGCCGATGCGCTGGATCCTGCTGATCCTCATCCCCTTCCAATGGTGGTTGGGTGGATGGCGTTCGGTGGTCACGGTGGTGGGCGTGCTCGTCCTTGCCGTGGGTGCGGCAGCGCTGATCAGCCTGACCACGCGCATGGTCGACCTGCTCGATGTCCTGGATCGAGTACTGGCGCCGCTGCGCCACCTGCGTGTCGATCCCGAGCGCATCAGCCTGATCATCGCGCTGGCGATCCGTGTCGTTCCGGTCATGGTCGAGATGATGGGTCAGGTGCGCGACGCGCGACGAGCCCGGGGAGCCGAGCGGAGCCTGAGGGCATTGGCGACCCCGGTCGTGGTGCGCACCGTGGGCTACTCGCAGCGACTCGGCGATGCCCTACTTGCTCGTGGAGTCGATGACTAAGACGCAAGCTTGGCGACTAAAGCGCAGAGCTTGGCGACTAGGGCGCGTGCTCAGCCAGACGTCCAGCGGTCTGCGGATCATCGAAGGCCGCGATGGTCGCCTGCGTCTCCACCTGCAGGGCCTCACGCAGCGTGGCGTCGTTGACGCGGACAAGGGCGGCTTTCAGATCGCGCACGCTGCGTTCTGGCAGGTCGCCGATGCGCGCAGCCAGTGCGACCGCAGCCGCCTCGACCGCCTCATCGGGGACCACCTGGTAGGCGATTCCCCACTCCTGGAGCATCCGCGCATCGATCCGTTCGCCGAGCAGGAGGAGTTCGCGGGCCTTGAAGTCCCCCACCAGCCGGGGCAGGATCGCGGTGACCGCCCCGGTGGGGAACAACCCGAGGCTCATCTCCGGGAAGAAGCCCTTCATGCTGGCCCCGGCGACGACGAGATCGGCGTTGAGGACCCACTCCAGGCCGCCACCGACGGCCCAGCCGCGCACCGCGACGATCACCGGATGCGCCCCGGTCATCATCAATCGGGTCACCTCCTGCAGCCGCTCGACGAAGCGACGATTCGCCTCCGCTCCGGCCGTGTGGGACTCAACGTCGTGCAGGTCGTCCCCTGCACAGAATGACCCTCCGGCACCGGTCAGCACGATCACTCGGATGTCGGTGCTGGCCTGAGCGTCCGCGAGCGCATCGCACAGCCGATCGACGAGTTCAGGGGTGATCGCATTGAGTCGACGGGGTCGATTCAACGTGATGATGCGCGTGGCTCCCTGGTCCTCGACGAGGACGACGGATTCGCTCATCGACGCACCACCCTCCTGGTCTTGCCTTCCGTACGCGGAAGTGTGCCATGGTCCACGACCATGACCTCGGCGGTGACCCGCAGGTCGCGGTGAGCCGCCTGCGCGACTCGCTCGGCTACGTCGTGCCCCTCCACATCTGCGGCCAACTCGACCTCGAGCGGAAGCCGGTCGTAGGGCCCGGGGCCGTCGAGCACGATGCGGTACTCACCCGACAGGTCCGGATCGGCCGTCACCAGTGCGGCAACCGAGGTCGGGAAGACGTTGACACCGCGTACGACGACCATGTCGTCGGCACGACCGGTCACCCGCATCCGTGGTGCGGTGCGCCCGCACGCGCACGGCTCTGTCGCGGTGAGGGTGATGATGTCACCCGTGCGGAAACGCACCAGTGGTTGACACTCGCGCCGCAGGTGGGTGAGCACCAGTTCACCGGTGACGCCGGATTGCCATTCGAGGGTCGCGCCCGAGTCAGGGTCGATGATCTGCGGGTGCAGAACATCCATCGCCATGAAGTGCAGGTCGCTCTGGTGGGTGCACTGGCCGGCGAAGTTGCACATCACATCGGTGACCCCGTAGTTGGAGTTCATCGCCGAGAACCCCCAGGTGGTCTCCAGTCGCTCGCGGAAGCCAGGCACATCCAGGGCCGCTTCACCTCCGAACAGTCCGAGTCGAAGACCGAGGTCACCGGGCACGATCCCCATCTGCTGGGCCACCTGCTCCAAGACAGCGGGGTAACTGGGGGTGCAGGAGATCGCGGTGACGGACAGTTCGGTGATCGTGCGCAGCAGCAGCTGCGGGTTACCCACCCCGAACGGCACGACCGTGGCTCCGGTGGCCTCGAGCGTCGTGTGATCGGTGAATCCCCCCATCCACATCTGGTAGTTCAGGCAGTGCGCCACGACATCACCGGGGCCGAGACCCGATGCGACCTGCGCCCGGGCTCCGACGACGGCGGTCTGGTGCGCATCGAGGGTCGACAGGGCGAGGTTCATCGCCTCACCCGTGGTCCCACCGGTGCGATGCACTCGGCGGATACGCTCCGGTTCGATGGCCAGGTAATCGCCGTAGGGTGCGTGTTCGCGTTGACTGGCTCGCAGCATCTCCTTGTCGACCAGGGGAAGCTCATCGAGATCCTCGAGTCGATCCGGCAGGGTCGCATCAGAGTGTGACCCGGTGGCCCAGATCTGTGCGTACAGGTTCGAGTGCTCGCGTACGTAATCGCGCTGCGCGACCCACAGCGACTGCCGATGATGTGCGAGTTCGTCGAGGGCTGCGAAGTCCGCCGACTCCAGCAGACCCGGGTCACTCCTCACTGCGGTAGCCCGAGGTCACGGGCGATCAGCATCCTTTGCACCTCGTTCGTTCCCTCGCCGATCTCCAGCACCTTCGCATCGCGGTAGAAGCGACCCACAGCGTACTCGTTCATGAATCCATAGCCACCGAAAACCTGAGTCGCCCACCGCGAGTTCTCCATCGCGGCGTCCGAGGAATGCAGTTTCGCGATCGCAGCCTGACGTTTGAACGGCTCATCAGCGAGCATGCGCCACCCGGCGTCGTAGTAGGCCAGGCGTGCGGTGTGTGCCCGTACCTCCATGTCAGCGATGAGGAAGGCCACGGACTGATAGTGGCCGATCGGGTGCCCGAAGGCCTCCCGCTCCTGCGCGTAGCGCACCGACTCATCGACGCAGCCCTGCGCGAGACCCGTCGCCAGGGCCGCGATCGCGATACGACCCTCGTCGAGGATCTGCAGGAACTGCGCGTATCCGCGCCCCCGCTCCCCCAGCAGGTTCGCCGCCGGGACTCGACAGTCGCTGAAGGACAACTCGTGGGTGTCCGAGGAGTTCCACCCCACCTTGGAGTACGCCGGAGCCACGGTGAGTCCGGGAGTACCGGCGGGGACGATGATCGTGGAGATCTCCGGTCGACCCGACTCACGGGTACCGGTAACACAGGCGACGGTGATCAGCCCGGTGATGTCGGTACCGGAGTTGGTGATGAACGCCTTCGAGCCGTTGATCACCCACTCATCGCCCTCGAGGCGGGCGCTGGTGCGCATGCCACCGGCGTCCGAGCCGCTTCCGGGCTCGGTGAGACCGAACGCGCCGAGCATCTCGCCTCGTGCCAGCGCCGGCAACCACTGGCGCTTCTGCTCCGGTGTGCCGAATCGGTAGATCGGCATGGCACCGAGGGAGACGGCTGCCTCGAGGGTGATGGCGACCGAGGAGTCCACGCGCGCGATCTCCTCCAGGGCCAGGCACAGGGCGAAGTAGTCCCCGCCCATCCCGTCGAACTCCTCGGGGAAGGGCAGCCCGAACAGGCCCATCTTCCCCATCGCCGAGACGATCTCGTAGGGGAAGGCGTGCTCTCGGTAGAGCTCGGCGATCACGGGGGCGATCGCGTCGCGCGCGAACTCCTCCACGGTGCGCCGCAGATCCTCGTACTCGGGGGTGAGTCGTCGCTGCATCAGTCCACTCTCCTCTACTGCGTCAGTGCGCGCACCACGCGCGATGGACTCGGGCGGCCGAGGTGGTCGGCCATCCAGGAACTCGTGCGGGCCAACGCATCCAGATCGATGCCCGTGGAGATACCCAGTCCGTCGAGCATGAACACCAGGTCCTCGGTGGCCAGATTGCCCGTCGCCGACTTCGCGTAGGGGCACCCGCCGAGTCCTCCGGCGGAGGAGTCGACCGTGGTGATGCCCCGTCGGATCGCGGTCAGGGTATTGGCCAGGGCCTGTCCGTACGTGTCATGGAAGTGCACCCCCACGCCGACGAGGTCGATGCCGTGGGCATGGAGGGCATCGAGTACGCCCTCGACGTGTCCGGGGGTCGCGACGCCGATCGTGTCGCCGAGGCTGAAGTCGGTGCACCCCATGTCGCGCAGACGCACCACCGACCGGGCCACTCGATCGGGGTCCACCGGACCCTCCCATGGATCACCGAAACACATCGACAGATACCCGCGCACCGTAAGCTCCTCGTCACGCGCCCGGGAGACGACCCCGTCGAACATCGCCCACTGCTCGTCATAGGACCTGTTCAGATTGGCCCTGGCGAAAGACTCGGTGGCACTGGCGAAGACGGCGATGTCCCGCGCCCCGCACTCCAATGCCCGATCGAGTCCGCGCTCATTGGGCACGAGCACCGGGTACCGGACACCGTCACGTCGGGCGATCCCGGCCATGACCTCGACAGCATCGGCGAGTTGGGGCACCCACTCCGGACGTACGAAGCTCGTCGCTTCGACGATCGGCACCCCGGCCATGGCGAGCCGATCGATGAACTCGCACTTGACCGAGGTCGGGATCACCCCGTCCTCATTCTGCAGCCCGTCTCGAGCCCCGACCTCCCAGACCGTGACCGATTCGGGCAATCCTTGCGCGGGGATCGTCATCGGTAGGCCGACCTCGCGGGCACTCATGACTCGTCACCGGCCAGGTCGATCACGACGAGTTCCTCATCGAGTCGAACCTGGTGACCGGCCGCCACCGGAAGCGCCGCGATCACGCCATCGGCGGGGGCGCGCAGAGTGTGTTCCATCTTCATCGCTTCCACGACGACAACCGGATCCCCGGCTACCACTCGATCCCCCACCGAAACGGGGACTGACACCACCGCACCGGGCATCGGGCTGCGCGCGCTCCAGCGACCGACCAGTGCTCCGGCCTCACTGAACCGGGTACGCCGATCAAGGGGAGCCGTGACTCCCACGCAGTGCGTGCCCCCCTCGATCGAATGCACCCACACTCGATCACCGTCTACTGCAACATGGATCTCACGACGACGTCCATCGACGTCGACCTGGAGGAGCGACTCACTGGCGTGCCACATCAGGGTATGCGGCTGGCCGTCGACGATGAGGCGATCCGGCTGTGCGAATGCGACCTCGTGGATGACGTCAGCGTGCTCGATGTCGACTCTGATCGGTGCGCGAGCACCGATCCGCCAGCCATCGGTGGCTGCGAAACCGCTCCCGGAGGCATCGGGTAATCGCGCAATGAGTGCGCCGGCGAGCAGATGCAGGTCCGCTGCGTCCGGCTCCGGCAGCCCGATGCGCTCGATGAGCGCGGTGTCCAGATCCCCCGCGCGGACCTCTGGACGGTCGATGAGGAATCTCAGATAGTCGACGTTCGAGCGAACACCGAGCAGCACCGTGCTCGCCAGCGCCTGGGATGCGCGATCGAGCGCGGTGGCCCTGTCCTCTGCCGCGACGATGACCTTCGCCAGCATCGGGTCATAGGCCGATCCGATGTCACTACCGGTATCGATTCCAGCGTCGGTGCGCACCTGTGGGGCCGGGTGCCAGGTCAGTACGCGCCCACCGGTCGGGATGAACTCGCGCTGTGGATCCTCGGCGTACACCCGCGCCTCGATCGCGTGACCGGTCACCGCGATGTCCTCTTGACCGAGCGGAAGCCGCTCCCCGGAGGCGACACGGATCTGCCACTCCACCAGATCGATCCCCGTGACGAGTTCGGTCACCGGATGCTCGACCTGCAATCGGGTGTTCATCTCCAGAAAGGCGAAATCATCCGGGGCATCGGAGGGTACGACGTACTCGACGGTGCCCGCCCCGATGTAGCCGACCGCTCGGGCCAGACGCACGGCAGATGCGCACAGCTCCTCGCGGGTGTTCTCCCCGAGCAGCGGCGATGGGGCTTCCTCCACCACCTTCTGATGGCGCCGTTGCAGGCTGCACTCACGTTCGCCTAGATGCACGACAGTGCCGTGGGAGTCACCGAAAATCTGGACCTCGATGTGGCGGGGCCGCGTCACGAACCGCTCGATCAACAGGGTGTCGTCGCCGAATGACCCGCGGGCCTCCCGCCTCGCCGATGCGATCGCTTCTGGCATCCCCGACGGTTCGGTCACGATGCGCATCCCCTTGCCACCCCCACCAGCGGAGGGCTTGAGCAGGACGGGGAACCCGATCTCGGCTGCCGCGTGAACCAGGGTGTCGTCATCCATGGCCGGATCGTGCCGACCGGGAACGACCGGGACACCCGCCTCGAGCGCGGTGGCCTTCGCTCGGATCTTGTCGCCCATCGCGGTCAACGCATGAATCGGTGGGCCGATGAAGACGATGCCTGCCTCGGCGAGGGCACGCGCGAAGTCGACGTTCTCGGAGAGGAAGCCGTATCCGGGGTGCACCGCGACCGCCCCGGTCGACCGTGCAGCCTGCACGACCCGGTCGATGTTCAGATAGCTCTCACCGGCTGGAGTCGGCCCGAGGCGCACTGCCACGTCAGCCAGACGCACGTGCGGTGCCTGCGCATCGGCGTCACTGAACACCGCGATGCTGCGGATGCCCATGCGACGCAGGGTGCTGATCACGCGCACCGCGATCTCACCGCGGTTGGCCACCAGGACACTGCCCAGATGAGTCATCCTCATCACATCCGGAAGACGCCGTAGGAGACGTCGTCGAGGGGTGCGCAGGCCGCTGCGGCCAGACCGAGACCGAGAACCCGGCGGGTATCGCGCGGATCGATCACTCCGTCGTCCCACAGCCGGGCGGTCGCGTAGTACGGATTGCCCATCGCCTCGTACTGCTCGCGGATCGGTGCTGTGAACGACTCCTCATCGCCGGTCGACCATTCCTCACCCCGGGCCTCCACCTGGTCGCGACGGACGGTGGCGAGGACTGCCGCGGCTTGCTCGCCACCCATGACCGAGATCCGGGCATTCGGCCAGGTCCACAGGAATCGCGGCGAGTAGGCGCGCCCGCACATCGAGTAGTTGCCCGCGCCGAATGAGCCGCCGATGATGACGGTGAACTTCGGGACGCGCGCGCAGGCGACGGCCGTCACCATCTTCGCCCCGTGCTTGGCGATACCGCCGGCTTCATAATCCCGACCCACCATGAAGCCGGAGATGTTCTGCAGGAATACCAGGGGGATCCGACGCTGGTCGCATAGCTCGATGAAGTGCGCGCCCTTCTGCGCCGATTCGCTGAAGAGGATGCCGTTATTGGCGATGATGCCGACCGGGTGACCTTCGATGTGCGCGAACCCGGTCACCAGGGTGGTGCCGTACTCGGCCTTGAACTCCGAGAACTCGCTGGCGTCGACGATCCGCGCGATGACCTCGCGTACGTCATAGGGCGTGCGCGTATCGACGGGCACCAGGCCGAGCAGATCGTCTGCGGGATACACCGGCTCACGCGCTGCGATCACCGGCCACGGCGCGTCGGGTGCTGGCGGCACCGTTGCGATGATGTCGCGCACGATGCGCAGGGCGTGCGGGTCATCATCGGCGAGATGATCCACGACACCGCTCGTGCGGGCGTGGACATCCCCCCCTCCGAGCTCCTCGGGGGTGACCACCTCACCGGTCGCGGCCTTCACCAAAGGCGGGCCGCCAAGGAAGATCGTGCCCTGGTCGCGCACGATGACCGACTCGTCGCTCATCGCCGGCACATACGCCCCACCCGCCGTGCAGGAGCCCATCACCGACGCGATCTGTGCGATACCCATCGACGACAGGGTCGCCTGGTTGTAGAAGATGCGACCGAAGTGGTCACGATCAGGGAACACCTCATCCTGCAGCGGCAGGAAGGCACCACCGGAATCGACGAGGTACACGCACGGCAGCCGATTGTCCCGAGCGATCTCCTGGGCGCGCAGATGCTTCTTGACCGTCACCGGGTAGTAGGTACCGCCCTTGACTGTCGCGTCGTTGGCGATGATCACGCAGGGTCGCCCATGGATGCTGCCGATGCCCGTGATGATCCCGGCCCCCGGCGCCTCATCGTCGTACATTCCCCCCGCGGCGAGCGGGGAGAGCTCGAGGAACGGCGTACCGGGGTCGATCAGCGTCTCGACCCGCTCGCGCGGCAGCAACTTGCCGCGGGCGACGTGACGTTCGCGAGCCGATGGGGAACCACCCTCCGCGGCCCGAGCGAGCCGCCGGTGCAGGTCGTCGATCACGTCGGTGTGCACCGCGACCCGCTCGCGCCAAACCCCGCCGCCCCGATCGGGGGTGCCAGGGAGCACCGGACTCATGAGCCGAACCGTACCACGCTGCGTGAACGATCGTTAACTATTCCCCGGCGGCAGCCAGAGCACCCAGGGCCATGCCCTGCAGCAGGGTGGCCATCTCCGGCCGAGTGAGGCGATTGCTGTGGGGGGTGGAGTTGATCAGCCCGAAGGCGGCGTGTGCGGCTGACCGGGCGGATTCGGCGGTCAATCGCGGCCACACCTCCCCCATCGCATCGACCCACAGGGATACGTACTGCGCCTGCAGTCGCCGCACCGTGCGCTGATCCTCCTCTGGCATGGCGTCCATGTCCCGCGCCTGCACATCGATCAGATCCGGATCATCGAGGGCGAACTGGACGTGGAAGTCCACCAGCGCCTCGAGGCGTCGACGCGCATCGGAGTTCTCCGTGACCCTCTGCTGCCCGCCTTCGAGCAATCGCTCACTGATGTCGACGAGCATCGCCGACAAGATCGCCTCCTTGCCGGCGAAGTACCGGTAGAGCGCGGGGCCGGATAGACCCACCGCCGCACCGAGGTCGTCCATGGACGTGCCGTGGAATCCGTGGCGGGCGAACATCTGGGAGGCGAGGTCGAGGATCTCTGTTCGACGGTCGCCACCGGTGCGCCGAACGCTCACCCCAGCCCCAGAACGTGCATGAGGGCTCGAGCCGATCCACCGCCCGACTCGATCGCGATGCTCAGTGCTCGCGGTACATCGAGGTCGTCCAAGAGCGCACGCATCACCTGCGCCTGATGATCATCGTCACCGCGTCGACCGGCCGCGGAATACAGCGCGTCCAGTCGCCCCTCGGCCGCCTGCAGAGCTTCCGGGGTGAAGTCCCAGTCCTGTGCCCATGGCCGGTCGCAGATGAGGAGGCGGACGGCAGCGGGTCGATGATCGGCGAGCAGGTCCTCGACGAGCACCAGATTGCCGGTGGACTTCGCCATCTTCTCCCCGCCGATGCGCACGGTACCCACGTGCATCCAGGCCCGCGCGAACGGCGAGACCCCGGTGACCGCCTCAGCCTGCGCGGCTTCGTAGGCGTGATGCGGGAAGGCCAGGTCAGCACCACCGGCGTGAACGTCGATGCTCGACCCGAATACCGACATCACCATCGCCGTGCACTCAGCGTGCCATCCCGGGCGTCCCGAACCCCAGGGGCTCGGCCACGCCGGATCGCCGTCACCGGAGGCGCGCCACAGGGGGATGTCCAGGGCATCACGACGGCCCGGTGCATCACCACCGCCACCGAATTCCTCGATCGCTGCGAGAGCGTCCTCACGATCCAGGCCGTGCGCGGCCGCGATATCCAACCCCGTCGCACCCGCGGTGCCATCGAAGTACACGGTGCCGTCGACGACGTACGCGCGGTCCGCGTCGATCAGGGCTTGAGCGAGGCGCACCACTGCACCGACGTACCGATGGGCTCGCGGCTCGTGATCGGGTCGGCGCACACCCAGCGCCGACATGTCGTGGTCGAAGCGATACTGCTGCATGGCGGCGTACTCGTCATACGGGGTGTTCGCCCGACGGGCCGCCTCGGTGAGGACATCGTCGACATCGGTCACGTTGCGCGTGACGATGACCTCCATGCTCGCGTGGCGCACGACGCGGGCGAGCACATCGACCCAGACGAACGTCGCCGCGTGCCCCAGGTGGGTCACGGCATACGGCGTGACCCCGCAGACGTACATGCGCAGCGGGCCCACCATCGGCACAGGCCGGCCGCCTAGTCGCAGGGGTGCGGGTGGTAGCAGGTCATGGCCCATGGCGGTACACCCTACGCGGAGCGGCGGTGCCTCACCGTGACGACGAGGGTGCGCAAGGCGATGAGCATCCAGACCACCAGCAGGATGACGAAGGCGAGAACGCCCGCGGCGAGCACCACACCGGAGTCCACAGCCAGGCCGAGGGCCACGAGGGACAGTTGCATCGCCGCGATCGGGAAGACGAAACCCCACCACCCTGGATGGAACGGCATCCCACCGGAACGGCGCACCCGCAGGAGATCTCCGATGGCGAACAACGCCCACCACAGCCCGAGCCCGATGCCCAGCCCCGACACGATGATTCCGAGCGTGACGACCTCCGGTGGGACG
>CBFHQG010000046.1:0-16577 GCA_965657825.1 Actinomycetes bacterium | reverse complement strand
ATGCTGGCCGGGATCCGGGGGGTGCCCACACTTGTGGTCGGCCCGGGCGTGGGCGAGGTGATCTCACCCGTGCACGAGATCCGGGTGCGCCCGCGGGGTCTGGGGATGGCAGATGACGTCATCGTGCGAGATCGCGTGGTCAGCATGGACGGCGAGGGTGATGTCCTTGCCACAGCGAATATCGGGTTCACCGACCTACCTGTTGCGCTGTGGGATGCCGACAGGTGCCTGGGCGCCCTCGGCGTTGGTGTGGAGCCGGAAACCTGGCAGGACCGGGAATTCCTCCGCCTGGTGCATCGCCTCCTGCATCGCATGACCCGGCCGGTCGAGCGGCCTACGGTGCGTGTCGGGCTGCTGGGCTATGGGGCGATCGGTCACGAGCACGCCGCGGCGATCAGCGCCACCGACGGCCTCGACCTCGCCATGGTGTGCGACCTGTCTGCAGAGCGCCGCCTCGTGGCGCAGGAGTTCACCCCGGGCGTTCAGACAACCGATGAGCCGAGTGCGCTGCGAGAAAATGATGACGTCGATCTGGTCATCGTGTCGACCCCACCGAGCACCCACGGGCAGTGGGCGCTGGATCTCATCGAGGCAGGCAAGCACGTCGTGCTGGAGAAGCCCATGGCGTTGACCACCGCGGAGTGTGATGCCGCTATCGAGGCGGCGGAACGCTCTGGTCGCACGCTGGTGGTGTACCAGAACCGACGTTTCGATCCGGACTTCCGCGCGATCGCAGGGGCGATCGAATCCGGTGACCTCGGCGAGGTGTTCCATCTCGAGACGTTCGTCGGCGCCTACCAACACCCCTGCAACTACTGGCATTCCGACGCAGACGTCTCCGGTGGTGCGCTGTTCGACTGGGGATCGCACATCGTCGACCAGATCCTGCAGTTGATGCCCGGTGAGGTCGCCAGCGTCACCGCACGCAATCACAAACGCATGTGGCACGACGTCACCAACGCGGATCATGCGCGCATGACCTTGCACTACGCCGACGGTCGGGAGGCGACCTTCGTCTACTCCGACCTCGCCGCCGCACTCAAGCCACGCTGGTATCTGGCCGGCACCGAAGGCGGACTGATCGGGGACTGGCGGCGTGAGCGGGTCATCGCACGCAGTCCGATCGGCACCCTGGCCGAGGACGTTCTCGCACCGGCTGATTCACCCCCTGAGTTGTGGCTGCACAGCGGTGACGGCCGCACCACTCAGATCCCGGGCGATACCGCGCCAGCGGGAGAGTTCCATCGCCAACTTGCTGACCTCCTGCGCGAGGGATTCCCGATGACGGTGACCGCTGCTCAATCCCGTCGCGTGGTGGCGATGCTGGAGGCAGCCGAGCGCTCCGCGGCCCGTGATGGAGCACCGGTGGTGCCCGAGTGAGCCTGCGCTGGGGTCTCCTCGGCGCGGGGGGCATCGCTCGACAGGCCATCGTCCCCGCCATGCACGCCGCGGACGGCGTGGAGTTGACCGCGATCGCCGCACGTGATGTGGCGCGAGCGCAGACACTCCAGCCAGCGGGGTACGCCAGCGATGACTATGCGCGCGTGATCGAGGATCCCGACATCGAGGCGATCTACATCGCCTTGGACAACGCCGGTCATGAGCCGTGGGCCATCGCCGCACTTCAGGCCGGTAAGCCCGTCCTGTGCGAGAAGCCGCTGGGTGTTGATGTGGCAGCCACTCTGCGGATGCGCGCAGCTGAGGCGGCAACGGGTGGCCTGCTGGTCGAGGCGACGTGGAATCTGTGGCACCCGCGGACCCAGCGAGCGATGGCGCTGGTTGCCGGCGGGGGTATCGGTGAAGTGCATGCCGTGCGCGGTGCGTTCACCTTCGACGGGGTGCCCGATGACAACTACCGGCTTGATCCCACACGCGGTGGGGGAGCGATGCTGGATGTGGGCTGCTACCCGCTCACGGCCGCGGCCTGGGCGACCGGCGCCCCTGAGATCCACCTTGGTGAGACGAAGGTGACGCGCGCCAAGACGGGGGTGGATCTGACGGTGGAGTGTGCCTACGGGTTCGCACGCGGTGAGGTCGGCGGGCGCATCAGCGTGCTGGCCTCCTTCGCACTGCCCGAGCACCAGGCCCTGCGCATCGATGGCGAAGCGGGTCGGGTGGATTTCCTCGGCACCGATGCGTACACCAGCTATCACGAGGCGAGTGCGCTGCTGTTCTCACCGGAGAACGGTGACGACGTGCTCGAGGAGTTCGCACCCGTCGATCCATACCGGCTGATGATCGAGCAGGTGTCACGCGCGGTGCGCGGTGAGCAGGCCTGGCTGCCCGACCGCGGGTGGTCGCTGTGGGTGGCCGAGGCGATGGCGATGTCCACGACCCACTAGCCCTTCTCCGGGCAGAAAGTGCCCGATTCGGGCCGAATGTGCCCGAAGAACCGCCCGGAGATTTGGCCGGAACGGTTCATGGCTGTCGATCCCCCAATCCGTGAACCCCTGCTGAACCTTCCGTCGAAGGTCGATGGAGGAGCTCGTCGGTCGCTTCATTCCCCTCCAGGGCCGGACGATGGGGTTCCTCGACGCCCTTGTCTTAGGGCTCTATGCCGCCGTCGGCACGCAGAAGGCCCTCGACTATCAGGTCCCGGTGATCGGCGCGATCGTGGTGGGGCTGTTCGCGGCCGTGACCGGTGGTGTCGTGGTGTCCCTTCTGCAACAGGAACGTCCGGCGATCATCACACCCGGGTCTCCCTACGCCCTGCTCGCACTCGGTGGGGTGCTGATCTACCTCGCCCTCGCTCCCCTCAACGGAGCGGTGGCATCGATCGCGTGTTTGGTGTTCGTGATCGGAGCTCGCTTCCTCACGCTGTCCCGCGGGGTGAAGACCGGTGAGGTGAAGCCGCTCGGCGATGGCTGAACGCCACAGTCACAGAGGCGCAAACCTCTAGCGCGCCCGGAGGGACTCGAACCCCCAACCGACCGGGTAGAAACCGGTTGCTCTATCCGTTGAGCTACGGGCGCCTGCGATCCCCGATTGTGTCATCCACAGGATCCCTCCACCCATCCCGAGCACATCCTGCTGGTCGGGGGTGTTGGCCTGTCAAGGCTGATCGCGAGGCTTGCGCCGGTTCGACCGTCGAATCGAAGTGCACCGAGACCTAGGAGATCACGATGACCACCAACGACATCACCATGACCGGCAACCTCGTCTTCGACCCGAAGTTCGCCGGCGGCAACGGAAAGAAGCCGCGCGCCACCCTTCGGATCGCGAGCACTCCGCGGCATCGAGGACCTGATGGCGACTGGGTCGATGGCGAGACGACCTTCATGGATGTCATCTGCTTCGGCAGCCTCGCCGAGAACGTCGTGCAATCAGTGGGCCGTGGATCGCCGGTGATCGTGGCCGGTCGGCTGCGTACGCGGACCGTGGAACTCCCGGTGGAGGCAGAGAACGGCGCACCGAACAACCAGACGCGCAAGGTCACCTTCACCGACATCCTCGCCTCGAGCATCGGCCCGGACCTCGCCCGGTGCGCGACCCAACAGCGCACGATCAAGGGCCCCGGTGCAGTCCGTCAGGAGGAGGCAGCCCTCGCCGAGGTCGCCGAGGTGATGGAGCGCGACGCGCAGGTGGCCTGATCACCGGCGGTGGACTACTCGGTCACTAGTGTTGCGCGAGTGACGCTCACTCTGACCTCCGACGAACAGGCAATGCTGGAGGGGGAGGCGGGTCCTGCGGTGGCCCTGTCGATGCGCATCCTGACCGAGATCGGCCGGATCCGTGGTGCCCAGCAGCTCGTCGACATCGACTCGGTACACATCGATGGGTGCATCTTCTACGGTCAGGCCGGCTTGGACTTCGCGCAGAAGATGGTCGCCCTCGGCGGTACGGTCGCGGTTCCCACCACGGTGAACGTCGTCTCGGTCGACCTGATTCATCCCACCCTGGTGCTGCAGAACACCGAACGGGAGAAGTGGGTCGCCCAGGGCGGTCGCGATCTCATGCAGGCCTATGTCGACCTCGGCTGCCGCCAGACCTGGACCTGCGCGCCCTACCAGATGGATTCGCGCCCCGAGGTCGGTCGCCATATCGCGTGGGCGGAATCCAACGCCATCGTGTTCGCCAACTCCGTGCTCGGTGCTCGCACCGACCGCTACGGCGACTTCGTCGATCTCGCCGCCGCGATCACCGGCAAGGCACCGGCGGGTGGCCTGCATCTCGATGAGCACCGGTACGGGGATGTCGTGCTCGACTGCACCTCCCTTTCCGCGGAAACACTCGCACTCGACGTGACCTATCCGGTGCTCGGTTACCTCGCGGGTGAGATCGCCGGGGTGAGCAATCCGGTGTTCGTCGGTCTACCCGGTGATGTCAGCGAGGACGACCTCAAGGCCATCGGTGCTGCAGCGGCGTCTTCGGGGGGAGTCGCGCTCTTCCACGTTGTCGGGCGCACCCCCGAGGCACCGACCCTCGAGGTAGCCCTGGGGCCGAACATCGATGCGCCCGTGCACCACATCACCGCCCAGCGATTGAACGCCGCACGTCAGGAGTTGTCGACGGCACGTGTGGAGAAGCTCGACGCGGTCAGCCTGGGCACACCGCACGCCTCGGTCGACGAGATCGTGGAAGCGCACGATGCGATCATCGGCGGCCCACCGCTGGCCGAGGGCGTCGCGTTCTATATCTCCACCGGTCGCTCAGTATTCGCCGAATGCGAGCGGCGAGGGGTTGTTACCCCGCTCGAGGAGTGGGGTGTCACATTCGTTCTCGACACCTGCACCTACGTCACCTCAATCCTGCGGCCGGGGACCCGCGCGGTGATGACCAACTCGGGCAAATGGGCGCACTACGCGCCGGGCAACCTCGGCATCGACGTGGTGCTGGCCACCCTCGCCGAATGCGTGACCTCCGCGACCACGGGTCGGATCGAATGGGATCGGGAGTTGTTCACATGACCACGATCACCGGCACCCGCATCACCTCAGGATCCGCCGAGGCAGCGGTCTTGAAACTCGATGAGCCCGTTTCCTTCTGGGGTGGTGTCGGCCCGGAGGGCACCATCATCGACGTGCACCATCCCCAGCACGGTGCGACCGTGACCGGGCGAGTGCTGGTGATGCGCACGGGGCGCGGCTCGAGCTCGGGGACCTACGTGCTCGCCGAGTTGATCCGGCTCGGGCTGGCACCAGCGGGCATCATCCTCACCGAACCTGACGGCATCATCGCCACCGGTGCGCTCGTGGCTGCTGAGCTCTATGACACCGAGGTGCCCATCGCGGTCATCAGCCCCAGTGATTACGAGTTGATCGAAGACGGCGTCACCCTGGCCCTTGCGATGGAGAGCGATCAGGCAGTAGTCACGCTCACCTGACTCGAACTGCGCGGTCGCGCCGGTCGAAATATTCGACCAGGCTCATGTGCGGGACGGTCAGGCCCCACACCACCGCGAGTCCCACCCACAGCCAGGGGGCTAACGCGGAGACCGAACCGGTGAGGGCCAGAGCCAGCGCGACGATGATCACGGTTGCCACCAGGGCCGGGGTGCCCAACAGCGTGACCCGACCGATCCCGGCCCAGGTCAGCGTGCCATCGCGATACTCGGCAAGTCGTGCGGTGTGCCGCAGGGCATGCCAGGCACCGAAGTACACCGCGAAGGCCAGAAGCGGCGCGGCGAAGATACCCAGGGCGGCGAGGATCGCCAGGTGCACCGCGGCGATCGGGCGCCCGCTGTGCAGGAGCACGACGACGGCGATGACCACCGCGGCGAGCACAGCGATGCGGACGACCGTCGTGGCCGGGGCGGACCACCAATCACCGAGCGAGGGATGCAGCGCTGCGAGAGTAGTCAGCGCAGCCGGCGAGGTCAGCGGCAGCACGACGGGAGCACCGCCGGCGGCAATGGCAAGCAGAGCCTTGCGCCATCCACGCGGGCGGACCGGATCACCGGTGAGCATCGCCCACGCCTCGACATCACCGCTGCCGAAGTGCCACACCGTCATCGCGATGACAACGCAGAAAGCCGGGCCCGGAGCTACCACGATCGCGACGGTGGCCACCGTCGCCAGTGCGAGATAGGCCGCGGCGAGGGAGACCAGACGCCCACCGCGGGGAAGAGTCGGAAGCATCAGGTGATCGACCGCCCCGTGGGGGATGCCGACGGCTAGCGCCAGGAGCGCAGCCAGCAGTGCCCAGGTGGGTACCTCGGCGGTGGAGGAGGGCACCTGGCCGAGCAGACTGACCAGGATCGCCAAACCGGCGGCCACCGGGCCGATGACCAGCACGGTGCGAGCGGTTCCCGTGGCGGGGAACGCCGGGGCGCTGGGTGCGCTGAGCACGGGTGCTGCCATGACCGCCATGCTCCTCCTGCCGCCGATCACTCGCATCTTGGAGCCGCGGGGTAGTCTCGCCCCTCGTGGCGGAATTCATCTACACCCTGGCCAAGGCCCGCAAGGCACACGGCGACAAAGTCATCCTCGACGATGTCACCCTGTCGTTCCTGCCCGGCGCCAAGATCGGCGTCGTCGGCCCGAACGGTGCCGGCAAATCGACCCTGTTGAAGATCATGGCCGGGATCGAGACGGTCTCCAATGGCGATGCCATGCTCTCCCCGGGCTACTCGGTGGGGATCCTCCTGCAAGAGCCCGAACTCGACGAGACCAAGACCGTCCTGGAGAACGTCGAGGAGGGTGTCGCAGAGACCAAGGCGATGGTCGACCGATTCAATGAGATCTCCGCGGCCATGGCCGACCCTGACGCGGACTTCGATGCGCTGATGGCCGAGATGGGAACCCTGCAGGAGGCCATCGACCACAGGGGAGCCTGGGACCTCGACTCCCAGCTCGAACAGGCGATGGATGCCCTGCGCTGCCCGGCAGGGGACGCTGATGTGTCGGTGCTGTCCGGTGGTGAGAAGCGCCGAGTCGCACTGTGCAAACTGCTGCTGCAGCAGCCGGACCTCCTCCTGCTCGATGAGCCGACCAACCACCTCGATGCCGAAAGCGTGCAATGGCTGGAGCAGCACCTCGAGAAATACCCCGGCACCGTGGTGGCCATCACTCACGACCGGTACTTCCTGGACAACGTCGCCCAGTGGATCCTCGAACTCGACCGAGGTCGTGCCTATCCCTACGAGGGCAACTACTCCACCTACCTGGAGAAGAAGGCTGCGCGATTGAAGGTCGAGGGGCAGAAGGACGTCAAGTTGCGCAAGCGGCTGACCGATGAATTGGAGTGGGTGCGATCCAACGCCAAGGCGCGTCAAACCAAGAGTCGAGCCCGCCTGGACCGCTACGAGGAGATGGCGACCGAGGCTGAGAAGACCCGCAAGTTGGACTTCGAGGAGATCCAGATCCCGCCCGGCCCGCGCCTGGGCAACGTCGTGGTCGAAGCAGATCACCTCACCAAGGGCTTCGGCGACCGCATGCTCATCGACGACCTGTCTTTCACGCTGCCGCGCAACGGGATCGTCGGCATCATCGGCCCGAACGGCGTCGGCAAGACCACGCTGTTCCGGATGATCGTCGCCGCGGCGGACGCCGGATCTGCGGGTGGTGATTCGAACGACAAGGACGTCCTGCCGACAAGCGGGGAGATCAAGGTCGGCGAAACGGTGAAGATGTCCTACGTCGACCAGTCCCGCGCCGGATTGGATCCGGCCAAGAATGTGTGGGAGGTCGTCTCCGACGGCCTGGATTGGATCAAGGTCGGCAACGTCGAGATGCCCTCGCGTGCGTACGTCTCGGCCTTCGGTTTCAAAGGCCCCGATCAGCAGAAGCCAGCCGGCGTGCTCTCCGGTGGTGAGCGCAATCGCTTGAACCTCGCCCTCACCTTGAAGATGGGCGGCAATCTGCTGCTGCTCGATGAGCCCACCAACGACCTCGACGTGGAGACGCTCGGATCGTTGGAGAACGCGCTTCTGGAGTTCCCCGGGTGCGCCGTCATCACCTCGCACGACCGATGGTTCCTCGATCGCATCGCCACGCACATCCTGGCGTATGAGGGCGACTCGCAGTGGTTCTGGTTCGAGGGCAACTTCGAATCGTATGAGAAGAACAAGGTCGAGCGCCTGGGCGCGGAAGCGGCCCGGCCCCATCGGGCGACCTACCGCAAACTCACCCGCGACTAAGGATTCGTGCGTGGCTACCCATCGAATCCCGATCGAACGGCGGTTCTCCGACCTCGATCTGCTCGGTCACGTCAACAACGTCGTCTACTACGACTACCTCCAGGAGTCGCGTCTCCGGTTGCTGAGGCGGCTGGGGCGCGAGACAGTACCTGTGGCTCCCCTGGTGGTGGCGCATCAGGAGATCGACTACATCGCACCCCTGCCGGGTGGGGTGGAGCCGGTCATCGTGGAGACCTGGATCGAGCGCATCGGAACCTCATCGTTCACGGTGGGGGCGACGGTCTGGGACTCCGACGGGACACTCGCCGCGCGCGCCAGCACGGTGATGGTGTTCTTCGATCGCGCCAGCGGCAAGGCACAGCCGATGACGAACGAAGCACGTGGCTGGCTGACCGCAGGACTGCGGGAGGAGCCATCCGAAGGCGGGGCCGAGTAGGGCACGAGGCAGGCAACCAGTGAAGGAGGCGCCATGACCGGCACAGCCGCTGCGCATTCCGACGTCCTCGTGCTCGGCGAGCGTGAAGCACGCCTTCTGCAATCGCACCTGCAGCGCCATCGTCGCTGGAACGACTCGGTGTTCGTGCGGGTCGTGGCGAGCTCCGGTGACCTCGGCATCTACGCGGCCCCTCCCATGGGCGTGCTGAGCCACATCAGCCTTCCGCTTGCGCATCCTCTGGCGTCACCGATCGACGCGACCGTGAGCGTCCGCGGGATCGGTTTCGATGATGGGGCCACCGGATTGGTCACCCTCGATCTGCCCGAACCGGGCACAGGTCCAGCCGGGCTCGCCGTACTGCCCCCACGAGATGAGTGGCACCTGCCGATCCACGGGGTCGCCGGAGACGTCGCCCCCACCGTGGATGCTGCCGTAGCGGAGTTCAAGTCACGTTCGGTCTCGGCGACCGATCCTGATGCGCTCGCAGAGGAGATCTGGTCTCGCCCAGCCTTCGGTGGCCTGCCGATGCGCGTGTTGCACACCGCCCGCCTGCTGGGCATGCTCGGCTCCGACAGTGCCCGCATCGCCGCATCGACCCGCACGGGTTGGAAGCGGTTGACCACGATCCGCGGGCAGATCTACGTGCGGGTTCCCGGGGCGCTCGATCGCCCCTCGCTCACCGTCGTGCGCTGACCCAGGCGGCGGAATCCGGTGGCAGACAGAGAATCCCGTCGCTGACGGTGACCTCCGGTGAACTGCCCAGCACGAGGGTGTCAGCCGGCCAGGTGATGGTCGACTCACTCAGATTGGCCACCACGATCACGGGCCCGGCAGATTCGGTGGTCGATCGGGAGAAGGCCACGGTGTCTGCAGGGGAGTCCAGCCATCGCAGGTCTCCTTCCCCCAACTGCTCATCTCGCCGGATGCGCAGCGCCTCGCGGTACATCTCCAGGGTGGAGCCGGGGACCCCGGACTGAGCAGCGACGCTCAGTTGCGCGAAGGAGTCCGGTTGCGGGAGCCAGGAGGCTTCGCCCGGGCCGAACCCGTAGGACGGTTGATCGCCGGCCCAGGGGATGGGCACCCGGCAGCCGTCTCGGCCGATGACCTCACCGGCGGTACGCAGGAACGTCGGATCCTGGCGGAGTTCTGCGGGCAGGTCGTTGACCTCGGGGAGGCCGAGTTCCTCTCCCTGGTAGAGGTAGGCCGATCCAGGAAGAGCCAGCATCACCAGGCTTGCAGCGCGAGCGCGAGCCTGACCGCGCACGACGTCGAGAGTCCCCTCGGAATGGAGGGGAGCCAGGCGGGTCGCGTGACGGCGCACATCGTGATTGCTCAGGACCCACGTGCACGGTGCACCGACGCTCCCGGCGGTAGCCAGCGAGTGGTCGATCACCTCACGCAGGTGCTCGGCCTCCCACCTGGTACGCAGGTAGTGGAAGTTGAACGCGGTGTGCAACTCGTCCGGTCGCAGGTACATCGCGTGCGACTCAGGCGTGGCGACCACGACCTCGCCGCAGAAGACGCGGGGAGGGTCGTAGGAGTCGGCGACCGTGCGCCAGGCGCGATAGACGTCGTGGACACCCGGCTGGTCCCACTGCGGGAGTTCGATGACGTCCAGCTCCAGGCCGTACATCCCCGGGAGTTCCCCGGAGGCCGGATACTCCTCGGTCTTGACCAGACCGTGGGCGACGTCGATACGGAAGCCATCCACACCGCGGTCGAACCAGAACCGCAGGACGCGCTCGTGTTCGGCCCACACTTCCTGATCGTTCCAGTTCAGGTCCGGCTGAGTGGTGTCGAACAGGTGCAGGTACCACCAGCCGCTGGGTTGGCCGGTCTCAGGATCGGGGATCTGGGTCCAGGCCAGGCCACCGAAGACGCTCAGCCAGTCGTTCGGCGGTTCCTGCCCAGCGTCACCCTGGCCGCGCACGCAGTGGTAGCGGCTCCAGATACCGGTGCCCGGTGGGGTGCGCAGCGCTTCGACGAACCACGGATGGGTGCTCGACGTGTGATTGGGCACGATGTCGAAGATCACCCGTAGGCCCAGGGCATGGGCGGCCTCGATCAGTCGCTCAGCATCGGCGGTGGAGCCGAAGATCGGATCGACGGTGCGGTAGTCGGCGACGTCGTAGCCGGCGTCGTTCTGCGGGGAGGCGTAGAAGGGGTTGAGCCACAGCGCGTCGATCCCCAACTCCGCCAGGTAGGGCAACCGGGAGATCACGCCGGGCAGATCACCCATCCCGTCACCGTTGGCATCAGCGAAGGAGCGCGGATAGACCTGGTAGATCACGGCATGACGCCACCAGTCGTGCGCGGACATGGGCCCGAGCGTACTCCACCGACCTGCAAGCGGTTTCAGGAATCCTTAGGGCGAGGGCAGGTGGTTCACCATCGCCTGGGCCGCGGAACTCAGGTAGCCCCACAGTTCGGTCTCGTCGGCCGGATTCATCTCGCGCGCGTCTACAGCGGCGCGCATGTGGGTCAACCATCGATCCCGGGCATCGGGATCGATGACATAGGGCGCATGGCGCATGCGCAGGCGCGGGTGGCCGCGTTCATCGGAATAGGTGGTCGGCCCGCCCCAGTACTGCTCGAGGAACATCCGCAACCGCTCCTGCGCGGGGCCGAGGTCGGCCTCGGGGTACATCGGGCGCAGCAGGTCGTCTCCGGCGACCCCGGCGTAGAAGTCGTGGACGAGGGCGGTGAAGAACGCATGGCCGCCGAAGCGCTCGTAGGGGCTGAGGGTGGCGTCGATGCCGGTCGCGTCATCCATGGTGTCTCCATTGTGGAGTCACCGGGGATTCAGCGTGACCGGGGGATGTCAGAGGGGCGCCCTATGTTCGAGATCGAGGGAGGGGACGACGCACGACGACGAGAGGAGATCCCCTCATGGGACGACGACAGCAGCGACGGGCTCGGCGAGAGCAGGCGACCCTTCGCAACGAGATCGCCACGCTGGGAGTGGCCGTGGTCGAAGGATCGCTGCGCATAGGTGGGCGATCCTGGGTGACCCACTACACCGTGGGGCTCACCCGGCATGACGGTCACCCGGAGATCATCGTGGTGGGGGAGTGCTGTGAATGCGCGGATCGGATCCTGCGCGGCGCGGCTGAGCGCGTTCGGGACGGCCTGCGGCTGACCGCGGGCTGGGGGTTGACGGTCGATGGATGGCTGCACGTGCTGATCGACGTCGATGATCCCCGGCACCTTCGCTCTGCTCAGCGGATGTATCGGGTGCCCGGGAGTCGGCCTGTACCGGCACTGCAGGCCATCGGAACCGATCAGTTCGGTGACCTGCCGTGGCACTCCGGTATCGGCAGCGAGTTGATGCTCGGCCCCGCGAGTCGCTAGCCCACGCCGTCGAGGACGGTGCGGAAGTCCACGGTGGCGTCGATGCTGCACAGCAGGGCCAGCGAGCCCATCACCGCCCGATGCTCGAGCAGGTAGTCCGGTGGGAAGCGCAGTTGGTTCACGCCCTGGAGTGCCGCGACCGGGTCCTGCCAGGCCTGCGAACGGGTCTGCAGCCACTCCCGGCTGAAGGTGAACTCCGAACGGGTGTAGGGCCGGGTGTCGACATCGAGCAGGCTCATCAGCTGCTCGGTGGTGGTGGTCTCGGCGATCAGGCCGGCGGTGACCCAGGCGTCCTTGACCGCATCGAACTGACTGTCGACGGCGAGCAGCATCGTGTCGGTGAACAGGTGGGTGAACAGTCCTGAATCCGACGCGATGCTGCCGAAGTCGAGGACCGCGAGCCGGTCGTCATCCAGGAGTCGGAAGTTGCCCGGGTGCGGATCGGCGTGTGTGGCACCGGCCAGGCGCGGTGACCAGAAGGCGAAGCGAGCCAGCGCGCGCCCGGCTGCATTGCGCCGCTCGCCGGGCAGATCGGCCAGCCCGGTGAACGGGGTGCCGTCGATCCACTCGGTAACCAGGATCGTCTTGGTGGCGAAGTGCACGCGCGGGATCACGATGCCCTCAGGTTCCCAGGCTTCGCGAAAACGCTCCTGCCAGGCGGCCTCACCGGTGTAGTCCAACTCCTCGACCAGTCGGGCGGCATGCTCGTCGACCAAAGCGCGCACGTCGAGATTGGGCAGGAGCCGACCGACGAGTGGGGCCATCGCCTTCAGCTGCAGCATGTCGGCCTTGACCACGCGCGGGGCATCGGGGTACTGCACCTTGATCGCCACTGCTGAGCCATCGATCCACGTGCCCCGGTGCACCTGGCCCAGGCTCGCCGCGGCGATGGCCACCGGCTCGACCTCGACGCCCTCGGGCAACTGCTCGAGCACCTTGCGGATCTTGCTGATCGGCTGGGGCTTGGCATCCTCGTAGAGACGGGTCAGGGAGGCGAGCTGCTGAGCCTGCTCGGGGGGTAATGCGGAGGAGAACACCGCGAGCGCCTGACCGAACTTCAAGGCCGGCCCTCGGGCTTTGGCCAGTGCCGATGTCAGTGCCTCGACCGATGCGGCTGTCGCTTTGGCGTAGGCCGCATCGCGGTCGGCGCCGAATGCCGCTGCGGTGGCTGCTCCCGCCATCCGAGCCCCGGCGTTGACCGGGACGGAGGCCAGTGAGGCCGCGCGCGAGATCAGGCCCATATCGGTGTCGTCCTCGATTCGAGTGGATCCAGTAGGTGGAGGTGTTCGGGTAGCTCGACGTTACGCCGTGGTGAGGACCGCGTGCGTCTCGGCCTCGTCCACCATGTGCTGAGCCATCCCGGGGAACACGAAGCGATGGAAGGGAGCGACCGACCACCAGTAGGCGTGACCGGACAATCCCTTCGGGTAGAACACCGCGCGCTGACGCAGCACGCTCCCACCGCCGGGTCGAGGATCGATGGTGAACTCCAGCCAGGCCTTGCCCGGCATCTTCATCTCAGCGCGTAGACGAAGCAGGTGAGGGGGTTGGCGTTCCTCGACCCGCCAGAAGTCCACGATGTCGCCGATGAGGAGTTGATCGGGATCACGGCGACCCCGGCGCAGACCGACTCCACCGACCGCGCGATCCATCAGTCCCCGGACCTCCCACAGCATTCCGGCGCTGTACCAGCCGTGCTCGCCACCGATGCGCTCCACAGCCCGCCAGACCTCCTCGACCGGTGCGGAGGACTCCACGGTGCGCACATCGGTGTACAGGGTGCCACCGGCCCAGTCGGGGTCGGTGGGGAGCGGATCACTGGGTGTTCCCGGGTACGACGCCGAGGACCACCGGGTGGCGACATCAGCCTCGCGAACCCGCTTGAGGGCCAAGGCGACGGCCTTGTCGAAGGGGATGAGTCCCTCGGGGGGATCGGGGATCCAGCGCTTGATGTCGTGCTCGCTGCACACCGCGTCGTGGCGCAGTGACTGCACGAGGGGCCGGGCGAGCCGGCGCGGCACCGGGGTCACCAGGCCGACCCAGTGACTGGACAGGCCGGGGGAGAGCACGTTGATGGGCAGGATGATGCGCCGTGGCAGGCCGGCGACCGCGGCGTAGCGCTGCATCATCGCCTGGTAGCTCATGACCTCCGGGCCACCGATGTCGAAGGCCCGGCTCACCTCGGGTGGCATCTCGGCTGACAGCACCAGGTAGCGCAGCACGTCGCGGATCGCGATCGGTTGGGTCTTGGTGCGCACCCAGCGCGGGGTGATCATGGCGGGCAGACGTTCGGTGAGGTAGCGCAGCATCTCGAAGGAGGCAGAGCCGGAGCCGATGATCACCGCGGCACGCAGGGTGGTGGTGGGTACCCCGGAGTCGTGCAGGATGCGCCCGACCTGGTCACGCGAGCGCATGTGTGCGCTCATCTGATTCGCGGGGATGTCCGGGGCGAGCCCACCGAGGTAGATGATCCGACCGACCTCAGCGGCAGCGGCAGCATCGGCGAAGGTCTGGGCCAGTCGACGCTCCTCGTCCTCCAGCTGTGCGCCGTGCTGCAGGGAATGCAGCAGGTAGTAGGCGACATCCACATCGCGCATGGCCTGCTCCATGGCCACCGGGTCACCGGCGTCACCCACCACGACCTCGATGTCGTCGTACCACGGCAGGTCACGCAGCCGCTCGGGGTGACGGACCAGGACCCGCACTCGCCGTCCTGCCTCGAGGAGTCGGGGGATCAAGCGCCCTCCGACGTAGCCGGTGGCACCGGTGACGAGGCAGAGGCGACTCATGCCTCCAGTGTGGGGCCTCCCGGGCGCCTTGGCATCTCGTCGATCTGGATGATCTGCTGGGGAACGTCGATCCCGTTGGCGTCGAAGGCGGATTTCATCGCACCGCGGACCCCGCGGATCACCGCGAACTGATTGGGTGGGCGGATTCGCCCCATGATCCGCACGGTGACCGCATCTCCGGCGATCGCCTCGACCCCACCGAAGTAGGGGGCCTCGAGCAGATCGCCCCCCTCGGCCTGCTCTGCGAACAGCCGTGACCCCTCGGTGTTGACGACCTCACGGAGGTGGTTGAGGTCGGTGTCGAAGGCGACCGGCATATCCAGCAGCACGTACGTCCATCCCTGCGACTGGTTGGCGACGAATTGCATCTGGCCGTTGCGGATGTACCAGACCGTTCCGTAGAAGTCGCGGATCCGGGTGTATCGCAGGGCGACCTCTTCGACGACGCCCAGCACCTGGCCGGTGTTCACCACATCGCCGACACCGAGTTGATCCTCGAAGATCATCGAGATACCAGCGAGGTAGTCGGCCACGAGGGTCTGCGCGCCGAAGCCGATCACGATTCCTGCGACCCCCGCGCTCGCGAGAATCGGGGTGACGTTGATCCCGATGATCGACAGGATCGTGATGATGGCGACCGTCCAGATGATGATGACCGCCGCACTACGTAGGAGGGTGCCGAATGCCTGAGCGCGCTGCGCGGTGCGCTCCAGGAGAGCCTCGGCGATCATCTGGTCCGGATCGGTCAGCTGCCTGCGATTCGCCAGCTGCTTCTGGGGGGCCCGCTTGATCGTGCGGCGGACGAAAGCCTTGATCACCTTCGTCACGATCAGGTGGCTGACCAGCGCGAGGATCAGGATGATCGCGATGCGCAGGACCTCATCGAAAGGAATGATGTCCAGGGCGCTCCAGAACTGCTCGATGATCGAGCTGTCGTCGGTGCTGTCCATCGATAGCCCTTAGGTCGTGGGGGAGTCCAGGCCTGTCCAGTGCGCTGCGAAGCCCACGATATCCGCGGACTCCTCGACAGCCCGGGAGATCGAGCGCATGCCGTGTCCGACATCCCCCTCGGAACGGATCACGACCGGCCGTGTGCCGGTCGTCGCATGCTGAACTGCCGCGCACATCTTGCGGGCGTGCATGGGGTCGGTGCGCGTGTCGTTGTCGAAGGCGACGAACATCGTCGCCGGGTAGTCGGTGCCCGCCTCGACCCGGTGATAGGGCGAGTAGTCGATGAGCCAGCCGAACTGCTCGGGGTCGTCAGGGTCTCCGTACTCGACCGTCCAGGTCGGACCGAGCTCGGACGTCGTGTAGCGGATCATGTCCAGCAATGGCGCGACGCACACCACGGCGTTGTACAGATCAGGTCGCTGCGTCATCGCCGCCCCGACGAGTAAGCCGCCGTTGGATCCGCCATTGATCGCCAACTGCTCTCGGGTGGTCCACCCGTTGTCGATCAACCACTCCGCGGCAGCATGGAAATCGTCGTAGACGTTCTGCTTCTGGCCCAGCATGCCGGCGCGGTGCCACTCCTCGCCCTCTTCGCCGCCACCGCGGAGATTCGCCACGGCCCACACCCCGCCGGCTTCGATCCAGGCCAGGATCGTCGCGGAGTACCCCGGCGACAGCGGAATGCCGAAGCCGCCGTATCCGTACAGGATCGTCGGCCGCGGACCATCAGGTTGTGCGGTGGGCGACAGGACGAACATGCGCACCTGCGTTCCATCCGCGCTGGTGTAGGTGACCTGCTGGGAGTGCACCGTCGGCACGTCGACGACACCCGGAGGGACTGCGGATAGTTCAAGGGACATCGTGCGAGCATCGAAGGTGTACACCTGGGGCACCGTCGTGTGATCGGTGTAGACGAACCACGCCACCGGACCACCATCGGGGCGCTCCAGCGGCCCCATCATCGTGCCCGCCC
>CBFHQG010000045.1:0-16694 GCA_965657825.1 Actinomycetes bacterium | reverse complement strand
AGCCACACCCACTCATTGCGTCTGAGTCACGGTGGTGGGGTGTCAGGGGAGGGTGATCTCGGTCACGGGGAGGGACGAATCAGCTCCCAGGCCGAGGGAGGAGGGCCGCACGCCCCGCTCGACCAGCGCCGCCCCCAGCGAGGCGACCATGGCTCCGTTATCGGTACATAGCCTCGGCGGGGGGATACGTACCTCGATCCCCGCACCGCCCGCCCGTTGGACGACCAGTTCACGTAGCCGGGAGTTCGCGGCGACTCCGCCTCCGAGAATGAGGTGCTCGATTCCCTCATCCCGGCATGCCCGCACGGCTTTGGCACTCAAGACATCCACCACTGCCTCCTGGAAGGCCGCCGCGACATCCGCAACGCGGATCGACTCGCCTGCACGCTCGCGATCCCTCATCCATCGCGCCACCGCGGTCTTCAGCCCGGAGAAGGAGAAATCATGGCGGTGCTCGTCGCCGGACATCAGGCCGCGGGGGAAATCGATCGACGCCGGGTCACCAGCTCGGGCGTGGGCGTCGATGGCCGGTCCGCCGGGAAAGGGCAGACCAAGGAGTCGGGCGATCTTGTCGAACGCCTCTCCGGCTGCATCGTCGAGGGTCTGTCCGATCGGCGTGACCTGCGCCGTGACATCGTCGACGCGCAGGAGCGACGTGTGACCGCCCGAGACAAGAAGGGCCAGCGCCGGTTGCGGAAGTTCGCCATGTACCAGTCGGTCCACCGCGACGTGCGCGGCCAGGTGATTCACCCCGTAGAGCGGACGATCGAGGGCGAGAGCCAACCCCTGCGCGGCAGCGACGCCGACGAGCAGTGCGCCGACCAGACCCGGTCCGGCGGTGACCGCCACGGCATCCACATCACCCCAGGCGACTCCCGCCTCATGGCGGGCGGCCTCCAGGGTGGTCTGCAGTGCCTCGACGTGGGCGCGCGAGGCGACTTCGGGTACGACTCCCCCGAAGCGCGCCTGCTCTTCCACACTCGAAGCGATCACATCGGCCAGCAGCTCGCGTCCTCGCACGAAGGCGACACCCGTCTCATCACACGAGGTTTCGATCCCCATGACGAGTGGCACTTGCGAAGGGGAGGGGTTCATGCGGGACTACCCGGAGTCAGCGGTCGCAGTCTCATGATGAGCGCATCCTCACCCGGCCCGTAGTAGGCGGTACGTCGGGCGATCACCTCGAAGCCGAGCCCCTCATAGAGAGCGAGAGCCGCTTCGTTGTCGGCACGGACCTCTAGCATGACCTGCGTGCATCCCGATTTCGCCGCATCCTCGAGGAGTCGAACCACCAGCCGCCTTCCCCAGCCTCGCCCCTGCAGGAAAGGTGCGACCGCAACTGTCTGCACATCCGCATCCGGTGCCAGGATCGAGATCCCCGCGTAGCCCAGAACCGACTCCGGCATATCGGTTCCTTCACCGGCTGCGGTCAGCACGTAGTAGCGGCGCTGCTCGCGAGCCAGTTCCGACCACATCTGCGCCGCACTCCATGCTGAATTCGCGAAGAGTTCGGACTCCCAGACCATCGCCTGCTCGATGTGCCACCACCGCATGGGTGAGATCGAGATGACGTCATCAGACAGGGCACCGGGGTTCGCCGTCCACGAACTCAAGGACCCATCTTGTGGAGCCATCACCGCGGGTCCTTTGCAGCAGCGATGCGATCGGCTGACGGCACCGCATCAGGCTGGCGCAGATACAGCGGGCGAGCCGGAAGCAGAACACGCCCGGCATGCCGCCGGCGAGCGAGGTAGGCCGCCGTCGACGCTCCGCGCGCGTTCGCCGACTCGAGGGCCACATCGAGGAGCGCGCCGTCGAGTTCGTCATCATCCGGCCACGCCTCCCCCGACTCGTGTCGCTCCTGCACGATCGCGGCCAGGTCGAGTGCCTCGGGGTAGTTCGGACCGCGCCGCCTCTCGATCAGGTCCGGAGTGAGGAGGGGCCACGCGTCACCTGCCACGACAGCACCGGACTCGCTGATCAGCAATCGCGTCTCATCATGGGACATGACCACCGGACCAGACACGCACCGCCCCTCGATGTCATACCGGGAGACGTGACATTCGACCCGTCGAGCCGAGGTCGCCACGATCACTGCATCCCCACCATCGGGTATCCACTCGGTGACATCGGACACGGTACGCAGGGCAGCTCGAGCCAGGACCTCATGGGTGCACACCCCGACGATCGGTCGCTGCCACACCGTCCCCATGGCGATGGCCGTAGCCACTCCGACACGCAGCCCGGTGAAGGGCCCAGGTCCAACACCGCAGGCGACCACATCGATGGCAAGCGCGCTCCCTGTCGATGCTGCGAGAACACCTTCGATGAGGGGTGCGAGGGATTCGACGTGTCCGTGCGCATCGATGACGGTCCGACTCGCCTGGACTCCCGGACCGAGAACGGCGACCGTCGTTGCGGCGGTCGCCGTATCGAGAGCGAGAACGATCACCGCGCTAGTCAAGCATCCGCAGGTGGCTGTAGGACCGTGAGATCGATCCCGGCCCAGCGTGGGCCGATCGCCTCGATCCTGACTCGTCGCAGGAGCGGATCATGTTCGTCCTCAGCAAGGTGGAGGTGCAGACGGTTCGGTGACAGGTGCTCCACCCGTTCCGCGCCCCACTCCACGACCGTGACTGCCTCGCCGGCCCGGTCGAGCAGATCGAGGTCGTCGATCTCCGCCACGGATCCCACACGGTAGGCATCGACGTGGATGAGCCCTGTCCCTCCGGTGAGATGCGGGTGATGACGAGCGACGACGAAGGTCGGGCTCGTGATCGGGCCGCGCACCCCCAAAGCCGTGCCGAGTCCTCGCGTAAGGGTCGTCTTGCCCGCCCCGAGCCCTCCGGTCAAGATGATCAGATCCCCTGCCCTGACGAGGTCAGCCAGTCGCCGGCCGAGCGCCTCGGTGGCGTCAGCACCGACGAGATCCACGACCATCCGCGCAGATCCCTCTCCGGGGGTCGAAGACGGCGAGGAACTCACGCGATGGCCTTCGAAGACGGGCCGAAAACCTGACGGATGAACCCGACCAGGGCATCGTCGATGGGCTCGGGATCCTCGAGGGTGAGCATGTGGCCTACTCCTTCGAGCAGGATGAGCTCAGAGGAATCGATGACCTGGTGTATCCGGCGCGAATGACCCGCGGGAGTCAATCGATCGTCGGTCCCGACGATGATGAGCACGGGAACCCGCTCCAGTACCTCGAGTGCATGACGCCGATCATGTCGGCCAATGTCAGCGAGAAGATTCCCGACCACCGGGAGCGGGGTGGAGCCCAGTAAGTGCGCGACGAGCGCGGTGCCATGTTCGGGTGCGGTGTCACCGAAGGCATAGGTTCGAGTGAGGATCCGACTGACATCGCTGCCTGAACCACGGATACGGGTGACGACTCCGGCGAGCCAGTCCTGTTCGACAAGGTTTTCCACGGTGAGAGCAAGTCGGTGCGCGACCCGCGCGAGGGGTTTGGGCAACCCGAGGGTCACCGTGGCGATCGGGCCTGCCGAAGTCGCCAGCAGGGCGGACCCTCGCACACGAGTGCCGAACCAGTCCGGCTGCTGCAGTGCGAGTTCCATGATCGTCATGCCACCCATGGAATGCCCCGCGAGGACCATCTCGCTGTGCGGAGCGCACGCCTCGATCACCTCGGCCAGATCACTGCCGAGCCGTTCGATGTCGACACCGCTCCCGGGGTCGTAGGCGCCCGCTGAACGCCCATGACCTCGGTGGTCGTACACGATGACCCGGCCCACCTCGCGTAAGGCCCGGCGCTGGTGCTGCCACGTCGACAGGTCGAGGGCGAAACCATGTACGAGGACGACCGTGGGATCACCGGGAGCCCAACCGGCGGGAGTGTCGATCTCAGCATGGAGGATGCCACCGCCCGCGCTGTGAATCCGTCGAATCTCGGTTCCGTGCGGGATCACCGGGTCAGCGGGGACGGGTGACTCGGAGAGGCGCCGATGTGACCACACCCGCTCGGCGAGTGCACCGAGTGCTGCGCCTCCGGCCACCGCCGCGAGCGTCAACGCTCCGCGACCAGCTGCACCCATCGCATCACCCATCGGTCGCCGACTCCCCCTCCGACACTGCCTGGCCGAGGTAACGACGCGGCACCCGTGGTCCGATGCGGGTGACGATCTCGTAGCCGATCGTGTCGGCCCAGGCTGCCCACTCCTCGGCGGTCGGTTCACCATCGTGGCCGGATCCGAAGACGATGACCTCCTCACCCGGGTCGACGTCGAGATCTCCCAGATCGACCACGCACTGATCCATGGCGATCCGGCCGACCACCGGGCAGCGGCGACCGGCGATGAAGACCTCGGGGGTCTGAGCTGTCCGCGGCAGTCCGTCGGCATATCCCAGCGGAACCAGACCCAACCGCGTATCACGCGTTGCGACCCAGTGATGACCGTAGGAGACACCGTGGCCGGCCCGGACCTGCTTCACCTGAGCCAGTCGCGCGCGCAGCGTCATCGCCGGTTGGAGTCCCAGACTGGAAGCCTCGCCCATGATCCGCCCCGGCGTGATGCCGTAGACGGCAATCCCGGTGCGTACGAGCGTGTCGCCGATCCCCCACTCGCGGGTCACCCCGGAGAGCGTGGCACCGGAATTCCCCAGATGGATCCACTCCGGCGAAAGACCAGCTTCGCGCACCGTAGCGAGCGCCTCGCCGAACACCCGCGCCTGCTCTGTGGTGATCGGTGAATCCGGATCTTCACCGGACACCAGGTGCGACCACACACCGACGACGTCAACCAGCCCTTCGTCGCTACCCGCGCGTGCCATTGCGACCAGCTCAGCCCACTCGTGGAGAGTCGCGCCAGCTCGACCGAGGCCGGTGTCGACCTTCAGGTGCACCCGTGCGCGGATGCGTTCCACACGCGCAGCCTCGATCACTTCGCTCATCGCCCACTCGGTGGAGACCCCGAGGTCGACCTCCTGTCGCAGGCTCTCCACGAGACTGTCCTGTCCCGGGGTCATCAGCCACGCCAGGATGCGCCCGGAATCACCCGCGGCTCGTAGCGCCAGCGCCTCCTCTGGCAGTGCCACCCCCAACCACCCGACAGCCTGACCTCGTGCGCATCGGGCGACGGGCAGCATTCCGTGGCCGTAGGCGTCGGCTTTGACCACGACCATGATCTGCGCTGTCGTCTCCGATCGCAGACGTTCGATGTTCGCCACGATGGCGTCCAGATCGATCACGGCCTCAGCGCGCACGAGCGAAGCAGCCGGAGTCACCTCGATCACCGCCCACCGCGTCGGACCTGAGCGATGGCGTCGGGTATCGCGTGCGCGATATCCATCGCGGTGACGGGGCGCCCACCGTGTGCCGCAAGCCGTCCCGCGATCCCGTGCACCCCCACCGCCGCTGCACTCACCAGGGCCGCACCATCAACGGTGAGTGCACCCTCACGTGCCCGTGCCGCAGCGAGCATCCCGCCCATCAGCCCGGTCAGCACATCGCCGCTGCCTGCCGTGCCCAATACGGCGGTCCCGAAGGTATCGACGTAGGACGACCCCTCCGGGGTGGCGATGATCGTGCCGGGGCCCTTCAACACCACCACGCACTCCAGATCCTCCGCGGCTCGTCGGGTCGCATCAAGTCGGTCCCGACCGATCTCGAAGCCGAGTGCCCGAAACTCCCCCTCGTGCGGAGTGATCACGGTGACTCCTGCCCGACGACTCCGCTCCCGCACCCACTCCGGATGCCGGGCAAGCACACGCAGGCCATCAGCATCGACCACGACAGGAACATCACCGGCCAGGATCTCGTGCAGATGCTCGTCGGTGGAGTCATCGCCACCCCATCCGGGACCGACCGCATACCCGGTGATGCGGGGATCGTCGATATCGGCCGAGACGACGACATCCCACAGCCGCGCCGCGATCGCGTGACCGAGTTCATCATCGAAAGCCAGGTAGTGGACCATGCCGACTCCTGAAGCACGCGCGGCATCGGTGGCCAGGAATCCTGCTCCCCGATATTGCCGACTGCCCGCGCCGACACCTACTACTCCGCGCGAGTATTTATAGTCAGCGTCCTGCGGCTCGGGCAGGCACCGCGCGATATCGAGTTCATCGAGGACCTGACAGCGTGGTTCCCCCAGGTCAGCATCGAGGCCGATGTCGACGAGGTGCAGCGCACCGGACGGGAATCGACCCGGAGCGACGAGGAGACCCGGCTTCAGACAGCCGAAGGTGACGGTGGCATCCGCCATGATGCATTCGCCGCTGCCGGCGGATGCATCATCGGTACCGTCTCCGATTGCTCCGGTGTCCGCATCGACGCCACTGGGAATATCGACCGCGACCACGAACGCGCCACTCGCCGACACCCACCGCGCGATGTCCCGGGCAGACCCCCGCAGCCCTCCGCGTCCCCCGATTCCGGTGATCCCGTCGACGATCGCATCAGCGCTCTCGATCAAGCCCGAGAGGCCCGCGTGATCGCGGGGAGGCGGATCGCTGGCCGCTCGCATCCGGCCACCTGCGCCAAGCAGGGCCGACATCCCCTCGGTGTGCCAGCCATCGGAAAGGGTGACCGCGTCGACGCGAGCCCCACGACGGGCGAGCCCGGCGGCCGCCCACAGTGCGTCCCCCCCGTTATTGCCCGAACCCACGAGAACGACCACCCTGCTGCCGACGACACCACCTCGAATCTCCGTCAGCATGCGTGCGAGGAACGCCTCAAGACCGGCTGCCGCCCGCTGCATGAGGGATCCCTCCGGTACCCGCGCCATGAGCGCGGCTTCGGCTGCCCGCACCTGGGCCACCTCGTACACGCCGATGCTCATGACGGTCGATCCTGCCTCATACGCCTTCGGTGACGACCTGCGCTACCGCGTAGTCACCGTCGTGGGTGAGGGACACGTGCCAGCGGTCGATGCCCTGACTAGCCGCCGCGGCCGCGACCGTGCCGGTCACCTCCACCCGCGGGCGGCCGGACTCGTCGGTCAAGATCAGGCAGTCATGCCAATGCAATCCACCCGGTGCCCCGAGCGCCTTGGCGACCGCCTCCTTGGCGGCGAAGCGAGCCGCGAGCGAGGATGCACCCCGCCGGCGTCCATCAGCGGGGTGGCAGGACTCCTGCGCGGTGAAGAGCCGATCGACGATCGTCGGGCGGCGTTCGATGATGGTGGTGAAACGCGGGATATGGACGGTATCGATCCCGATGGAGATGATCACGAGCCGGCGCGCCGCGCTATTCGACCGTGACCGACTTGGCCAGGTTCCTGGGCTGATCGACATCATGGCCCTTGGCCGTCGCCATCGCGCATGCGAAGACCTGGAGCGGGACGGTGGACACCAGCGGCTGCATGAGGGTCGGCACCGCGGGGACTCGGATGATGTGATCGGCGTACGGGACGACCGACTCATCCCCCTCCTCGGCGATGATGACCGTGGTCGCGCCTCGAGCTCGTACCTCCTGGATATTGCTGATGACCTTGTCGTGCAGTACCGCACGTCCCCGAGGCGATGGGACGATGCACACCACCGGAACGCCGGGTTCGATCAAAGCGATGGGGCCATGTTTCAACTCACCGGCAGCGAATCCCTCCGCGTGCATATAGGCGAGTTCTTTCAACTTCAGTGCACCCTCGAGTGCAACGGGGTACCCGACATGGCGACCGATGAACAGGACCGAGCGGGCATCGGCGAGTTCCGCCGCGAGTTCCTGGACTCCCTCGGAGGTGTCGAGGACGAGGTCGACCGCCTGGGGTGTGTCACTCAGGTCGCGGAGCACCGCCGCAATCTCATCACCGAACATGTTCCCGCGAACCTGGGCCAGGTAGAGGCCGACGAGGTAGGCCGCGATGATCTGCGTCAAGAACGCCTTCGTCGAGGCTACGGCGATCTCGGGGCCCGCATAGGTGTAGAGAACACCATCGGATTCGCGCGGGATGGTCGAACCCACGGTGTTGCAGATGGCCAGGGCCCGGGATCCCTGTTCGCGCGCGTACCGCAACGCCATGAGGGTGTCCATCGTTTCACCGGACTGGGAGATCGCGATGGTGAGCATCCGCGAGTCGACGATCGGATCGCGGTATCGGAATTCGCTGGCGAGTTCGACATCGACGGGGATCCGAGTCCAGTGTTCGATGGCGTACTTGGCGACGAGCCCCGCGTGGTACGCCGTTCCACAGGCGATGACGAGGATCTTGTCTATCTCGCGCAGATCAGCATCGGTGAGGCGCATCTCATCGAGATGGAGTCGCCCCTCGCGATCGACACGGCCGCGCAACGAATCGGCTACCGCCTTGGGTTGCTCAGCGATCTCCTTGAGCATGAACAGGTCATAGCCGCCCTTCTCCGCGGCCGCAGGGTCCCAGGTGATCGTGAACGGGGTCGCCTCGACCGGCGCTCCGTCGAAGTCGGTGACCTCGACGGCTTCCCGCGAGATCGTGACCACCTGATCCTGACCGAGCTCGAGAGCGTCTCGAGTGTGCGCGACGAAGGCTGCCACATCGGAGGCGACGAAATTCTCGCCCTGGCCCAATCCCACGACGAGCGGGGAATTGCGACGCGCTGCGACAACGACGTCCACATCGTCTGCCACAACCGCGACGAGAGTGAAGGCACCATCCAGTCGGCGGCAGGTTCGGCGCATGGCTTCTGATAGGTCGCCATCACACGCGGGAAGCTGCGCGGCGAGCAGGTGCGCCACCACCTCGGTGTCCGTCTCGGAGTTCAACAGCACCCCCGCTGCGGTGAGCTCCGCTCGCAACTCGGCGAAGTTCTCGATGATGCCGTTGTGGATCACCGCGACACGGCCGTCATCGCTGACATGCGGATGCGCGTTGGCATCGGTGGGGCCACCGTGCGTAGCCCAGCGCGTATGCCCGATCCCGAGAGTGGCGGCCTCCAGTGGATCCTCGCCGAGCAGACTCTCCAGATTGGCGAGCTTGCCTGCCTTCTTCCGAACATGGAGACGCCCATCAGCCACCACAGCAACACCGGCGGAGTCGTAGCCGCGGTACTCCAGCCTGCGCAGTCCCTCGACGACGACCTCGAGTGCCTGCTTCTCGCCGACGTAACCCACGATCCCGCACATGGCTGCCAGCGTACGCTGAAAGTCCACGGAGAGTGGCTGCGGCAGGCGGCGACGGATCGCCTCAGTCGGAGAGCCTCAGCCGCTCACGCACGACATCGGCGATCTGCTGCGCAGCGGTCTCAGCCTCGGCAGCCGTGGGCGCCTCGACCATGACGCGCACGAGCGGCTCGGTTCCTGAGGGTCGCAGGAGCACCCGCCCGGTCGACCCCAATCGCTGCTCGACCTCAGCGACCACGTCGACAACCCCGGAATCATCCAGTCGGGTGCGGTCCACCCCGGGGATATTGACCAGCACCTGCGGCAAACGAGTCATCACCGATGCCAACTCAGCAAGGCTCCGGCCGGTAGCGGCCATCCGAGCCAGGACAGCCAGCGCGGTCAGGACTCCATCGCCTGTCGTCGCATGGCGCGTCAATACGATGTGACCACTCTGCTCGCCACCCAGGACGTAGTCGTGAGCGAGCATCTCCTCGAGTACGTAGCGGTCACCCACCGCGGTCTGGACGACGTCGATACCCGCCTCCTCCATCGCCAGGGTGAACCCGAGGTTCGACATCACTGTCGCCACGACCGTGCCGTGGGCAAGGTCCCCGCTGTCGCGCATGGCGAGAGCCAGGATCGCCATGATCTGGTCGCCATCGACGAGTTCTCCATGCGAATCAATAGCCAGGCATCTGTCGGCATCCCCATCGTGGGCGATGCCCGCATCGGCTCCATGCTCCACGACCGCGGCGACCAGGTCCTCCAGGTGGGTGCTGCCGCATCCGGAATTGATGTTGAGTCCGTCGGGGCTCGCGTGGATCGCGATAACCTCGGCCCCGGCACGTCGCAGAGCCTCGGGTGCAACCTGGGATGCCGCACCATTGGCGCAGTCGACGACGACGCGGATTCCGTCCAGCGGCGCAGTGAGCGAGTCGAGCAGATGCTGCACATATCGCGCAGCCGCATCATCCAACGCTCGCACCCGACCCACGGCTGGACCGGTCGGCCGGTCCCACGTCTCATCGAGGATCGCCTCGATGGCGTCCTCGATCACATCGGGTAATTTGCGCCCACCTGCGGAGAAGAACTTGATTCCGTTATCGGGCATGGAGTTGTGCGAGGCGGAGATCATCACCCCGAGGTCAGCATTCTCAGCCGCGGTCAGATAGGCCAGGCCGGGGGTGGGGATCACCCCTGCGAGCAGGACGTCCATGCCGGCCCCTGCCAGACCCGCGACCACGGCTGCCTCGAGGAACTCGCCACTGGCCCGGGGGTCTCGGCCGACGACAGCGACGGGGCGCCCGTCGGAGTCCACGGATAGGACGCGTGCGGCAGCTTCCGCCAGACTCATCGCCAGCGCCGCGGTCACCTCGCTATTGGCGAGCCCCCGAACACCATCGGTGCCGAACAACCGGCCCACGCCGGGCTCCTAGCGCTTGCTGTACTGCGGCGCCTTGCGGGCCTTCTTCAGGCCGTACTTCTTGCGCTCCTTCACCCGCGCATCGCGGGTGAGGAAACCGGCTCGCTTGAGGTCGCCACGATTGCCCTCAGCATCGATCTCGTTGAGCGCACGGGCCACCCCGAGACGCAGGGCTCCGGCTTGGCCGGAGATGCCACCCCCGTGGATGCGGGCGATCACGTCGAACCGCCCGGGCTGACCGAGGGTGACGAACGGCTCGTTGACGATCTGCTGGTGGACGCGGTTGGGGAAGTACTCCTCCAGGCTGCGCCCGTTGATCGTCCAGCGACCGGTACCGGGCACGAGGCGCACCCGGGCGATGGCCTCCTTGCGGCGCCCAGTGGCGGCACCGGGAGCGGTCACGACCGGTCGATCCGAGCGCGCCACCATGCCGGGCGTCTCAGAGGTGTAGGAAGAGGGAGTCTCGTCTTCGACATCACTATCGATGTCAGCGACGATGTCCATGTCAGGCTCGGTGGTCACGGGATGTCCTTTCGCGCGCAGCGCCCGCAGGCTACTGGGCGACCTGCGAGATGGTGAAGGGCTCGGGCTGCTGGGCGGAGTGGGGGTGCTGCGGACCCGCGTACACCTTCAGCTTCGACAGTTGCTGACGGGCTAGGCGATTGTGCGGCAGCATGCCCTTGACCGCCTTCTCGATCACCCGTCGGGGGTTCTCCACCAGCAGCCGCTCATAGGAGGTGCTGCGCAGACCGCCGGGGTATCCGGAGTGACGATGATCCATCTTCTGCTCGAGCTTGGAGCCGGTGAGCACGACCTTGTCGGCGTTGATCACGATGACGAAATCACCGGTGTCGACGTGCGGGGCGTAGGTCGGCTTGTGCTTCCCGCGCAGCAGGGTGGCGACATGGGAGGCGAGGCGACCGAGCACGACGTCGGTGGCATCGATGACGTGCCACTGGCGGGTGACCTCGCCGGGCTTCGGAGAATACGTGCGCACCGCTGGACCTTCACTTCCCATGTGATCCCGCCGAATCCCCGACGGGAGGAGTGCCCATCAACGGACACAACGACCCCCGAGCGTACCGCTGCCTGTCAGACCTGGTCAAAGCGGGGTGCGCACCGAACGGGTGCTCGCCTGCCGCCGCGCCCATTCCTCGGGAGGCGGGTAGACGACCTCCTCGAGGGTCAGGCCCCGCGCCGGCATCACCCGGACCCCCGGATCACGGACTCCCGCCGCGAGGACCTCCGGCACCCAGGATGGATCCCGACGGCCCTCTCCGACGGCGATGAGGGCCCCGACGATCGCTCGGACCATCGAATGGCAGAACGCATCGGCGCGGATATCCAGCACCGCTCGACCGCCGGAATCACGGGTCCAGGTGCAGGTGAGGAGCCTGCGCACCGTCGTGGCCACAGGCCGATCCTGGCGCTCCCCCGCCTGACGCTCCCCCGGGGTCGCTCGACGCCGACAGAAAGCCGCGAAGTCATGCTCACCGAGCAGGTGCTCTGCAGCGCGGTTCATCGCCTCGAGGTCCAGCCTCCTCGGGAGGTCGAGAACGTCCCGGATCCGCAGCGGATCCGAAGACTCCGGGGTGTCGCTGACCCGATAGGCGTAGCGCCTTGAGAGCGCGGAGAATCGCGCATCGAAGTCACCGCTCACCGGGCGCAGCCCTCGCACGGCCACATCGGGTGGCAGGACACCGTCGATCCGCCGCAGCAGCGTGCGTGCGACATCACCTGCGACGGCATCATCGATTCCGATGGAGGGGTCGATTCGGACTGACGGGTCGACCCCGGGTAGTGAGGCGATCGGCACATCGACGTGGACCACCTGCCCGCGCGCATGGACCCCGGTATCAGTCCGCCCCGCGCACACGAGATCGACTGCAGAACCCGAATGCAGGATCGTCCCGATCGCATCAGCGAGGGTCTGCTCGACCGTGCGTAACCCAGGTTGGCGAGCCCAACCATGAAAGTCAGTGCCGTCGTAGGCGACATCCCAGCGCCAGCGCAGCGACTGGGCCGGCACCTCGCGCGGGGCCATCCTCAGGCCTTGGGGTCCTCCGCCTCGGCGTCCGCGGCGAGGTCCTCAGCGCGCTGCGCGGCTGACTCGCTGACCTCATCGACGACCTCGGCAGCCTCCTCGGCATCGAACTGTGCCGGGGAATCCTCCTCGGCGGGCTCAGCCGGTACGTCGGCAGCGGCCACTTCGGTCACTGCCTCATCGGTCACTGCCTCGTCGGTCACTGCCTCATCGGTCACTGCCTCGTCGGTCAGGTCGGACGTCGCCGGCGTCTCCTTGGCGGCTGTCTCCTTGGCGGCTGTCTGCTTGGCCGCTGACTCCTTGGCTGCGCGCTTCGTTGCGCCGGTGGCCTCGGCTACCACGGCCTCGGCCATCGGCTCGACGAGTTCGATGACAGCCATGGGGGCGTTGTCACCCTTGCGGGGACCGATCTTGGTGATGCGGGTGTAACCACCGGGGCGACCGGCGTAGTTCGGCCCGATCTCGGTGAACAGCGTGTGCACGACTGACTTGTCCCGCACCACCGCGAGCACCCGGCGGCGGGCCGCTAGGTCGCCTCGCTTGGCGAAGGTGATCATGCGCTCGGCGAGAGGGCGCAGCCGCTTGGCCTTGGCCTGCGTCGTGGTGATGCGGCCATGCTCGAACAACGCCGTAGCGAGGTTGGCCAGCATCAAGCGTTCGTGGGCAGGTCCGCCACCGAGGCGGCGGCCCTTCGTGGGCGTGGGCATGTCGATACTCCTTGGGCTTTCACGACACAGGCTGTGCGTCGCGAAGGTCGGTGGCCGGAACTACAGTTGCTCGTCCTCGGCGAATCCGAGGTTGTCATCGTCATCATCGGCGAAGTACACCGCGGCGCCGGGGTCGAATCCAGGCGGGCTGTCCTTCAGTGCCAGGCCGAGAGTGTCCAACTTGACCTTGACCTCATCGATGGACTTCGTGCCGAAGTTACGGATGTCGAGCAGGTCTGCCTCGCTACGCGAGATCAACTCGCCGACGGTGTGGATGCCCTCACGCTTGAGGCAGTTGTACGACCGCACGGTGAGATCGAGCTGCTCGATCGGTGTCGACAACTGCTCCGCGGCGAAGGCGTCGGCCGGCGAAGGACCGATATCGATTCCCTCGGCGTCCATGTTCAGCTCGTGAGCCAAGCCGAACAACTCGACGAGTGTCTTGCCGGCGGATGCCATCGCATCGCGCGGGCGGATGGACGGCTTGGTTTCGACGTCGATGACCAAGCGATCGAAGTCGGTCCGCTGCTCGACGCGGGTCGCCTCCACCTTGTAGGTGACCTTCAGCACCGGTGAATAGATCGAATCGACGGGGATGCGTCCGATCTCCTGACCGGGCTGCTTGTTCAACGATGCCGAGACGTAGCCGCGGCCGCGCTCGACGACGAGCTCGAGCTCCAATTTCCCCTTGCCGTTCAGCGTCGCCAGGTGCAGGTCGGGGTTGTGCACCTCGACGCCAGCCGGAGGAGCGATGTCCGCCGCGACGACTGCGCCGGGGCCCTGCTTGCGCAGGTACATCACGACCGGCTCGTCATGCTCGGAGGAGACCACGAGCTGCTTGATGTTCAAGATCAGCTCGGTGACGTCCTCCTTGACGCCCGGAACGGTCGTGAACTCGTGGAGCACACCATCGATGCGGATGCTGGTGACCGCAGCGCCCGGGATGGACGACAGCAGGGTTCGGCGGAGCGAGTTGCCCATGGTGTAGCCGAATCCCGGCTCGAGGGGCTCGAGGATGAACCGCGATCGGTAGTCGTGGACGGACTCTTCGGTGAGCGTGGGCCGCTGTGAGATCAGCACTTCGTATCGTCCTTTCGGCGACGACCGCTATTTGACGTCGCGCATCGGGGGGCGCTCGAGGTGAGCGCCGGGGTGACTACTTGGAGTACAACTCGACGATCAACTGCTCCTGGACCGGAGTGTCGATCACCTGGCGTGCGGGCAGTGAGTGCACGAGGATCCGCATCTTGGACGGCACGACCTCCAGCCATGCGGGGACCTCCTTCTCGCCGATCTCGGCGTGGGCCACCACGAAGGGTGTCATCTCACGTGAGCCGGGGCGGACCTCGATGATGTCCTGCGGCTGGACCCGGTAGGAGGGGATGTCCACCTTGTGTCCGTTCACCGTGAAGTGACCGTGACGCACCAGCTGGCGAGCCATGTCACGCGACTTAGCGAAGCCAGCCCGGTACACGACGTTGTCCAGGCGGCTCTCCAGGATGCGCAGCAGGTTCTCACCGGTCTTGCCTTGCTTGCGGTGCGCCTCCTGGTAGTAGCCGCGGAACTGCTTCTCCAGCACTCCGTAGATGCGCACCGCCTTCTGCTTCTCGCGCAACTGCAGCAGGTACTCGCTGTCCTTGGACCGTCCGCGACCGTGCTGGCCGGGGGGGTAGGGACGCTTCTCGAACGGGCACTTGGCGGACTCGCACTTGGAGCCCTTCAGGTACAGCTTTGTCTTCTCTCGACGGCACCGCTTGCAATCCGGTCCGGTGTAACGAGCCATGGGTTAGTCGACCTTTCTCAGACGCGGCGGCGCTTGGGCGGGCGGCACCCGTTGAAGGGAACCGGCGTGACATCGGCGATGGATCCGACCTCGAGGCCGGTGGCCTGCAGGGAGCGGATAGCGGTCTCGCGGCCGGAACCGGGACCCTTGACGAACACATCCACCTTGCGCATGCCGTGCTCCATGGCGCGGCGAGCAGCGGCTTCCGCTGCCAACTGAGCGGCGAACGGGGTGGACTTGCGGCTGCCCTTGAAACCAACCTGGCCCGAGGAGGCCCAGGCGATCACGGCGCCGCTGGGATCGGTGATCGACACGATCGTGTTGTTGAACGTGCTCTTGATGTGAGCGTGGCCGTGAGCCACGTTCTTCTTCTCCTTGCGGCGCACCTTCTTGGCGCCGGGCTTTCCTGACTTTGGAGGCATGTCCTCAGCTTTCGTGGTGTGCGGATGGCGGGTTGTCTCGGGTGCGGATCGGTGCGCTGATGCGCTACCGGCTCACGCGATCTACTTGCCGACCTTCTTCTTGCCGGCGACGGTCTTGCGGGGGCCCTTGCGGGTGCGCGCGTTGGTGTGCGTGCGCTGACCTCGCACGGGCAGACCGCGGCGATGGCGGATGCCCTGGTAGCTGCCGATCTCCACCTTGCGGCGGATATCTCCGGCGACCTCGCGGCGCAGGTCACCCTCGACACGCAGGTTGGCCTCGATCCAGTCGCGCAGCGCGACCAGCTGATCGTCAGTGAGATCACCCGCGCGCATGTTGGGGTCGACCCCGGTGGCGGCGAGTGCCTCAGCAGCGCGGGTTCGACCGACGCCGTAGATGTAGGTGAGTGCGACTGCCATCCGCTTGTCGCGGGGCAGGTCGACACCGACGAGACGTGCCATAGGTGTTCCTCTTCTTCCTGATCCTCATACGAGGATCCACTGTCACGAGGTCTTCGGGCGATACCGGTCCTCAACACCTCTGGTGAGGTCCCCGGCCTCGTGGTCCGGGGGTGGCGTCCCGGTGGCCTGCACGAGGCGCACCGGGGGTCGGGCATCGCTGGTGGTTCACCACCCTCGGGGTTGTCTCCCCCTCAGGAGGTTGCGTCGAGGTCAAGACCTCGACGCGTTCTGTCGCGCTTGGTCGTACCTGGTCCTAACCCTGACGCTGCTTGTGCCGCGGGTTATCGCAGATGACCATCACGCGGCCATGACGACGAATGACCTTGCACTTGTCGCAGATCTTCTTGACGCTGGGCTTGACCTTCACCGGGGTCGCTCCTTATTACTGAATTGCTGATGGGCCGATTCCACCGGTCACTTGTACCGGTAGACGATCCGACCCCGAGTGAGGTCGTATGGCGAGAGCTCCACGACGACGCGATCATCGGGAAGGATCCGGATGTAGTGCATCCGCATCTTCCCGCTGATGTGGGCGAGGACCTTATGACCATTGTCGAGCTCCACCCGGAACATCGCGTTGGGCAGGGACTCCACGATGGTGCCCTCGAGTTCGATGGCACCGTCCTTCTTGGCCATAGCCTCTTTCCGTCACGTCTTGCGTCGCTCGCACCGCACGCTCGACTCGGTGAGTCGATGGGGAACATGGCGTTGCGATTGTCGACCGGGAGGCGATCCGTCGCAGGATCCCGTTCCAGGCCAGCGCCCTACCATAGGACACCCGGTGACGTGGGGAGAAATCGGGTCCGCTATTCCGATAGTCGG
>CBFHQG010000044.1:0-17129 GCA_965657825.1 Actinomycetes bacterium | reverse complement strand
GGTCGAGGAACTCCCACATCCGATCACCACGCAGCGTGACGTGAGCACCGATCGGCATTCCCTCACGCAACTTGAACTGGGCGATGGACTTGCGCGCACGCGTGACGACGGGCTTCTGACCGGTGATCTCGGTCAGATCCCGCACCGCGCCCTCGATCAGTTTGGAGTCGCGGGCAGCCTCGCCGACACCCATATTGACCACGACCTTGGTGACGGTCGGGACCTGCATGATGTTCGCGTATCCGAATTGCTCGCGCAGCGCAGGAACGATCTCCTCGCGGTAGCGCGTGCGCAAGCGCGGACTCGTCCGCTCGATGGTGGTGCTCGTCATGGCCCTACAGCTCCTTACCGGTTCGCTTCGAGATGCGGACATTGCGCACGACCTCGTAGGTCGAACCGTCCGGGCGACGCTTCTCCGCCTTTTCCTTGCGGTAGGCGATCCTGGTGGGGCGCTCATCCTCGGGATCGATCACCATCACGTTGGAGACATGGATCGGCGCCTCCATGGTGATGATGCCGCCGGTCTTGGAGCCACGGGTGTTCTGTCCCACCTTGGCGTGACGCTTGACCCGATTGACGCCCTCGACGATGACCCGGTCCGTGTCGGGAAACACGTCGATGACCTTGCCGATGACTCCCCGGTCCTTACCGGTGATGACCTGGACTCGGTCACCCTTCTTCACGAACATTTTGGGCATGTCAGAGCACCTCCGGTGCCAACGAGATGATCTTCATGAACTTCTTCTCGCGCAGTTCGCGGCCGACGGGACCGAAGATGCGGGTCCCGCGGGGCTCGCCGTCACCCTTCAAGATGACCGCGGCGTTCTCATCGAACCGGATGTAGGAACCGTCAGGCCGGCGCCGCTCCTTGCGGGTGCGCACCACGACAGCCTTGACGACCTCGCCCTTCTTGACACCGCCTCCGGGGATGGCGTCTTTCACCGTGGCGACGATGATGTCGCCCACGCCCGCATAGCGCCGACCGGATCCGCCGAGCACGCGAATGCACAGCAGCTCCTTGGCTCCGGTGTTGTCGGCGACGCGCAGTCGCGACTCCTGCTGAATCACTTGAGGCTCCGATTCCTTGTGTTCAAATCCGCAATCACGTCAGGCCTACTTAGCCTTCTCGAGGATCTCGACCACGCGCCAACGCTTCGTCGCCGACAGCGGTCGGGTCTCCATCAGCAGAACACGGTCGCCGATCCCGCAAGCATTTGCCTCGTCGTGGGCATTGAGCTTGCTGGTGCGGCGGACCACCTTGCCGTAGAGCGGGTGCTTGAAGCGGTCCTCGACGGCGACGACGACTGTCTTGTCCATCTTGTCGCTGACGACGTAACCCTCGCGCTCCTTGCGGTTGTTGCGCTCATCCACGTTCGTGCTCATCTCATTCGTTTCGCTCATGCGGCACCACCGACGGTCTCGATGGGCGTGATACCGAGCTCGCGCTCGCGCATCACCGTGTAGATCCGGGCGATGTCCTTGCGGACGGCCCGAAGACGGCCGTGGTTCTCCAACTGCCCCGTGGCCCCCTGGAAGCGAAGATTGAACAGCTCTTCCTTGGCCTCGCGCAGTTTGGTGACCAGTTCCTCCTCGGACAGGCCTCGGAATTCCTGCGATGACGTACCGGCAGCCATCAGTCCTCCCTCGTGATGTCGCGACGGACGATGCGGCAGCGCATCGGCAGCTTGTGCATCGCCCTGGTGAGCGCGTCGATCGCGATGCGCTCGTTGGGATAGGACAACTCGAACATGACCCGACCGGGCTTGACGTTGGCCACCCACCACTCCGGGGAGCCCTTGCCCGAACCCATGCGGGTCTCAGCCGGCTTCTTAGTCAGGGGCCGGTCGGGGTAGATGTTGATCCACACCTTGCCGCCACGACGGATGTGACGGGTGATCGCGATACGCGCAGATTCAATCTGGCGGTTGGTGACATAGGCCGGCTCGAGCGCCTGCAGACCGTAGGTACCGAAGGTGACCTCGGTTCCGCCCTTGGCGACACCGCGTCGCGTCGGGTGGTGCTGCTTGCGGTGCTTCACCCTGCGGGGAATCAGCATCTCTATGCCTCGCTCTCGGTGCTCGGGGCGCTCACGGCCGCCTCTTCGGGGGCGATCTCAGCCTCATCGCGGCGGGCTCCCCGACGCGGACGCTCAGGTCGCTGCCGCTGGCCGAGTCGGGCCGCGGCCGCCGCCGCCTCACGCTCAGCGCGAGTCGAGGGCGCATCGCCCTTGTAGATCCACACCTTCACCCCGATGCGACCGAAGGTGGTCCGGGCCTCATAGAAGCCGTAGTCGATATCGGCGCGCAGCGTGTGCAGGGGAACGCGACCCTCGCGGTAGAACTCGGTGCGGCTCATCTCCGCACCACCGAGTCGCCCGGAGACCTGAACGCGGATCCCCTTGGCACCAGCCTTCATCGTCGACTGCATCGCCTTGCGCATCGCACGACGGAAGGACACTCGGCTGGACAACTGCTCAGCCACACCCTGGGCGACGAGTTGCGCATCGACCTCGGGATTCTTCACCTCGAGGATGTTCAGCTGCACCTGCTTGCCGGTCAGCTTCTCCAGTTCGGTGCGGATGCGATCGGCCTCCGCGCCACGACGACCGATCACGATGCCGGGTCGAGCAGTGTGGATATCCACGCGCACGCGCTCACGGGTGCGCTCGATCTCCACACGGGAGATGCCAGCGCGCTCCATGCCATCGGTGAGCAACTTGCGGATCGCCACGTCCTCTTTGACGTAGTCGCGATAGGACTGACCGGGCTTGGTGCTGTCAGCGAACCAGCGCGACGCGAAGTCGGTGGTCACCCCCAGCCGGAAGCCATTCGGGTTGATCTTCTGACCCATAACTCAGCCCTTCCTCGCGCCGGTCTCGGCCATGTCCTGCGCCGGCTCCACGATCACCGTGATGTGGCTGGTGCGCTTGTTGATCCGATAGGCCCGTCCCTGAGCCCGCGGTTGGAATCTCTTCATCGTCGGACCCTCATCCACGAAAGCTTTCGAGACCACGAGGGTGCGCGGATCGAGGTTCAAGTTGTTCGTCGCGTTCGCGATAGCACTGTCGAGAACCTTGCCCACGGGCTCGCTGGCCGCCTGCGGTGCGAACCGCAGCACAGCCTGAGCCTCCGCGGCCGGAAGACCTCGGATGAGGTCGATGACCCGGCGCGCCTTCATGGGCGTGACACGGACGAACCGTGCTGAAGCCCTGGCTTCCATCGCTATCCCCTTGCTCTCGTGTGGTGCTCTCGTGTGGTGCTCTCGTGTTCCGGTCGATCTGGGAACTGGTGCGTCAGCGACGCTTGGCCTTGCGGTCATCCTTGATGTGACCTTTGAAGGTGCGGGTCGGGGCGAACTCCCCGAGCTTGTGCCCCACCATCTGCTCGGTGATGAACACCGGGACGTGCTTGCGTCCGTCATGAACGGCGATCGTGTGGCCGAGCATCGCGGGCACGATCATCGAGCGCCGCGACCAGGTCTTGATGACCTGGTTGCTCTTGGCCTCGTTCGCCGTCTCGACCTTCTTCATCAGATGGTCGTCGACGAACGGCCCCTTCTTCAGACTCCTCGGCACGATCGACTCCTCTAGCGCTTCTTGCCGGTCTTGCGGCGGCGGACGATGAACTTGTCACTGGCCTTCTTGGCCTTGCGGGTGCGCCCCTCGGGCTTGCCCGCGGGATTAACCGGGTGGCGGCCACCGGAGGTCTTGCCCTCACCACCACCGTGCGGGTGGTCGACGGGGTTCATGGCGACACCGCGCACCGTGGGTCGACGACCCTTCCAGCGCATCCGGCCAGCCTTGCCCCAGTTGATGTTGCTCTGCTCGGCGTTGCCGACCTCGCCGACCGTCGCACGAGCGCGAAGGTCGACGTTGCGGATCTCACCCGACGGCATCCGCAACTGGGCGTAGGGGCCGTCCTTGGCCACCAGCTGGACGCTGGCACCGGCTGAGCGCGCGATCTTCGCACCGCCCCCCGGACGCAACTCCACCGCGTGGATCACGGTGCCGACGGGAATATTGCGCAGCGGCAGGTTATTGCCCGGCTTGATGTCCGCCGAGGCACCGGTTTCGACTCGATCTCCCTGCTTGAGCAGACGCGGAGCGAGGATGTAGCGCTTCTCGCCATCAGCGAAATGCAGCAGCGCGATCCGTGCCGTGCGGTTCGGGTCGTACTCGATGTGGGCGACCTTCGCCGGCACGCCGTCCTTGTCGGCCCGCCGGAAATCGATCACTCGGTAGGCGCGCTTGTGGCCGCCACCCTGGTGGCGGGTGGTGATGCGGCCGGAGTTGTTGCGGCCGCCCTTCTTGGAGAGCGGGCGCAGCAGGGACTTCTCCGGCTCGGATCGGGTGATCTCGACGAAGTCGGCCACACTCGAACCACGCCGCCCTGGCGTCGTCGGCTTGTACTTGCGGATTGCCATGTCGTCTCGTCCTGTCCTGTCTCGACCTAGCTGACCGGTCCGCCGAAGATGTCGATGCGCTCGCCTTGAGCCACGGACACGATCGCGCGCTTAGTCGCTGCGCGTCGGCCGAAGCCACGGCGGGTACGCACCCTCTTGCCCTCGCGGTTGTTGGTGTTCACGGCGACGACCTTCACGCCGAAGACCTCTTCGACCGCGATCTTGATCTGGGTCTTGTTGGCGTGGGGGGCGACGAGGAAGGTGTACTTGTTCTCATCGAGCAGCCCGTAGCTCTTCTCCGAGATGACCGGAGCAAGCAGGATGTCGCGAGGATCTGCGATCTTCATGCGGTCACCTCCGTGGTGGCAGCCTCAGACTCGGTAGCGACGGCCTTCGCGCCACGCCCACGGGCCGGTCCGGAGACGAACTCAGCAAAGGCATCGGCGGTGAAGACCACGTCGTCGCTGACCAGGACGTCGTAGGTGTTCAACTGATCAGGGGCGACCACGTGCACGTTGACAAGGTTGCGCGCGCTCAGCCAGGTCAGTACGTCCTCACGGGTGGCGACGAGCAGCAGGTTGGGCCGGTCGCTGATCGACGCCAGCATCGCTGCGGCCGCCTTGGTCGCGGGAGACTCTCCCTCGACGACGGCGCTGATGACGTGGATGCGATCCTCGCGGGCCCGGTCAGACAGTGCTCCGCGCAGAGCCGCTGCCTTCATCTTCTTCGGGGTGCGCTGCTCGTAGGAGCGGGGTGTGGGTCCGTGAACCGTGCCGCCACCGGCGAAGTGCGGGGCGCGGATCGAACCCTGGCGGGCTCGGCCGGTGCCCTTCTGCTTATAGGGCTTGCGGCCACCACCGCGGACCTCGCCGCGGGTCTTGGTGTCGTGGGTCCCCTGGCGGGCCGCGGCGAGCTGGGCGACGACCACCTGGTGGATCAGGGGCACATTGACCTGCACGTCGAAGATCTCCGCGGGGAGTTCGACCGAACCGGCCTTGCCACCTGAAGGAGTCACGATGTCGAGGGTGCTCATGCGGTCACCGCCTCTGCCTTGCTCGTGGAGCGGACGAGGACCAGGCCGCCCTTGGGTCCGGGTACCGCTCCCTTGACCAGAATCAGGCCGCGCTCTGCGTCGACGGCATGCACCGTCAGACCCTGGACGGTCTGGCGCTCATTACCCATGCGACCGGCCATCCGCAGCCCCTTGAACACTCGCGAGGGAGTGCTCGCTCCACCGATGGAGCCTGGCTTGCGGTGGTTGCGGTGGGCGCCGTGGGATGCACCGACGCCGGAGAACCCATGACGCTTCATCGTGCCGGCGAAACCTTTGCCCTTCGTGGTCCCGGTCACATCGATGACGTCCCCGGGAGCAAAGGCATCAGCGCCGATCTCCTGCCCCACCGTGAACTCCGAGGCATCCTCGGTGCGCAGTTCGACGATGTGGCGGCGCGGTGTCACACCGGCCTTGGCGAAGTGTCCCGCTTGCGGCTTGGTCACCTTGCGTGGGTCGATGGCCCCGAATCCGAGCTGGACGGCCGAGTAGCCATCCGCCTCAGGGGTGCGCACCTGGGTCACCACGCAGGGACCCGCCTTGATGACGGTCACCGGGACGACGCGGTTCTGGTCGTCCCATACCTGGGTCATGCCGAGCTTCTCGCCCAGCACTCCCTTCACTGTCCTACCCATGGTCGCTCGCGTCCTTAGAGCTTGATCTCGATGTCGACACCGGCCGGCAGGTCGAGCCGCATGAGCGAGTCGACCGTCTTGGGTGTCGGGTCCAGGATGTCGATCAGCCGCTTGTGCGTACGCATCTCGAAGTGCTCGCGGCTGTCCTTGTACTTGTGCGGTGAACGGATGACGCAGTAGACGTTCTTCTCCGTCGGCAGCGGAATGGGGCCCGCGACCTGCGCACCGGTGCGAGTCACCGTGTCGACGATCTTGCGCGCCGAGGAGTCGATGATCTCGTGGTCGTAGGCCTTGAGCCGGATTCGGATCTTCTGTCCTGCCATGAGCTGCCTGTCTTTCTTGGGTTGAGAGGAAACCGTCAGGTCATCGTGTAGGGGGTGGGTGCCCGCAGGCACCCACCCCGTCCACTACTTCAGGATCTTCGTGACGCGACCGGCGCCCACGGTGCGGCCGCCCTCGCGGATAGCGAAGCGCAGACCCTCCTCCATGGCGATCGGCTGGATGAGCTCCACGCGCATCTCGGTGTTGTCTCCGGGCATGACCATGTCCTTGCCATCAGGCAGGTGCACGACGCCGGTGACGTCCGTGGTGCGGAAGTAGAACTGCGGGCGGTAGTTGTCGAAGAACGGCGTGTGACGGCCGCCCTCGTCCTTGGACAGGATGTACACCTGAGCCTCGAACTCGGTGTGCGGGGTGATCGAGCCGGGCTTGCACACGACCTGGCCGCGCTCGACATCGTCACGCTTGGTGCCGCGCAGGAGGAGGCCGACGTTCTCGCCCGCCTGACCCTCGTCGAGCAGCTTGCGGAACATCTCGACACCGGTGACGGTCGTCGTGGTCGACTCCGGGCGGATGCCGACGATCTCGACCTCCTCGTTGACCTTGACGATGCCGCGCTCGATACGTCCGGTGACGACGGTGCCGCGACCGGTGATGGTGAAGACATCCTCAACGGGCATCAGGAACGGCTGGTCGATCTCGCGCTCGGGGGTGGCGATGTAGGTGTCGACCGCGGTCATGAGCTCCATGATCTGATCGCCCCACTTCTCGTCGCCGTTCAGCGCCGGGAAGGCTGCGACACGCACGACCGGGACATCGTCGCCGGGGAACTCGTAGGTGCTCAGCAGCTCGCGAACCTCCATCTCGACGAGCTCGAGGAGCTCCTCGTCATCGACCATGTCGCACTTGTTGAGGGCGACCACGATCGCGGGCACGCCAACCTGACGGGCGAGCAGCACGTGCTCCTTCGTCTGGGGCATGGGGCCGTCGGTGGCGGCCACGACGAGGATCGCGCCGTCCATCTGAGCCGCACCGGTGATCATGTTCTTGATGTAGTCGGCGTGGCCGGGGCAGTCGACGTGCGCATAGTGACGTGCCTCGGTCTGGTACTCGACGTGCGCGATCGAAATAGTGATGCCGCGCTGCCGCTCCTCAGGCGCCTTATCGATCTCGTCGAACGGCGTGAAGGGGTTCAGATCCGGCATCTTGTCATGCAGCACCTTCGAAATCGCTGCGGTCAACGTGGTCTTGCCATGGTCGATGTGACCGATGGTGCCGATGTTGACGTGCGGCTTCGTGCGCTCGAACTTCGCCTTCGCCACGGGAGGTTCCTCCTGGTCCTTGTTTCGGTTGTTCCGTCCGACTGTCGCGGATCGGGTTGGTCGGTTTCTTTACGTGGATCCGCGACTATTCGCCGCGTGCTTTCGCGATGATCTCCGTGGCCACGGCCTGGGGGACCTGGGCGTAGGAGTCGAACTGCATGCTGTAACTGGCCCGGCCCTGGGTCCTGCTGCGCAGGTCTCCCACGTAACCGAACATCTCGGACAGGGGAACCAGCGCCTTGACGACGCGGGCACCCATCCGCTCCTCCATGGCCTGGATCTGACCACGGCGGGAGTTCAGGTCGCCGATGACATCACCCATGAAGTCCTCGGGTGTGGTGACCTCGACGGCCATCATCGGCTCGAGCAGGACCGGTGCGGCCTTGCGGGCTGCCTCCTTGAACGCCATCGAGCCGGCGATCTTGAAGGCGAGCTCCGAGGAGTCCACATCGTGGTACTGCCCGTCGAGCAGGGTGACTTTGACGTCGACCATCGGATATCCGGCGAGGACGCCGAACTCCATGGCCTCCTGGCAGCCGGCATCGACCGAGGGGATGTACTCCTTCGGGATGCGACCACCGGTCACCTTGTTCTCGAATTCATAGCCACCGTCGCCATCGACGATCGGCGAGACGCTGATCTGCACCTTGGCGAACTGGCCGGACCCACCGGTCTGCTTCTTGTGGGTGTAATCGACCTTGTCGACAGGCTTGGTGAGGGTTTCGCGGTAGGCGACCTGGGGCTTGCCGACATTGGCCTCGACCTTGAACTCCCGGCGCATACGGTCGACGAGCACCTCGAGGTGCAACTCGCCCATGCCGGCGATGATCGTCTGGCCGGTTTCTTCGTCGGTGCGCACCTGGAAGGTCGGATCCTCTTCGGCGAGGCGCTGGATGGCGGTGGACAGTTTCTCCTGGTCGCCCTTGGTCTTCGGCTCGATGGCCACGTGGATGACCGGGGCCGGGAACGTCATCGACTCCAGCACGACCGGGTTGCTCGGATCGCACAGGGTCTCGCCGGTGGTGGTGTCCTTCAGACCCATCACCGCAACGATGTCCCCCGCACCCACCGAGGGGATCTCCTCGCGCTTATTGGCGTGCATCCGGTAGATCTTGCCGATGCGCTCCTTGCGGTCCTTGACGCTATTGAGGACCTGGGAGCCGGCCTCGAGGACGCCGGAGTACACCCGGACGTAGGTGAGCTTGCCGAGGTGGGGATCACTGGCGATCTTGAAGGCGAGGGCTGCGAACGGCTCATCCTCGCTGGGCTTGCGCAGGAGCGGCTCGTCCTCATGCTCGGGGCGATGTCCCTCGATCGCGTCGACATCCAGCGGGGAGGGCAGGTAGGCCACGACCGCATCGAGCATCGGCTGGACGCCCTTGTTCTTGAACGCGGTTCCCGTCAGAACGGGGGTGACCTTCGCGGCGAGAGTCGCGCGACGGATGCCGGCGTGGATCTCCTCGACGGACAGTTCCTCGCCCTCGAGGTACTTCTCCATGCTCGCGTCATCAGCCTCGGAGAGAGTCTCGATGAGCTTCTCGCGCCATTCCGCTGCCTGCGCCTGCAGGTCTGCGGGGATCTCCTCGACGGTGTAGTCCTCACCCTTCGCGGTCTCGCCGCGCCAGGTGAGCGCGCGCATTCCGATCAGGTCGATGACCCCGATGAAGTCGGCCTCAGCGCCGATGGGCAACTGCAGCACCAGCGGAACAGCCTGCAGGCGGTTGGTGATCATGTCGACGCACATGAAGAAATCCGCACCCGTGCGATCGAGCTTGTTGACGAAGCACATGCGGGGAACGCTGTACCGGTCAGCCTGACGCCACACGGTCTCCGACTGGGGCTCGACACCGGCGACTCCGTCGAAGACGGCGACCGCACCATCGAGCACGCGCAGTGAGCGCTCCACCTCGACGGTGAAGTCCACGTGCCCGGGGGTGTCGATGATGTTGATCGTGTAGCCCTTCCACTGGCACGTGGTGGCCGCGGAGGTGATGGTGATGCCGCGCTCCTGCTCCTGCTCCATCCAGTCCATCGTCGCGGCGCCCTCGTGCACCTCGCCGATCTTGTAGTTGATGCCGGTGTAGAACAGAATGCGCTCGGTTGTCGTGGTCTTGCCCGCGTCGATGTGCGCCATGATCCCGATGTTGCGGACCTTGGCGAGGTCGAGGCCGGTTGCAGTGGACACGATTCTTCTCTCCGTGCTTCGTGAGTGCCTTGTGGGCGGTGGCGTCTGTCTGTGGGGTTGCCAGGTGTGGGGTTACCAGCGGTAGTGCGCGAAAGCCTTGTTGGATTCGGCCATCTTGTGTGTGTCCTCGCGCTTCTTGACACTCGCACCGAGGCCGTTGGAGGCGTCGAGGATCTCGTTCATCAGGCGCTCGGTCATGGTCTTCTCACGACGCTGACGCGAGTAGGCGATCAACCAGCGCAGCGCGAGCGTCGTGCTGCGCCCGGCGCGGACTTCGACGGGCACCTGGTAGGTGGCACCGCCGACGCGACGGGAGCGGACCTCGAGGGTCGGCTTGACGTTGTCCAGCGCGCGCTTGAGGGTCACCACGGGATCGGTACCGGTCTTCTCGCGGCAGCCTTCCAATGCGCCGTAGACGATCCGCTCAGCGGTGGAGCGCTTGCCGTCGAGGAGCACCTTGTTGATCAGTTGGGTGACCAGCGGCGAGGAGTAGACCGGGTCGATGGTGATCGGACGCTTGGTTGCGGGTCCTTTGCGCGGCATCAGGCCTTCTCCTTCTTCGCGCCGTAGCGGGAGCGGGCCTGCTTGCGGTTCTTGACACCCTGGGTGTCCAGAGCACCGCGGATGACCTTGTACCGCACACCGGGGAGGTCCTTCACACGACCACCGCGCACCAGCACGATGGAGTGCTCCTGCAGGTTGTGCCCGACTCCGGGGATGTAGGCGGTCACCTCGATGCCCGAGGACAGCCGAACGCGGGCGACTTTGCGCAGCGCGGAGTTCGGCTTCTTCGGCGTCGTGGTGTACACACGCGTGCAGACCCCGCGTCGCTGGGGGCTTCCCTTCAAGGCCGGCGTCTTGTTCTTCGCGACCTTGTCCTGCCGGCCCTTGCGGACCAGCTGCTGGATCGTGGGCACTGCTTCTCCTCGCTCGTCGGGGCGGCACACGCCCTGTCGTGCAATCGTCGTTGTGAGATGTCCGTTTCGTACCGGTTTCTCCCGCACCCGTGGTCGGGCGTGTCGCGTCCTTCGACGCAGCACGACGGAACACAGATTCTCGTCGGGGATTCCGGTGCGAGGTTTCGCACACTCGGCGCGCTCAGGTGATCCCACCCGGGCACGAGGGAAAACAATACCGACCGTGTTCCAGCCGGTCAAAAGGGGGGTCCCCTCAGGTGCGGATCACACAGGATCCAGCGCCGGGACCAGGTCCGTCACGAGCCCGGTCGAGCTCGACTCCCCTCGGTGAGAGTCCCGGGGCTCGCTGGGATCCCTAGGTGTTGGACAGCACGGCGGCGATGAGAATGAACACCCCACCGATGACGATGAGCGCCGCGTAGAGACCGATGTTGATCCAGGAGATGATCTTCGTCGGCAGGATCAGCGACTGGCCTGACACGCGGTCGGGTGCAGCAGCGATCTCCTTCTCAGCCTTCGATGCCAAGACCAGGGCGACGATCGCGGGGATCACCGGGCAGACGACCCAGGACACGATCGACAGCACGAGGCCGATGACCGCATTGGTCGATGTCGGGGGTGACGGCGGTGCCACGGGATAGCCCGGATACTGCTGGCCCGGATACTGCTGGCCCGGATACGGCTGGCCCGGGTAGGGCTGACCCGGATACGGCTGGCCCTGGTACTGCTGGCCCTGGTACTGCTGGCCCGGGTAGGCCTGGCCCTGGTGAGGCTGACTCGGATACTGCTGGCCCGGAGACGGCTGACCCGGATATGGCTGGCTGGGTTGATCGGGACCCGACGCGCCGGGAGCAGCACTGTCCGACACCGTCGCATCAGATGCACTGGAGTCAGTACCACCGGGTCCAGTTGCACCGGGTTCAGGTGTACCGGGGTCGGGGGTCGGTCCGCGGTCCTGGAATTCGCTCACGCCGCCACTCTAAGCCCCTCGATCGAGGCGGTCGGTGACCGAACCGCGCCTGCGAGTCGCGGACCATCCCGGGCCTTGCTGAATATCGGGAGCAGCCATCACCCCTGCTCCGTTCCAGACCTTTACCCCTGCTCCGTTCCAGACTGTCCCGCCTCCCCCTCCCCCGACATGGGTGTGCGCCCCCACCACCGGTGGAGGCGCACACCCATCGTGCGGGGTTGATTGGCCGCCTAGTTGTCGTAGCCGCGGTAGTCGAACTCCTCGAGGGGCACGGCCGGACCGGTCGCCGGAGCGAAGCCGGTGTAGTCGTAGTCGTCGTAGGCGCTGAAGGCTGCGTACATCGCTGCCTTCGCCTCCTCGGTCGGCTCCACGGCGATATTGCGATAGACCGGCATGCCGGTACCAGCGGGGATGAGCTTGCCGAGGATGACGTTCTCCTTCAAGCCGAGCAGCGGATCGCTCTTGGCATGGATCGCCGCGTCGGTGAGCACCCGGGTGGTCTCCTGGAACGAGGCCGCCGACAGCCAGGACTCCGTGGCCAGCGACGCCTTGGTGATACCCATGAGTTCCGGGCGACCCGCGGCGGGGGTGCCTCCCTCGGCCACCACAGCGCGATTGCCCGCCTCGAACGCCGAACGCTCGACGAGTTCGCCGGTCAGGAATCCGGAGTCGCCGTTGTCGATGATCGTCACCCGCTTGAGCATCTGGCGCACGATGACCTCGATGTGCTTGTCGTGGATCGACACACCCTGCGAGCGGTAGACGTCTTGGACCTGGGCAACCAGGTGCAACTGCACCTGGCGCTGTCCGAGGATGCGCAGCACCTGCTTGGGGTCGACCGCGCCCACGGTGAGCTGCTCACCCACCGCCACATGGCCACCATCTTCGACGAGTAGCCGGGACCGCTTGGAAACCGTGTGCGCGACTTCCTCAGAGCCATCATCGGGAACGACGATGACCTTGCGGGCCTTATCGGAGTCTTCGATGCGCACGCGCCCGGAGACCTCGCTGATCGGCGCCACACCCTTGGGCGTGCGGGCTTCGAACAGCTCGACGATACGCGGCAGGCCGTGGGTGATGTCCTCGCCTGCGACGCCACCGGTGTGGAAGGTACGCATCGTCAACTGGGTACCGGGCTCGCCGATGGACTGAGCGGCGATGATGCCGATGGCTTCACCGACATCGACGAGTTTGCCGGTGGCCAGTGATCGCCCGAAGCACATGGCGCAGGTGCCGACATTGCTCTCGCAGGTCAGCACTGAGCGCACGCGAACGGTGTCGATACCCTGCGCGACGAGGTCCTCCAGAATCGGAGTATCGAGTTCGGTACCCGCAGGGGCGAGCACCTTGCCGTCGACCTCAGCATCTCGGGCGAGGACCCGCGAACCCACCGTGGTGTCCAGGTGGTCGACCGGGCGGAGCACCCCATCGATCCGCTCACCGATGGCCATGGGCAGACCGCGATCGGTTCCGCAGTCGACCTCGCGCACGATGACGTCCTGGGACACGTCGACGAGGCGGCGGGTCAGATAACCCGAGTCCGCCGTGCGAAGTGCGGTGTCGGCGAGACCCTTGCGCGCACCGTGCGTGGAGATGAAGTACTCCAGCACCGACAGTCCCTCGCGGAAGTTGGACTTGATCGGTCGCGGGATGATCTCACCCTTCGGGTTGGCCACCAGGCCGCGCATTCCGGCGATCTGGCGTACCTGCATGAAGTTACCTCGCGCACCGGAGTCGACCATCATGTAGATCGGGTTGGTCCGCGGGAAGTACTCCTGCATGGCCTTGGCCACCTCATCGGTAGCCCGGGTCCAGATCTCGATCAGTTCCTGACGCCGCTCGGAGTCGGTGATCAGACCCCGCTCGTACTGCTTTTGCACCTTGTCCGCACGCTCTTCAGCAGCAGCGAGCAACTCGGCCTTCTGCGGAGGCGTCACCACATCATCGATGGAGATGGTCACACCACTGCGCGAGGCCCAGCGGAAGCCGAGCTCCTTGAGCGCGTCGAGTGTGCCGGCCACCTCGACCTTGGGGTACCGCTCGGCCAGGTTGTTGACCAGGGCGCCCAGGACCTTCTTGTCGACCTGCTCGTTGACGAAGGCGTAATCAGCCGGGAGCGCCTCGTTGAACAGGGCGCGGCCGAGTGTCGTGGCGAGCACGAAGGGCTCTCCGGCCTGCCACCCCTCGGGTGCCTCGAAGCCCTCCGGGGGAACGACCCCAGCAAGCCGGATCGCAATCGGCTCCTGCAGGGTGACGCCTCCGAGGTCATAGGCCATGAGCGCCTCTGCCACCGAGGAGAACGCCTGCGGCTGCTCGCCGGAGACGGCATCGGCGGACATCGTGAGGTTGTAGATGCCCAGCACCATGTCCTGTGTCGGCGTGGTGATCGGCCGACCATTAGCCGGCGACAGGATGTTGTTGCTGGACAGCATCAGGATGCGCGCTTCGGCCTGGGCCTCGGCTGACAACGGCAGGTGAACGGCCATCTGGTCGCCATCGAAGTCGGCGTTGAACGCGGTGCAGACCAGCGGGTGGATCTGGATGGCCTTGCCCTCGATCAACTGGGGCTCGAAGGCCTGGATCCCCAGGCGGTGCAGCGTGGGCGCACGGTTCAACAGCACCGGGTGCTCGGCGATGACCTCTTCGAGCACATCCCACACGATGGAGCGGGAGCGCTCCACCATCCGCTTGGCGGATTTCACGTTCTGGGCATGATTCAGATCGACCAGGCGCTTCATGACGAACGGCTTGAACAACTCCAGGGCCATCTGCTTGGGAAGGCCGCACTGATGCAACTTCAACTGCGGACCAACGACGATGACCGAGCGGCCGGAGTAGTCCACTCGCTTGCCGAGCAGGTTCTGGCGGAAGCGACCCTGCTTGCCCTTGAGCATGTCCGATAGCGACTTCAGCGGACGGTTGCCCGGGCCGGTAACCGGGCGACCACGACGACCGTTGTCGAACAATGCGTCAACGGCTTCTTGGAGCATGCGCTTCTCGTTGTTGACGATGATCTCCGGTGCGCCGAGATCGAGCAGGCGCTTCAACCGGTTGTTGCGGTTGATCACGCGGCGGTACAGGTCATTCAGGTCGCTGGTGGCGAATCGGCCACCATCGAGCTGGACCATCGGGCGCAGATCCGGCGGGATGACCGGGACCGCATCAAGCACCATGCCCCGTGGTGAGTTGGTCGTGTTCAAGAACGCCGACACGACCTTCAAGCGCTTCAGGGCACGGGCCTTGCGCTGGCCCTTCCCGGTCTCGATGGTCTCGCGCAGCGAAGCCGCCTCGGCTTCGAGATCGAAGGTCTCCAGACGCTTCTGGATCGCGGCGGCGCCCATGCCACCGTCGAACCAGCGGCCATATCGGTCGCGCATCTCGCGGTAGAGCATCTCGTCGCCCTCGAGGTCTTGGACCTTCAGGGTGCGGAACCGATCGAAGACCCGGTCGAGTCGATCGATCTCGGCGTCGGCACGGCGACGCAGAGCTGCCATCTCGCGCTCACCGGACTCACGGACCTTGCGGCGCACATCGGCCTTGGCCCCCTCGGCCTCCAACTCGGCAAGATCCGATTCGAGCTTGGCCTGGCGTGCCTCGATGTCGGCATCGCGCCGCTTGGCGATCTCGGCCTTCTCCTTGCCGAGTTCGGCCTCGAGGGTGGGCAGCATCTCGTGGCGACCCTCCTCATCGACGCTGGTGATCATGTACGCCGCGAAGTAGATGACCTTCTCCAGGTCCTTCGGGGCGAGGTCCAGCAGGTAACCCAGCCGGCTGGGCACACCCTTGAAGTACCAGATGTGGGTGACCGGAGCAGCGAGTTCGATGTGTCCCATGCGCTCGCGACGGACCTTGGCGCGCGTGACCTCGACCCCGCAGCGCTCGCAGATGATCCCCTTGAAGCGCACACGCTTGTACTTGCCGCAGTAGCACTCCCAGTCCCGGGTGGGGCCGAAGATCTTCTCGCAGAACAAGCCGTCCTTCTCCGGCTTGAGCGTGCGGTAGTTGATCGTCTCGGGCTTCTTCACCTCGCCGTGGGACCAGGCACGTACATCGTCAGCGGTAGCCAGGCCGATGCGAAGCTCGTCGAAGAAGTTGACGTCGAGCACGGGATCCTTCTTTCTGCAGTTACCGATGCGGGGATAGGGGTCGATCAGGGGGTGAGGGGTCAGACCTCTTCGACGCTGCTCGGCTCACGCCGGGACAGGTCGATTCCGAGCTCCTCCGCGGCTCGGAACACCTCATCGTCTGAATCACGCATCTCGATGGCGATGCCATCACCGGAGAGCACCTCGACGTTCAAGCACAGCGACTGCATCTCCTTGACCAGGACCTTGAACGACTCGGGGATCCCGGGCTCGGGGATGTTCTCGCCCTTGACGATGGCCTCGTACACCTTGACGCGACCGAGTACGTCGTCGGACTTGATGGTCAGCAACTCCTGGAGGGCATAGGCGGCACCGTAGGCCTCCAGCGCCCAGACCTCCATCTCGCCGAATCGCTGGCCACCGAACTGCGCCTTACCGCCCAGCGGCTGCTGGGTGATCATCGAGTACGGACCGGTCGAACGCGCGTGGATCTTGTCGTCCACCAGGTGCAGCAGCTTCAGGATGTACATGTACCCGACGGTGAATCGGCCGGGGAACGGTTCTCCTGTGCGCCCATCGAGGAGTGAGGCTTTGCCGTCGGGTCCCACGAGCCGGGCGCCGTCTGCGGTCGGCTTGGTGGAGTCGAGGAGCAACGCCAGTTCGTTCTCGCGCACACCGTCGAAGACCGGTGTCGCCACTCGGGTTCCCGGCGACGCCTCGTGCACGTCGGCGGGCAGTGCGGCGCCACGGGGGTCGCTCGGGTCGATATCCCATCCGGAATTGGCCACCCAGCCCAGGTGCGTCTCGAGGACCTGGCCCACGTTCATGCGACCGGGTACGCCCAGAGGATTCAGCACGATGTCGACCGGGGTGCCATCAGGCAGGAACGGCATGTCCTCCACGGGCAGGATCTTCGCGATCACGCCCTTGTTGCCATGACGGCCGGCGAGCTTGTCACCCTCGGTGATCTTGCGCTTCTGCGCGACATAGACACGCACGAGTCGGTTGACTCCGGGGGGGAGTTCATCGCCCTCGTCACGATCGAAGACGCGGACACCGATCACCTTGCCGGATTCCCCGTGGGGCACCTTCAAGGACGTGTCACGAACCTCGCGCGCCTTCTCACCGAAGATCGCCCGAAGCAGGCGCTCCTCCGGCGTGAGTTCCGTCTCGCCCTTGGGAGTGACCTTGCCGACGAGCACGTCACCGGCCACCACGTCCGCACCGATGCGGATGATGCCGCGATCGTCGAGATCAGCCAGCACCTCTTCGGAGACGTTCGGG
>CBFHQG010000043.1:0-17254 GCA_965657825.1 Actinomycetes bacterium | reverse complement strand
AAAGCCGAGGCCGTCGCCTCGCGGACAGGTTCAGCCAGGGTCTGCGGCGCCTGACGAAGAGCCAGTGACGCTGAGGCCAGCGACTCTCTCACCGCATCGATGATCGAGGCGGGGACCCCCGAAAGAGCATCACCGGCAGCGGCGATGTCGCTGTCGATGCGAGATCGATAGGCGGTGGCGAGGATCGCCCCCAGGATCGCGACACCGAGGGATCCGCCGAGCTCACCCATGCCGTCGTTGACTGCCGATCCCAGACCAGCGCGTTCCCGAGGCACGCTGGCCAACACGCCGTTGGTGGCCTGCGGCAGCACCAGACCGAGGCCCAAGCCCATCGCGGCCAGGCAGGCGCCCAGATGCAGGTACGCCGAGTCGACATCGAGAGGGACAGCCGCACCTAATCCGACCGTTACCGCGAGCAGACCGATGACCACGACGCGGCGAGTGCCGAATCGATCAGCGAGCCCGGGGCTGACCAGCGATGCGATGAACAGCCCGGCTGCCCCGGGGAGTACGGCGATCCCCGACTCCAGCGGCGTGAAGCCCTGCACCAACTGCAGGAACTGCGGAAGGAAGAACATCACTCCCATCAACGCGAAGTACACGAGAGCGACCGAAATGATCGCGACACGGAACAGCCGCTGCCCGAAGAGTCCCATCGGAAGCATGGGCTGTTCGGCATGCCGCTCCCACATGACGAATCCGGTGAGTGCCGCGATGGCAACGACCGCCGAGGTCGCCGTGACTGCTGATATCCCCTGCTCGGGAATCTCGATGATCGTGACTACCAGTGCGATGAGCCCGACACTCGAGGTGATCGCACCAACGACATCCACGCGCGGTCGGGCCGGATCGGTGGATTCAGGCACGAAGGCGAGCGCGAGCGCGATGACGATCACCGCGAGCGGCGGGTTGACCCAGAAGATGCTGCGCCAGTCGAAGTGCTCGAGCAGCAACCCCCCGACGATAGGGCCGAGGCCGACCGCTGCTCCGGCCACCGCAGCCCAGATTCCGATGGCACGAGCGCGTTCGCGCCGATCGGTGAACACCTGGGCGAGGATCGACAGGGTCGAGGGCATGATGAAGGCCCCGCCGATTCCCATCAGAGCCCGACAGGCGATGAGTGCGGATGCGCTGTCGACCACTCCGGCGGCGAAGGAGCCCACTGCGAACACCACGAGGCCAGCAAGCAGGGAACGGCGTCGGCCGAACCGATCGCTCAAGGTGCCCGCAAGCAGCAGGGTGCCGGCGAACAAGACGGAGTACGCATCGACAACCCACTGCAGCTCAGCGGTCGATGCATTCAGGGCCTCCTGCATGCTGGGCAGGGCGACATTGACGATCGTGTTGTCCAGGGAGATCAGCGCCAGAGCACCACCCAGAATCGCCAGCACCGCATATCGACGAGTGACGACGGGCACGATCCGAAGGCTAGCGGCACCTAGGCTGGGTCCGTGGCACTCACGCTCACCGGCTCACCGGATGAACCCGATCTGCTGTTCCTGCCGTGGGATACCCCCCTGGAGGAGTGGCCGAGCGATCTCGTCGTCTCTTTACCTCGAGGCATCTCACGCCACATCGTGCGCTTCGTGCGAGTCCACGACCATGTGTACGCGATCAAGGAAGTCGAGCAGCCGCTCGCCGAACGCGAATACCACCTGCTGTTCGAATTGAATCGACGGGATGTGCCGTCGGTGGAACCGATCGGGATCGCATCCGGTCGAACCGACGTACAGGGTGAGCCCCTTCCGGCATGCCTGGTCACTCGACACTTGAGCTTCTCTCTTCCCTACCGCGCCCTGTTCTCGGCCACCCCTCGCGCTGGCACTGTCAATCGCCTCATGGATGCTCTCGCCGCCCTGCTCGTCCGACTCCACCTCATCGGGTTCTCCTGGAACGACTGCTCACTGTCGAACACGCTGTTCCGCCGAGATGCCGGTGCATTCGCCGCCTACCTGGTGGATGCCGAGACGGGTGAGTTGCACGCTTCGCTGACCGAGGGCCAGCGGTTGCACGACCTTGAAGTCGCCGCGATCAACGTGACTGGTGAACTGATGGACCTCGAGGCAGGAGGAACCCTGCACCCGTCGATGGAACCGGTGACACTCGGAGCGTCCCTGCAGGACCGATACCTCGCGCTATGGGCCGAGATCACCGACCCGCTGGTGATTCGGAGCGGTGAGCGCTACCTGCTCGATGCCCGCATCCGACGACTCAACGACCTTGGTTTCGACATCGCCGAACTGCAGGCCAGCCGCGACGACACCGTGGTGCACGTGCGGCCCAAGGTAGTCGACGCCGGGCATCATTCCCGACGGCTGATGGAGCTCACTGGCCTCGACGTCGAGGAGAACCAGGCCCGACGGCTGCTCAACGATCTCGATACATTCCTCTGGTCTCTCGATACGTCCGGCGACGAGGAGTCCGTCGTCGCTCACCGCTGGCTCACCACACGCTTCGAGACGGTGGCGCGTTCGATCCCCGAGGACCTGCGCGGCAAACTCGAGGCCGCGGAGGTGTTCCACGAAGTGCTCGAACACCAGTGGTTCGCGTCTGAACGTGCTGGCCAGGACGTGGGCTTGGACGCAGCCCTCCAGGACTACCTCACCGCGGTGCTCCCCCACCGGCCGGACGAAGCCGCCATTCTCGGCGGGACGTCATCTGAGGGAGGCTAGGCTTCGCGGCCATGGAGGAGTCAGCGCTCAATGCCGAATTGTCATCGCTACTCGTCATCGTCGGGATCTCCGTCGTCATCCCGTTGGCAATCCGATATCTGCGGATCCGCCTGGCCGAGGTCGTGCTGCTGATCCTCGCCGGCATTCTGTTCGGCCCGGAACTGCTGGACTGGATCACCATCGATTCCGCGATCAACCTGCTCGGTGAACTCGGTCTCGGCTTCCTGTTCTTCCTGGCCGGCCTGGAGTTGGACACCCTGGTGTTGAAGGGCCGCGTCGGCAAACTGGCCGGATTGTCCTGGGGTGTCTCCCTGCTCCTTGCCATCGTCGTCTCCCTGAGCCTCACCGCCGCCGGCTTGGTTGATGAGTCGATCGGCTTCGCCATCGTGCTCACCAGCACGGCAATGGGCACCCTGCTGCCGATACTGCGCGATAACGGTGATCTCACGACCCCATTCGGGCGCATGTTCATGGGAGCGGGTGCCTGGGGTGAGTTCGGCCCGATCGTCGCCGTCTCGGTGTTCCTCAGTACCGCGAACGCATTCGCGGCCCTGCTATCCCTTGCCGCCTTCAGCCTCGTGGCGTTCCTCATCGCCTTCGTGCCGCATCGGGTGCGCAACACCACCCTGCAAGGCTATCTCGTCTCCAGCCACCACACGTCCTCTCAGACCGCGGTGCGCGTCACCATGCTGCTGCTCGTCGCGCTCCTCACTCTCGCCTCTGACTTCGGCCTCGACATCGTGATGGGCGCCTTCATCGGTGGCGTGATCCTGCGACGCTACCTGCCCGAAAACGAAGAGTCGGTCCTGCTGAACAAAGTCGAGGCGATGGGCTTCGGGTTCTTCATCCCGATCTTCTTCATCCTGTCTGGCGTCAGGCTCGATATCCGCTCCATCATCGAGAATCCCTGGCCGATGCTCGCGGTATTCACTCTCCTGCTGATCGTCCGCGGCCTGCCGACGTTCATCCTGTATCGCGGTGAGGTCCCCGAACTTCGCGAGCGCACCCGACTGACCCTCTACGTGGCGACCGGTCTGCCGATCATCGTTGCAGTGACGAGCATCCAGGTCCAGGCCGGGCTCATGTCGACCAATGATGCGGCCGAACTCGTCGCGGCGGGCACCCTGACCGTCATCGTGTTCCCGCTCTTAGCGCAACTTCTTCGACGTAAAGGCGCTAATCAGGGTGAACGCAGCGACGCCACCGCGTAGAGCGCGATCCCCGCGGCGACACTGGCGTTGAGCGACTCGGTCGACTCGACCATGGGGATTGAGACGAGCACGTCGCAGGTCTCGCCCACCAGGCGGCCCAGTCCCTTGCCCTCCGCGCCCACGACGAGGACGATCGGACCATCGACCATGCGGGGATCAAGATCGTGTAGCGAGGTCGATGCGTCTGCGGCGAGACCGACGACGAGATAGCCGGCCTCCTGCGCAGCGACGAGGGTGCGGGTGAGATTCGTCGCCTGCGCGACCGGCACCCGGGCCAATGCACCGGCGCTGGCCTTCCATGCCGCAGCGGTCACTCCTGCGGCCCGTCGCTCGGGGATGATGACTCCCTGGGCTGCGAATGCACCGGCCGATCGGACGATCGCACCGAGATTGCGTGGATCGGTTACCCCGTCGAGGGCGATGAGGAGCGCAGTGGAGCCCGCTGAGTCGACAAGGTCCATCGGATCGGCATAGGCATAGGGCGGTACCGCGAGCAGCACGCCCTGATGCACCCCGCCGTCGGCGCTGCGATCGAGTTCGGTTCGTGTCACCTCCTGGATCGGCAGTCCTGCCGCGGTGGCCAGTTCGATGGCCTCCCGCACCCGGTCGTCGGCGTCGATGAACTGCATGACGGTCAAGGAGGTCGCCGGCACTTCGGCTCGCAGCGCCTCCAGGACAGGGTTGCGCCCCATCAACATCTCTCGACTGCGGGAACCACGTGAACGGGAGGTTCCTGACTTACTCTCCGCCGCTTTCTCCTCTGCCTTCGCCACGGCCTTAGCCCGGCGTGCGGCCGGGTGCCCGGTGCGTTCGGAGGCCTTAGGCGTCGGGCCTTTGCCCTTCAACGCCTTGCGACGCTGCCCGCCTGAACCGACGACCATGCCCTTCTTCGATCCGGACTTGCGCATCGCTCCGCGCCGCTGACTGTTACCCGCCATGGCCGATCACTCCTCCTCAGCGAGGGACCACCGCACACCATCTGCCGTGTCCTCCAACGTGATCCCCGCTTGCATGAGGCGGTCGCGGATCGAATCCGCGGCTGCGTAGTCCTTGCGGGCTCGGGCCTGAGACCGATCCTCCAGTGCGGCCTGCACCAGAGCATCGATCACGTCGCGCATGGCTGCGGAGTCCCCCTCGCGCCCCTCCCAGGTCAGCGGATCGAGTCCGAGGACGCTCATCATCGCTCGAACCTCACCGCCGCGAACGCACGCTGTCGCATCATCGCCAGCATCGAGTGCCGCATTTCCCGCACGCACGGTGTCGTGGACGACGGCGAGTGCCTGCGGAACTCCGAGGTCGTCGTCCATCGCACCCCCGAAGGCGCGAGGGAGGGCACCGGGGGGGATTTCACCGCAACGATCGACCACACGTCGCAGGAAGCCTTCGATTCGGCGATAGGCCGACGCCGACTCCGCCATCGCCTCATCGGAGAACTCCAGCATCGAACGGTAGTGGGCACTGCCGAGGTAGTACCGCAGTTCAACCGGTCGCACCCGCTGGATGACCTCGCCCACCAGGAGCGAATTGCCCAGGGACTTGCTCATCTTCTCTCCGGCAGTCGTCACCCACGCGTTGTGCAACCACAGTTGGGCGAAACCATCGCCGGCCGCTCGGGACTGGGCGATCTCGTTCTCGTGGTGGGGGAACAGCAGGTCCATTCCACCGCCGTGAATATCGAAGATGGGCCCTAGATAGCGCGTCGCCATGGCCGAGCACTCCAGATGCCACCCCGGCCGACCGGGACCCCACGGGGTGGGCCACGAGGGTTCCCCCGGCTTGGCGGACTTCCACAGCGCGAAATCGCGGGGATCCCGCTTATCGGTCTCGATCGAATCGGCCGCAGGTTGCATGTCGTCGAGCCGCTGTCCGCTCAAGGCTCCGTACTCGGCGAATGAACGCACGTCGAAGTACACGTCACCATCGAGTGCATATGCGTGGCCATCGGCGATCAAACGATCGATGAGCTCGATCATCTCGGTGATGTGTCCGGTCGCGCGCGGCTCATAGGTTGGTGGGATGCAGCCGAGTGCGTCGTAGGCCGCGGTGAACGCCCGCTCGTTGCGCATCGCCACCGACCACCAGGGCTCATCGAGCTCCTCGCCGCGCTGAAGGATCTTGTCGTCGATGTCGGTGACATTGCGGATCAGCGTGACGTCGTAGCCCGACGCAAGCAACCATCGGGTGAGGATGTCGAACACCAGGCCGGAGCGGACATGGCCGACATGCGGAGGTGCCTGCACGGTGGCACCGCACAGGTACATCGTGGCCTGACCCGGGACGAGTGGCTCGAAAGGACGAATGCCGCGGGTCGCCGTGTCGTAGAGACGTAGGCTCATGTCACAGGACTCATAGCGCCCGCGTGATCACCTTCGTCGGCGTGACTCGACAGACGACGCGCACATGATCGGTCCCGTCATCTCCGGGGAATCGACCACCGGTGTACAGGTGGGACAACTCGTGGATGAGGTCGTCGCCACCCTCTTCTGTCATCGCCACCGTGCCGCGAATCTCAACATAGGCGTAGGGGTTGTCCTTGTCGTAGACCATGACCGACGCCCGAGGATCGCGCTCCATGTTCAGTGTCTTGCGCCGCCCACGGATCGTGCTGAACAGCACATCGTCACCGTCGAGGCGAACCCAGACCACGGTCTGCTGAGGCGAACCGTCCGGCTGTGTCGTCGCGATGGTGGCGAAATGAGGGGCGGCCAGGAGTCGGCGTGCAGACTCGGGGATGGTGGCATGCGTCGTGGTGGCGGACATGCAGACAGGCTATCGGTGCAGTGGAGCTATCGGTGCAGTAGAGCCGTGGCGATCGCCGCGAGGCCCTCGCCCCGACCGGTGAGGCCCACCCCATCAGTGGTCGTCGCCGACACGCTGACCGGTGCGCCCACCGCTTCGGACAGGCACGCCTCCGCCTCTGCGCGGCGCTGGCCGACGCGGGGCCGGTTTCCGATGATCTGCACAGCGATGTTGTCGATCGTCCAGCCGGCATCGCGAACGCGGCGCGCAGCCTCGGCGAGGAGGACTGGGCCGAGGGCGCCGGCCCAGGTCGGATCATCGGTACCGAATTGGCTGCCCAGATCACCCATACCCGCAGCGGAGAACAGAGCGTCAGCGGCAGCGTGTGCCGCGACGTCACCGTCGGAGTGCCCGGCCAGGCCCGGGCCATCCTCGGGCCACACGAGACCGGCTACTCGAAGTTCGCGCTGATCATCATCGGCGAAGGCGTGGACGTCGACACCGATCCCTGTCCGCATCTGCTCAGCCGACGACACCGCCGGCCCTTCGTCTGGTCAGCACGGCTTCGGCGAGAACCAAATCCAGCGGGCGGGTGACCTTGAAGGCCTCTTCGTGGCCGGCCACCGTCGTGACCGTGATCCCCCGCTGCTCCACCAGGCCGGCGTCGTCGGTCACATCGTCGATCTCGGCATCGGCGTGCGCCTGCTGCAGGACACCCCGGGCGAAGCCCTGCGGGGTCTGCACGCTGCGCAGCGAACCGCGATCGGGGGTACCGACGACAACGCCGTTGTCATCCACTGATTTCACGGTGTCCACGACGGGCAGTACAGGGATCACCGCCGGTGCACCACCACGCACCCCGGCGATCACCCGCTCGACCATCTCGACGGGGACGAGTGGCCGGGCAGCGTCATGGACGAGCACGACATCGACATCGCCGGGGAGGGCCAGCAGCGCACGTGCCACCGACGACTGCCGGGTGGCACCCCCGGCGACGATGATGAGTTCGGCATCGCTGATCACCCCACCGAGGAGGGCCCGGACTTCGTCGACGTCGTCCTCGGGGGCAGCGACGACGACCACATCGACCCCGCGGGCCAAAGCCATGGCGCGCACGGCATGAACCAGCAGTGGGGATCCCCCCAGTGGGCGCAGAGCCTTCGGGGCACCGGGCCCCAGACGTTCACCTCGACCTGCAGCGGGAACGACCGCTGCGGTGCGGCTCACCCGCGCCTAGCAGGCACCTACGAGGCCAAGACCTCATCGAGGATGGCTTCGGCCTTGTCCTCGTTGGTCTTCTCCGCGAGGGCCAGTTCGCTCACGAGGATCTGTCGGGCCTTGGCCAGCATCCGCTTCTCACCTGCTGACAGACCGCGCTCTCGCTCACGGCGCCACAGATCACGCACCACCTCGGCGACCTTGATGACATCACCGGAGGCAAGCTTCTCCAGATTGGCCTTGTACCGACGCGACCAGTTGGTCGGCTCCTCAGTATAGGGCTGGCGCAGGACATCGAAGACCCGATCAAGGCCCTCGGCGTTGACGACGTCACGGACCCCGACGAGGTCAACGTTGTCGGCCGGAACCCGGACGGTCAGATCACCCTGAGCGACCCGAAGGACGAGGTATTCGCGTTCGACTCCCTTGATCACTCGAACCTCGACATCCTCGATGAGGGCGGCTCCGTGATGCGGGTAGACGACCGTGTCGCCAACCTTGAAGGTCATAAAGAAAATCCCCTTTCCAGGCCATCCAGGCTACCACGGGCCGATCTGCCGCCCGGCCCCGATTCCCCTGTGCGGCCACTCGGATAGGCTGATTCCGTGACTAATCTGCGGACCCGCACCCTTTCACGCATGGCCATCGTCGGCGTCAGCGCCGCAACCGTATTGAGCCTGACAGGGTGCTTCAACGGGTTCCAGGCGACGACGAATACCCAGAACACGATGAGCACCGGCAACGGCGTGCAGGCCCAGGTCGGAGCGATCCGCATCGAGAACGCAACCCTCGTGCGCGGTGAGGGGGCCTCGGTCACCCTCATCATGACGATCGTCAACGTCGGACCGGAACCTGATTCGCTCGCCGACGTCTCGATCGCGGGCCAGCGTGCGGTGATCACAGACGGAGCCGCCCCCATCGGGCCGGTCGAGGTGGCACCCGGTGCAGCCGTGCCCTTCGGTTACGGTCAAGACGGTGCGGGTGCCAGCCGCTGGGTCAACGCCTACACCGTGGAGATTCCGCCCAGCGGATTCGTTCCCGTCCAGGTGTTCATGACCGAGGCCGGGCTTGCAGAACTCGAGGTGCTCACCGTGCCGCCCGTGGGCTACTACGAGGGCATCGCACCGCAGCCCGCAGAAGCGCCCTAGCTCCTCGGCCTACAGGTCATATTTGTAGCCGAGGCCCCGCACAGTCACGATGTGAACGGGGTTGGCCGGATCATCCTCGATCTTCGCGCGCAGGCGCTTGACATGGACGTCGAGGGTCTTGGTGTCACCGACATAGTCCGAACCCCACACGCGATCGATGATCTGCCCGCGAGTCAGCACGCGCCCAGCGTTGCGCATGAGCAGCTCAAGTAGGTCGAACTCCTTCAACGGCATGGGCGTCGTGTCACCACGGACGGTGACGACATGGCGATCGACGTCGATGCGCACCGGGCCCGCCTCGATCACGGTCGGCAGCAATTCATCGGGCTCACCGCGGCGACGCAGGACCGCGCGAATGCGCGCGACGAGTTCGCGGGATGAGAACGGCTTGGTGACGTAGTCATCCGCACCGAGTTCGAGCCCGACCACCTTGTCGACCTCACCGTCTTTGGCGGTCACCATGATGATCGGCACCGCCGATCGCTGGCGCAGATTCCGGCACACCTCCGTACCTGATATTCCGGGCAGCATGAGGTCGAGGAGGACCAGGTCGGCGCCATGGCGATCGAACTCCTCGATGGCCTGCAGGCCATCGACGGCGATGCCCACCTCATATCCCTCGCGCCGCAGCATGAAGGACAACGCATCGGAGAACGATTCCTCGTCCTCCACCACCAGCACTCTGGTCACAGGTGAGATTCTCCCTCGGTTGCGCCCACCAGCGATGCGGGGGCTGGCTGTGCGACATCATCGCCGACCGGTGTCGACGTGGAGCGGATCAGGGGGAATCGCAGGGTGAAGGTCGATCCGACGCCGACCTCCGACCACACCCGGCATTCGCCACCGTGGTTGCGGCACACGTGCTTGACGATCGCCAGACCCAAGCCGGTGCCACCGGTGCCGCGCGAACGCGCAGGATCGACCCGGTAGAACCGCTCGAAGATCCTCTCCAGGTCATGCTCGGCAATCCCCACGCCCTGGTCCTTGACGTCGATCTCGATGATCGCATCGTTGACGCGCATCGCGACAGCGACCCTGGTGTGTGCTGGCGAGTAGGCGATCGCATTGGCCAGGAGGTTGCGTACAGCCATCAGGACCTGGCCTCGGTCACCGAGCATGCGTAACCCGGTCACCAGGCTCTCCACGATCTCGATGTCATGCGCGATCGCCAGGGTCCGCACTTCCTCGACCGCCTGGTCGACGACCTCGGAGATGCTGATCTCCTCAGCATGGCTGAGTGGATCATCGCTTTGCAGTCGAGACAGATCGATGATGTCGTTGATGAGATTCGACAGCCGGGTGGATTCAGTCTGCATCCGCTCGGCGAAGCGCTGCACCGCTTCCGGGTCATCCGGTGCGCTGAGGATCGCCTCGGCGAGCAAAGACAGCGCCCCCACCGGTGTCTTCAACTCGTGGCTCACATTGGCGACGAAGTCCCGACGCACCGCATCCACTCGCCGCTCATCCGACAGGTCGTTGACGAGCATCAAGAACATGCCGTCGGATAGCGGGGCCACCTGCACACGCAGGTCCAGAAGGCCACGACCCAGGGGTGGTCGGCGCACCCGCACCTCGCGCTCCCGGGCCGAACCGTCCCCGGCCACTCGGCGGACCAGCTCCCGCAGGCTCGCCACTGAAACCTGATCACGTCGGACCAGACCGAGTGCCTCAGCCCGCGGGGTGGCTCGAATGACCGTGGATTCCTCGTCCACCACCAGCGAGGCGCCGGGGAGAACCGACAGGACTCGAACCACCTCGTCGGGGACGACCGGGGCCGGGCGAACGGCAGTGACCGCGTCGATTTCCTCGCGCGTCTGCCGGCGTCGACGGACCACCATGCCCTCAGCGTAGGGGCCAGCCTCGAACCCGCAGAGTCGAGAAGGGGTAGGTTTGCATTGATTGGCCCAGCATTCATCGGGTGTCACCCGGGATTCACCTTCTCGATTCCGGGCGTTCACCTGAGTCCCAGACCCTCGAGAAATGAAGGGTGAACCGATGCGCCAGGAGTACTACGAGCAGCTCGATGCGATCAGCGACGACCTCGTGCGTCTCACCCGCCTGGTCGGTTCGGCGATGAACCTCGCGACCCAATCGCTCCTCGATGCCAACCTGCAGCTCGCTGAGACCGTGATCGCCGCCGATGCCGAGGTCGACGAGGTGGCTGCCGAGATCGAAGCGAAGTGCTCGGAGGTCATCGCACTCCAGGCCCCGGTCGCCACCGATCTCCGCATCGTCGTCGGAGCGTTTCGCATCTCGGCCTCCCTAGAGCGCATGGGTGATCTCGCTGAGCATGTCGCCAAGCAGGCCCGGATGCGCTATCCCCATCAGGCCATCCCCACCGAACTGCGGGCGACCTTCGCTGAGATGGGTGGCATTGCTGAGGCGATCGTCTCGAAGACCGGTGCAGTCATCGCCACCAAGGATGTCGCCCTCGCCGCGGATATCGCCGCTCACGATGAGCGGATGGACCGCCTCCATCGGGAGTTGTTCACGATCGTCCTGTCCTCCTCCTGGAGTCACGGCGTCGAGGCCGCGATCGATGTGACCCTGCTGTCGCGCTACTACGAGCGCTTCGCCGATCATGCGGTCTCCGTGACCCGTCGAGTGGTGAACATCGTGACCGGGGAGCCCTACGTCGCGGTCAGCCTCGACGAACAGCAGGCCTGACCGAGGGTCCGTAGGCCCTGCCCTTCTGGACGCCGGACGTGCCGTCCGGGGGCCCGTGCGCCAGACTGGGCCCGTGATCGTGTCGGGAACAGCACCCGCGCGGGGCCGGTCCACGGCTGCGAACCCGCGCCGCATCGGTGTCGTCTCCCTGCACACCTCGCCCCTCGAGCAGCCGGGAATCGGCGATGCGGGGGGCATGAACGTCTACGTCCTGGAGACCTCCCGGATGCTCGCCGCGAGCGGAGTCGAAGTCGAGATCTTCACCCGCGCGGTGTCCTCTCAGGTGCCCGCCGTCGTCGAGATCGAACCCGGGGTGACCGTCCGGCATCTGCGCGCCGGGCCGCTGGAAGCCTTACGCAAAGAGGACCTCCCCGCAGCACTGTGCGCGTTCAGCGTGGCGCTCCTGCAGGTCGAGGCTCAGCGCCCCGAGGGCTGGTTCGATCTGCTCCACTCGCACTACTGGCTGTCCGGGCAGATCGGTTGGTTGGCATCCGAGCGCTGGAACACCCCATTCGTCCAGTCCATGCACACGCTCGCGAAAGTGAAGAATGCCGAACTCGCCACCGGCGACTCCCCTGAGCCCAACGTGCGCATCATCGGTGAACAGCAGGTGGTCGACGCAGCCACGCGACTCATCGCGAACACCGCTGATGAGGCTGACCAACTCATCGATCTCTACGACGCCGATCCACGTCGCGTCGACATCGTGCACCCCGGCGTCGATCTCACCGCCTTCACTCCGCGCGACCGCGCGGCAGCCCGCGCCGAACTCGGTCTCGATCCCCGTGCTGTGGTGCTGCTCTTCGTGGGGCGCATCCAGCCCCTGAAGGCACCCGATCTCCTGCTCGAAGCAGTCGGCCGGCTCCTCACCGACGACCCGGATCTCCCGGTCATCGTGGCCGTCAACGGTGGCCCCTCAGGGTCAGGACTCGACCACCCCGAGGCCCTCGCCGAGCTCGCCGCCGAACTCGGCATCTCCGATCGGGTTCGGTTCGAGCCACCGGCCGACCGCGAGCGCCTGGCCACCTGGTACTCCGCAGCCGACTGGACGGTCGTGCCCTCTCACTCGGAGTCATTCGGTTTGGTCGCGGTGGAATCCCAGGCCTGCGGCACCCCGGTCATCGCCGCCGACGTGGGAGGTCTGCGCACCGCGGTGGCCGATGGGGTGAGCGGCCTCCTCGTGCCCGGACACGATCCGGTGCACTGGGCACGCGTCCTCGCCCATGCCATTCGCACACCCGGCCTGCGGGCCGAACTCGCCGGTGCCGCCCGCGCCCACGCCGAGCAGTTCAGCTGGTCATCGACAGCCGCGGGACTCCTGTCCTCCTATCGACGCGCCCTCGAGCACACCAGGCCGCTGTCCCTGGCCGCCTCCGACGCCTGAGCCCATGGCGGATGCCGGTTCGGTCGTCGCGGCGATCGAGGACTACCTCAGCACCAGCGGGGTGGACTACGAGCAGTCCAAACCCGGCACATTCGTCGTCACGCTCCCGGGTGAGCGGAAACTGCTGACCACAGTGTCGTTAGTCGTAGGTGACCACGCGGTGAGCATCAACTCCTTTGTCGCTCGAGCTCCCGAAGAGAACCACGCCGCCGTCTACCGCTGGATCCTCGAGCGCAATCGCCGCACCTACGCGGTCGCCTTCGCCCTCGACCATCTCGGCGACATCTACCTGAGTGGTCGCCTGCCGTTCACGGCGGTGGATGCCGATGAACTCGATCGCATTCTCGGCTGCGTGCTCGAATACAGCGACGGCTCGTTCAACACCCTCCTCGAGCTCGGATTCACCACCGCGATCCGCCGCGAGTGGAAGTGGCGCGTCGAGCATGGTGAACCCACGACGAACCTCGAGGCCTTCCGGCACCTCATCGATGGCCCCTCCGACACAATGGCACCATGACGCACACACTGATCCTGCTGCGGCACGGTGAGAGCGAGTGGAACGCGGCCAACCTGTTCACCGGTTGGGTCGACGTCGGGCTGACGGAGAAGGGCCGATCCGAGGCCGTCCGCGGAGGAACCCTGCTCCGTGAAGCCGGGATCACTCCCGATGTCGTGCACACCTCGCTCCTGCGTCGCGCGATCACCACGGCCAATCTCGCCCTCGATGAGGCCGGGCTGTCGTGGCTTCCGGTCATGCGCAACTGGCGCCTCAACGAGCGCCACTACGGTGCGCTGCAAGGCAAGAACAAGAAGGAGACCCTCGAGGCCTACGGCGAGGAGCAGTTCATGCTGTGGCGACGCTCCTATGACACTCCACCTCCACCGATCGATCCCGACAGCGAATACGCCCAGACCTACGACCCGCGCTACGCGAACCTGCCCGCCGACGCTCGACCGGCGACCGAGTGTCTCGCCGACGTCGTCGCCCGATTGATCCCCTACTGGCAGGACGTCATCGTCGGGGAGCATCTCAGTGCCGGGCGCACCGTTCTCGTTGCAGCGCATGGCAACTCCCTGCGTGCGCTGGTCAAACATCTGGATGGGATCAGCGATGCCGACATCGCCGGGGTGAACATCCCCACCGGCATCCCCCTGGTGTACCGGCTCGACGATGCCCTCCAACCGATCGTGCCCGGCGGGGAGTACCTCGATCCCGACGCCGCTGCCGCAGCAGCAACCGCGGTTGCAAACCAGGGTCGTTGACCAGATGACCGCGCACGGACGCACCCATCGACTTGAACTCCTCGACTCCACACTGCGGGAGTGGACGGCAACTGTCGTCGCCGTCGATCCCGAGCAGGGAATCGTGCTCGACCGTTCCGCGTTCTACCCCGGGGGTGGTGGCCAACCACCCGATCACGGGGTCCTGCTGTGGGAGGGCGTGCAGACTCGGATCGAAGGGGTCCGCCGCGGCGACGACCTGTGGCTCATCCCTGCCGAGGGTGATCCGCTGCCACCTGTGGGCACCGCTGTACAGGGAGCAATCGAGGACGCTCGTCGCACCGCACTCATGCGCACCCACTCCGGACTGCATGTGCTCTCCGGTGTGGTGTTCCGGGATTTCGGAGCGCTCGTCACGGGGTCCAACATGGAACCACTCACCGGGCGACTGGACTTCAATCTCGAGGTCGTGCCGGACGGTTTCAAGGAGGCGGTCGAGGCGTCGTTGAACTCCGAGATCATCGCCGATCGTGCCATCAGCGCCTACGAACTACCTCGTGATGAAGCGCTGGCCATCCCCGATGTCATTCGTACCGCGGCGAACCTCCTCCCGGAGAACATCGAGATCGTGCGCATCGTGGACATCGCCGGCCTCGACGTCCAGGCCGACGGCGGAACCCACGTCGCCTCGACTCGTCAGGTCGGTCGCATGCGGGTGAACAAGATCGAGAACAAGGGCAAGGGATTTCGGCGTATCCGCGTCAGTATCGAGGACTGACCTGTCGTGGCCAGCGACCTGCCGGAGACCGTCCTGATCGACGTCCCTGAGTCACAACTACCGAGCGCTCTGCGAGCGCGACTGGTACCCGGTGCCGTCATCGCTGGGTCGGATCGCTTCCGCCCCGCACGCAGACCCACAGTGCTGTGGCCCACGGTGTGGATCTGCGCGCTTCTCGTAGTGGGCATCGCCTCCCTGGTCGCGACCTTGCGCACGGGATTCGATCCGCAGGCTGGTGACTCCAGATTCGTCTATGCCGGACTCACCGGGGCGCTCCTCCTCGGTGCCGCCTTCGCCTCCCGCACCCTCGTGCATGCCTGGAGGCAACGCAGGGGATCCTCGCGGCTGGGGTGCCACATCGTTGCTCGAGCGGGGGTGTTGATCGCCGATCGGTCCGGGTGCACCTGGGTCCCGCGGGGGTTCCTTCCCGCACCCGTGGACGACCCGAGCACCGATACGCGGTACGGGGGTGGTGGTGTGCTGTTCATCCTCACCGACGGCTCCGGCGGGCTCAAGCGCTGGAGTGCCCCAAGACGAGTCGGTAGCGAGGTAGATCTGTGGCGACGGGAGGGTGTGATGCCCGACTGGCTGGATTACCAGCCGTAGCCGCCACTGGAGATCTCCCGCAACCGGGGGCGCACATCGAACAGATACACCAGGGCCGCGATGAGCCCGGCGATACCGATCAAGCCGATGGGGTTGATGAACCAGAAGCCGATACCGGTCACCGCGGCGATGCCCAGAACGATCAACCAGAACGCCTTGTTCAGTCGCCCCACCGCTGGGAAGCCCGGCTGCGGCTGGCGGAGCACATCGATGAACGCCCACACCTTCACCCCGGCGAAGAGCAGCCCGAGGATGAGGGTGATCAGACTCTGTGCGGCTCCGAAGATCATGCCTTCAGACTAACCGCGAGCCACCGAACGCACACACGCCCCACCGAGCCGATGGACTCGATGGGGCGTGTGATCAATGGGATCAGATCCCGATGGCCTCGCGAAGGAGGACGACGGTGCGAGCTGCACCATCGCGGGCATCTTCGACAGCTGTGCGTGCCTGACCCAGCGCCTCGGCTGCGCGCTCAGCGACGTGCGTGGGCAGGGCGGTGACCTGTGAGGGGATCTCGAAGGTCGGCAACTCGAAGGTCGGCAACTCGAAGGTCGGCAACTCGAAGGTCGGCAACTCGAAGGTCGGCAACTCCGGTGCGGGCACCGTGATCCCCAGCACGGGCACGACGAAACCGGTACTGGTCACAGTCGCCTTGGGGGCCGCCGCCTTCTTCGCGGTCGACTTCTTCGCGGTCGCCTTCTTCGCGGTCGCCTTCTTTGCGGTCGACTTCTTCGCGGTCGGCTTCTTCGCGGTCGACTTCGTCGCGGTCGGCTTCGTATCAGGTGTCGTGGTGCTCATCGGGTGTCCTCCCTGGTGGATTACTTACCTCGTGGATTACGTGGTCGATTTATCGGTGGGTTGCGCCTGGGCATGCCGGTTCTCGGCCTGGAAGGCGGAATAGATGTCCAGCAGGGTTCGCCGCTGGCTCTCGGTCAAGGACACGTCCCGTGCGATCGCACTCGCCACGGTGACATCTCCCTCGGTGGGGTCGAGGATGCCGGCCTGCACATAGAGGGTCTCCGCGCTGATTCGCAGGGCCCCCGCAATGCGAGAGAGCATCTCCGCACTTGGTCGACGCAGGCCTCGTTCGATCTGACTGAGGTAGGGGTTGGAGACCCCCGAGGCCTGGGCCAATTGACGGATCGACATCTGTGCGGCATCGCGCTGGGTTCGGATGAACCCACCGATATCGCCGACGTCGATGCGTGCCATGCCTCCATGGTGCACCCATTTGCTTGCAATTGCAAGCGCAGGAGGTGCTCTGAGCAAGCACCCGGAAGGGGGAGAGCTCAAATCCGCAACGCTCTAGGGGCGACAACGAGCTAAAAGTTGCGGATTTCGGTTCAGGTCAGGGTGAGGGTGGTGAGGGTCGCTGCGACTCCGAGGCAGCCGAGTAGCCCGAGCCCGGCGACGATCCGCACCCCCGGCCTCGGCCAGCGCCGCCACGCGGCAGCGTGGGCGACGGCGTAGTAGATCAGGATCGACACCCCCGACAGGGCCAACGCCCCACCGAGGCCACCGATCAGCGCCACGATCGCGGCGAGCACGGCGGCGAGGATCTCCGCGCGATAGGGCACCGCGGTGGATCGCGACACGGCGGCCAGTGC
>CBFHQG010000042.1:0-17849 GCA_965657825.1 Actinomycetes bacterium | reverse complement strand
GGACGTCCGGTCGCCGTCCTCATCGGTGACGCTCACCATCACCCGATCGTGCAGCAACTTGATCGGGACAGAGCCATCAGACCTCGGCTCAGTGTCGGGATTGCGGTCGGCTGACGCCGCAGCGCTCATCGGCACACGCACACCCGACGAGCCCGGCGGGCTCGACGGCGGCGGCGTAGCACGACGAGGACGACGAGGCTCCCGGCTGCGATCGCTACCCGTTCTGGGCGCACCCCGCCGTATTCATCGACGAAGAAACCAGTGACGGCTGCCTTCCCCCGGCGGACGAGGGCGGCCGGTGCGACCTGCTCCTTCAACTCCGCCAGCGAGGTCACGAGGTCCTCCCGGGCGGATTCGATCTCGGCCTGCAGGGTTGCGGCGCTCACGGGTTCGTCCCGGCGCTTCTCGACCTCGCTACTCACGGCCCCCACCCTAGCCATCCGCGGGGCCGGCGTCGGGCGTCTGGGCGGGATCGAAGGCCGTTAATCCCTCAGTGGCCTTATTGCGAATAATTTGCATTTAGTAAATCTTCCTTCTAGTGTGGGGGGATGAGCCAACGCCTGCTGACCACCCTCGCCTGCGCCGCTGCCGCTGTCCTCGCGCTCTCCGCCTGCGCCGGATCCGATTCCGGCTCGGGTACGGCGACCGACTCCGCCACCGACGGCCGGCTCGTGGTCGCCACCACGGTCTCCCCACTGACCAATATCGTCTCGATCGTGGGCGGGGACGCCGTCGATGTCGAGGGAATCGTCCCGGAAGGCACCAACTCCCACACCTTCGAGCCCGAACCCTCGGCTGCTGAACTACTCAGCCGCGCTGACATCGTGTTCGTCAACGGCCTCAAGCTCGAAGACCCGACCATCGAGTTGGCCCAGGCGAACCTGAAGGCGGGCGCGGAGATCGTCGAAATCGGCACGCGGGTGCTACCGGAGTCGGAGTACATCTTCGACTTCTCCTTCCCGGAGGAAGAAGGCAAGCCCAACCCGCATCTGTGGACCGACCCGGCCTACGTGGTCGAATACGCCGATCTGGTCCGCGAGGTGCTCAGTGAGCGCGATCCGGCGAACGCCGAAGCATTCACCGCCAACGTCGAAGCGTTCACCGTCGAGGTCGCGAAACTCGACGCCGCACTCCGAGCCGACCAGGAGTCAGTTTCCGCTGATCAGCGCAAACTCGTGACCTATCACGACGCCTACGCCTATTTCGCAAAGAACTACGGGTGGACCGTCATCGGAGCTATCCAGCCGGACAGTTTCGACGACCCGGCACCGGCTGAGGTCGCTGAGTTGATTGAGCAGATTCGCGCCGAGGGTGTTCCGGTGATCTTCGGATCCGAGGTCTTCCCCTCTGCAGTATTGGAGACCATTGCCGCTGAAGCCGGCGTGCGGTACGAGGATTCGCTGCGCGACGATGATCTGCCCGGGGCTCCCGGGGACGCCGAGCACAATCTGTTGTCGCTGCTGCGCTACAACTACCGCACGATGATCATCGGCCTGGGAGGCACACCGACCGAACTCGATGCCCTGGTGTTCACCCTGCCCACCGACACCGCCTACTACCCGCAGTGACGCTCTACCACGACCGCTCATCACTGACCCCAGCCCGCGACGGTCTAGGGTGACGATCGTGCCGTCCGCTCCGCTGATCACGCTGCGCGGGGTCGATGCCGGGTATCGGCACTCGCTGGTTCTTCAGCACGTCGACTTCTCGGTGGACCAACGCTCCTTCACGGGGATCGTCGGACCTTCAGGTGCGGGCAAGACGACCCTGCTGCGCCTGCTCCTCGGTTCGCTCAAGCCGGCGAGTGGCAGCATCGAGCGAGCACCCGGGGTCGCCGTGTCCTACGTGCCGCAGTTGGAGACGGTGAACTGGAACTTCCCGGTCACAGTCGCCGAATGCGTGCAGATGTCCCGAACGGGTCGCCGACTGCCGTGGGCGAGCCGCACCGAGCAGGGCGAGGTCGCCGCCGTGCTGGAACGCCTGGGCATCGGAGATCTCGCCGAACGCCACATCCGTGAACTATCCGGTGGGCAGCAGCAGCGGATGTTCCTCGCCCGTGCCCTCATCCGCCAACCACAACTGATGCTGCTGGACGAACCAACCAGCGGCGTCGATATCTCCACTCGGCACGATGTCCTGCATCTCCTCGGTGACCTGCACGCCGACGGAATGGGGATCGTGCTGACCACCCATGACCTGAACGGCATGGCCGCACACCTACCGGATCTGGTGTGCGTCAACGGTCACATCGTGGCCCACGGCAGCCCCGACGAGGTGATCACCCCCGATGTGCTCGAGCAGACATTCGGCGCGCGCATGGAGGTTCTGCAGCATCTGGGCATGATCGTCGTCGTGGATTCCTCCGGCCCCGGCCGATTGGCGGGCTGAGCGATGGAGGCACTCCTCGATCCCCTGCAGTACGGATTCTTCCAGCGCGGACTGATCGTGGCCACACTGTCGGGTGCACTGCTCGGCTTCATCGGTGTCTACATCGTGCTGCGCGGAATGAGCTACATCGGCCACGGGCTCTCCCACGCGATCTTCGGCGGCTTCGCGGCGATGCAGTTGTTCGCCGCATCGTTCTATGTGCTCGGTGCCGGCCTGTGGGGGATCGCTTCAGCGATCGCGATCACGAATGTCGCCCGTCGCAGTCGACTGGGTGCCGACGCTGCGATCGGGGTCATCACGACAGCTTCATTCGCACTCGGTGTCGCCCTCTTCGCCAAGTTCGGCTCCAGCGGGCCTGCCTTCGACAATGCGCTGTTCGGCAGCATTCTGGGGATCACCAACGCTCAGATCTTCTGGCTCCTCATGGTCACGGCCTTCACCGCGATCGTGGTGTTCACCCGTTATCGCGCCCTGCTGTTCACCACTTTCGACCCAGAGGTGGCTGACGTGTCAGGGGTGAAGGTCGCGCGCACCGAGGCGCTGCTCATGATCGTGCTCTCCCTGGCGATTCTGGTCACACTGACAGTGATCGGTGTGACTCTTGTGGCCGCCATGCTGGTCATTCCTGCGGTGGTCGCTCGGATGCTGACCGACTCCTTCGGTCGCATGCTGGTGCTGTCGACGATCATCGGCTCGATCTCCGGATTGGTCGGGATGTACCTGAGCTACTACGCAGGGGTTCCCTCGGGAACGATGATCGTGCTGGTGGGCACCGCGGTGTTCCTGGTGGTTCTGGCCATCACCGGCGTGCGCGGCATGAGGCGCACCATCGGGCTGGACAGTCACGCTGCCCCCAACGTCAAGGAGACGATGAGGCCATGAACCGGCTTGCTCCCGGTGATATCGCCCCGGCATTCACCCTCGACGATGATCACGGCCGAACCACCTCCCTGTCGGACTTTGCCGGGAGGCAGGTCATCTTGTACGCGTACCCGGCCGCGATGACTCCCGGTTGCACGACCCAGGCCTGCGACTTTCGTGACTCACTCGACTCGATCATGGCTGCGGGTTATGCCGTGCTGGGCATCTCTCCTGATTCCGTGGAGTCCCTCGCGGAGTTTCGGGAGCGTGACCAGCTCACATTCCCCCTGCTGTCGGACCCGGACAAGGCGGTACTGACGGCCTACGGCGCCTACGGGGAGAAGAAGCTGTACGGCAAAGTCGTCGTCGGTGTGATCCGTTCGACGTTCATCATCGGCCCCGATGGCCGCATCGAGCAGGCCCGCTACAACGTCAAGGCCACCGGCCATGTGGCCAAGCTGCGCCGCGACCTCGACCTCGACTGAAGGCAGGACTCAGAGGCTGAACCACTACCCTGGTAGCGCCTCACGCGGGTGTGGCGGAATTGGCAGACGTGCAGGATTTAGGTTCCTGTGTCCTTTGGACGTGAGGGTTCAAGTCCCTCCACCCGCACGCTTGTGATACCTGAGCCACGGTTGAGGCGAAGGGGCTACAGCAGGGCGGCCAGGCTTCGGAAGGCCTGACCGCGGTGGCTGATCGCGTCCTTCTGCGCAGCCGACATCTCAGCGGTCGTGTGCTGCTGCCCGTGCGGGATGAAGATCGGGTCATAGCCGAACCCTCCGTCGCCACGCGGCGCATCCGCGAGCTGTCCTTCGAGAACGCCCTCGACGATGTGCTCCGTGCCCTGTGCCGGGTCGACGACGACAGCCGCGCAGACGAACTGCGCACCCCTGCGCAGCGCAGGGGTCTCAGCGAGTTGGCCGAGCAGTAGCGCGAGGTTCGCCACATCGTCACCGTGGTGGCCGCACCAGCGGGCCGAGTGGATGCCCGGCATCCCATTGAGCGCATCGACGCACAACCCGGAATCGTCGGCGATCGCCGGCAGTCCGGTGAACTCAGCGGCAGAACGCGCCTTGAGTATCGCGTTCGCCGCGAACGTCGCGCCCGTCTCGGCGACGTCGGGGGCAGCGGTCGGCAATGGCGCTAGTTCGATATCGGCCCCAGCCTCGGTGAGAATGCGGGCTACCTCCTCGACCTTGTGGGCGTTGCGGGTCGCCAGAACGTATTGGCGCGTCATGCGCTAGGCCTCATCGTCGCGCAGTGCAGCTCGTTGCAGCGCAGTCAACTGAGCACATCCAGCGGTGGCCAGTGCGAGCAACTCATCGAGCAGCGCCTTGTCGAATGGCTCCTGTTCAGCGGTGCCCTGCACCTCGACGAAGCGCCCATCACCGGTCATGACGACGTTCATATCCGTGTCCGCGTTGACGTCATCGTCATAGTGAAGGTCCAGGCGCGGCTCTCCGCCAATGATGCCCACGCTGACCGCGGCGACTGAATCGGTCAACGGGTCACCCTTGACATGACCCTCTCGGCGCGCCCAGGCGATCGCATCGGCGAGGGCGACGTACGCGCCGGTGATCGCCGCAGTTCGGGTACCGCCATCGGCCTGCAGAACGTCGCAGTCCAGCACGATGGTGTTCTCTCCCAGAGCCTCCATGTCGATGATCGCCCGAAGGCTGCGTCCCACCAATCGGGAGATCTCCTGGGTGCGGCCACCGAGCTTGCCCTTGACCGATTCGCGATCCCCACGAGTGTGCGTGGAGCGCGGGAGCATGGCGTATTCCGCCGTGACCCATCCGCGACCGGAATCTTTCAGCCAGCGCGGCACACCCGGGGTGAATGACGCCGTACACAGCACCCGAGTGCGACCGAAACTCACCAGGGCCGACCCCTCGGCCTGCTCGATCCAGCCACGCACGAAGGTCACGGGTCGGAGTTGGTCGGCGGTTCGACCATCGGATCTCGTCATGCTGCCGACCCTAGCCCGGGCACGTGAGGATCTGAAATCCGCAACGTCCTAGGGGCGAGAACGTGCGGATTGTTGCGGATTTCGGTTCAACCGAGGGTGAGGGTCAGGCCGGGGTGGGCGAGTTCGACCGGGCGGCCGAAGCCCTGCTCCCCCTGCTCGCTGCTGCGCGCCTGATCGTTCCAGGCGACCAGGTGCGTGAGCACCAGGTGACCCACCCCCGCGGCGGCCGCATGCTCTCCGGCCTGCCGAGCCGTCAGGTGCACGCCATCATCACCGGTTCGGTCCAGGTAGGACGCCTCGAACAAGGCGATGTCTGCTCCGCGAGCGAGGTCGATCAGTGCCCGGGTTGGTGCGGTGTCACCGGAATAGACCACCGAATGCCCACCGGCATCGACTCGGATCGCGTACGCCTCCACCGGATGGACCACCGGTGTCGTGGTGATCGTGAACGGCCCGACGTCGAAACACCCCGGACCACCGTGCCCATCCCCGATCGCCGAAAAGCTGAAGTCCCCGGTCATCCCCGGATCCGGGTCGAGCCCGTAGGCAGCTGCCATCCGCTGCGCGGTTCCCCGGGGGCCGAACACCGGGATGGCCGGGAGGCTCCCATCTGGGTGATAGCGGCGGAACACGTAAAACGACGTCAGGTCGATGCAGTGATCGACGTGCAGGTGAGACAACAGCACAGCATCAATCGAAGCGGGATCGATGTGACGCTGGACACCTCCGAATGCGCCAGTGCCCAGATCGAGCTGGATCGCGCATCCGTCGTGTTGGACGAGGTAGCAGGATGCGGGTGACTGCGGGCCGGGGAATGATCCGGCGCATCCGATCACGGTGACCTGCATGGTGGGCAGCCTAGTGCGGTCCAGGCGTAGCGATGTGCCGCTCAGCCCAGCACACCCGCGCTAATTCGGGCAGGAGATCCCGGCTGCGCTTGGTGAACTGAGTGGCCGCCGCCCGGGACATGCGCGTGTCGTGTCGTCGACGAGAAAGTGAATCCTTAGCGCGCGAACTCAGCCGTCTGCTCCACGACACCGATCTCGGGGCCGAGGAACCGCTGGCCGAGACGGGTGAAGTCACCGGTGTCGCCGGTTGCGGTGAATCGATGCTGGGGAGGTGGGGCGTCATCGCGTCGCAGCAGGTCATGTGCGACCAGCGTGCGGTACACGTCCTTGGCGGTCTCCTCCGCACTCGACACCATGGTCACCCCATCGCCCATCACATAGGAGATGACCCCGGTGAGGAGGGGATAGTGCGTGCAGCCGAGCACCAGGGTGTCGATCTGCTCATCCTGTAGCGGGGCGAGGTACTCGCGGGCCACCCCGAGCAGATCATCTCCACCGGTGACCCCTGCCTCGACGAACTCCACGAACCGCGGACACGCCTGACTGGTGAGCGCGAGGTCTGGGGCTGCCGCGAAGGCATCGTCATACGCACCGCTGGCGATCGTCGCCCGAGTGCCGATGACTCCGACGCGACCGGATCGCGTCGCTCGCACCGCACGTCGCACTGCCGGGTGGACCACCTCGACAACGGGGACGTCATACCGCTCACGGGCATCGCGCAGCACCGCGGCGCTCGCGGAATTGCACGCGATCACCAGCATCTTCACCCCTGAATCGACAAGGTGATCCATGATGTCGAGGGCATAGGAACGGACCTCGGCGATGGGAAGCGGCCCGTACGGACCGCGGGCGGTATCACCGACGTAGTGGATGGGTTCATGGGGGAGCTGATCGAGCACGGCACGGGCGACGGTAAGCCCGCCCACTCCCGAATCGAAGATGCCGATGGGACGGTCGCCGATCACCTCGGCCGGCAGTCCACGCTGCGCACTGTCACCCACGATCGCTCAGGCTAGGCCTAGGCTGCCCTCATGGAGACGCGACCCGCCCGGGGATCGGACGATCCCTCGCGTTCGGCCGCCCTCTTCATCACCGTGGCCCTCCTCGGCATCTCCGCGGTGGTGAACATCGGTGGTGCGATCGCCAGCCTGATCCTGCTGTGGCAGCCCGCTGAGGCGCAGGTTCTTTTCGGGGCCACGGTCAGCGACTGGTTCTGGGCGCTCTCGGCCCTGCTCTTCGCCGCGCTCGCCATCGTGTACGTGTACGTCCTGCGCTTCGTGCTCGCCCGGGATGCCGGAGCGGGCCTCGCGGTCAGCGTGCTCGGCCTGCTCGGAGTCGGCTACAGCCTGCTGTCGATCACACACCTGTATGGGTGGGCAGTTCTCGCGGTGTCCCTCGGCATGCTCGTGGCCAATCAGGTCACCACCGCGCAGGGCTACTACTCCGGCCACGCGCTCTCGCTGCGCGACAGCTGACCCAGGCCGCGTCAGGCTACGCCCACACCTGCCCGTCCAGCCGCTCCTCAGCCTCATCGAGGGTGCCCTCGTACGCCCCCGTTGACAGGTACTTCCAGCCGCCGTCGCACACGATGAAGGCGATGTCGGCACTACGCCCCTCCTTCACTGCCCTGTTGCCCAGCCCGATGGCAGCGTGCAGGATCGCACCGGTGGAGATCCCGGCGAAGATCCCCTCCTCGTCCAGCAGTTCGCGCACCCGACGCACCGCATCACGCGGGCCGACCGAGTAGCGAGTGGTGAGCACCGACTCGTCGTACAACTCCGGAACGAACCCCTCGTCGAGATTTCGCAGGCCGTAGACGAGCTCCCCGTATCGCGGCTCAGCGGCCACGATCTGCACATCTGGTTTGTTCTCACGCAGATAGCGCCCGGCTCCCATGAGGGTCCCGGTGGTGCCAAGTCCGGCGACGAAATGAGTGATGGTCGGGAGGTCGGCGAGGATCTCCGGCCCGGTGGTCTCGTAGTGAGCGAGAGCGTTCGCCGCGTTGCCGTACTGATAGAGCATCACCCAGTCGGGGTGCTCCTGCGCCATCCGCCGTGCGACTCGCACCGCCTCGTTCGAGCCGCCCGCACCGGGTGAATACACCACCTCGGCCCCCCACATCCGCAGCAGTTGGGTGCGCTCGGCGGAGGTGTTCTCGGGCATGACGCACACGAGCTTGTAGCCCTTCAACCGCGCCGCCATGGCCAAGGAGATCCCGGTATTGCCGCTGGTGGGTTCCAAGATCGTGCAGCCCGGCGTGAGCAGGCCATCCTTCTCAGCCTGCTCGACCATGCTCAACGCGGCGCGATCCTTCACCGATCCAGTCGGGTTGCGGTCTTCGAGCTTGGCCCACAACCGCACATCCGCAGACGGCGACAATCGAGGAAGCCCGACCAGGGGCGTGCGCCCCACGGAGTCGAGCAGGGAGTCGTATCGCATGTCGGACGCGGGTTCAGCCGCCGGCGACCGCGGGGAGGATCGTCACCGAGTCACCATCGGCGACCGGGGTGTCGATCCCGCCGAGGAACCTCACGTCCTCGTCATTGAGGTAGACGTTGACGAATCGACGCAGGGAGCCGTCTTCGACGAGCCGATCGCGCAGTCCGGTGTGACGAGAATCCAGGTCGTCGATCACCGCGGCGAGGGTGGCGCCGTTGCCCTCCACGATCTTGGCGCCATCGGTGTAGGGGCGCAGGATCGTCGGGATACGAACCTCGATGGCCATGGGAACTCCTGGTGACTCGGTGGTGAGTGCGCGAACGAGCAAAGGACGGTCGTTCTCGTCCGATGCCAACTCTACGGGAGACGGGAATGTTCCCCTCAGGTCACCTCGACGGGCTCCTCGGTCACCACGCCGTCGACGATGCGAAACGAGCGCACCTCGACGGGCCCCTCGCCGGTGCCGCACTCACGGGTCGACACGAGCAGATAGTGGGCGAGCGGTTCGGAGGCGTAGGAGATATCCGTGCGCGACGGGTAGGCCTCGGTGGCCGTGTGCGAGTGGTAGATCACCACCGGCTCCTCTCCGCGGTCGTCCATGTCGCGGTACAGCGCCAGTAGGTCGCGGGAGTCGAACTCATAGAAGGTCGGGGAGCGCGCGGCGTTGATCATCGGGATGAAGCGGGTCGGGGTGTCCGAACCCTCCGGTCCGGCGATGACCCCGCACGCCTCATCGGGATGGTCGGCGCGGGCGTGGGCGATCACGGCGTCGAGAAGCTCGGCGGACAGACGCAGCACGGGCCCCAGCCTAGGACCGAGGCCGACTCGTCTTGAATCCGCTCATCAACCGGCGGTGCCCTACCGGATCCGCTCTCCGAACGGCGGCCAATGGGAGAGCGGATCCAGTGGGGGGCGACCGTTTCGCGAGCCGATCCTGGCCGCTCCCGACCGATGCCGGCCACCATCGAGGCGCCTTCATTTACGCGCCGGTAGGGGTGCATTAATCGTGTCATAGGTGATTCAACTTGCGCATTGTTACGAGGGGGTGAACGCTGTGCCCCGAGGCCCCAACGCGCGGGGTCGGCAAACATCGGACTCGGGTCCGCCGGACCCACCGTCATGGAGGTACCGCGTGCCAAACGTAGAACTGCTCACTAACGGACAGTTTCAGGCTGTCTACAACGTTCTTTCCCTGGCTCTCGCTGCGATGGGGGCCACCACGGTCTTCCTGCTCGCAGCCATGGGACGGGTGCTCCCCCGCTACCGCATCGCCGTGGTCGTCTCGGCCATGGTCTGCTTGATCGCTGCTTACCACTACTTCCGGATCTTCAACTCCTTCTCCGAGGCCTACGAGGCTGTCGGCGTGGGTGCGGCCGGCGTCGCCACCGAGTACCAGCTGGTGATCGGCGAGGGCTTCAACGAGGGCTACCGCTACGTCGACTGGCTGCTCACCGTTCCGCTGCTGCTGTTCGAGACGATCGCCGTGCTGGCCCTGCCCGCCGCGGTTCGCTCGTCGCTGCTGTGGAAGCTCATCCCCGCCTCGGCCCTGATGATCATCCTGGGCTACCCCGGCGAGGTGACCGCCGAGATCGCTCCCAAGGCCATCTGGGGCGCACTGTCGACCATCCCGTTCATCTACATCCTCTACGTGCTGTTCGTGGAGCTGTCGAAGGCGGCCAAGACCCAGCCGAACCAGGTCGGCAAGGACCTCGCCGGTCTGCGCTGGCTGCTGCTGGCCACCTGGGGCGTGTACCCGATCTCCTACATGTTCCCGATGTTCGGCCTCGACGGTGCCGACTCGTTCGTCTACCGCCAGATCGGCTACTCCATCGCCGACGTCCTGGCCAAGTGCCTCTTCGGCCTGCTGATCTTCAAGATCGCTCGCGTGAAGAGCATGTACGACGATCCGAAGTTCGCCGAGGACGAGATGAAGGCTGCTCCTTCCAGCGAGAAGGCCGACGCCTGATTTCGGACTAGCACCACCCCATGACGAGAGGGGTGACCAGGGCCACCAGCCCCGGTCACCCCTTTCGTCTTTCGTGGGACGTCTGTCGTGGGATGCCTGTCGTGGGACGTCTGTCGTGGGATGCCAGTCGTGGGAAGTCCCAGGTTGGGTGACCGCTCAGTTCATCGCGGCATGAGGCATTGCACGAGCGTCTCGGCGAGATAGGTCAGCCAGTCGTACAGGTGGTAGGTCCCCGCCCGAGGATCCTCATCGGGAAGCTGCGCGAGATCGTCGAGGATGTCCTCGGTGATCTCCAGTCGCGTGCCGAGGGCCAGGCGAATATCGGTCAACGCAGTCAACCAGGCCTGCGCCTGATCGGTCGTCAGGGTGATCTTCTCCCCCGAGGCTCGCAGGGTCTCCAGCGCTGTGCGCGCCGCGGTTGCTTTAGCCTCGCGCAATCCCCGCTCGGTGTACCGACGGAAATCCGCCGACGCATCGGAATCTTCGGGGTAGGCGTCGGGGAACAGCCGCGCAAGAGCCGGATCCTCCGGACGCCGCGCCTGCATGTCGATGCCGACGATCACCGCGAGCGGATCGGTGTCCTCGCCGGGTTCGTCAGGTGAGACGAACTCGATGACCTGCTCCAACAGGGTGCTGAGCAGGCCCTTCTCCACCATGTCGACCCGCAGCACGATGCGGCCGGTCAGAGTGCGGGTGAAGCCGCGCACGACGTCGCTCATCGACGCTCGCCCATCAGTCGTCCCTCATCAGCGTCGCCCACAGTCCGTAGGAGTGCATCGCGGTCACATCGCGCTCCATCTCCTCACGCGACCCGTTGGAGACGACCGCTCTCCCATCGCGGTGCACCTGCATCATCAACTCCTCGGCCTGCTCGCGTGGATAGGAGAAATACGTCATGAACACGTACGTGACATAGCTCATCAGGTTGATGGGATCGTTCCAGACGATGGTGATCCAGGGGCGCTCGACGGCAGTGTCCTCGGCAGCCTCGGGCCTTTCGGTCTCGACGGGCGCAGTGGCCACGATCGGGAGGACGAGGGTGCGCACGAACGCAAAGCCTACGCGGCTTCGAGTGGACCTAGCCGGAGGTGACGGTGACGGTCACCTTGGGTGACACCCCGCGCACGAATCCATCACCGTTGCCCGCGACGAATCGGTAGGTCATCTCCTTGGGCTTCAGCACCCGCACATCGGAGGCGAAACGGCCCGTTGGATCCGTCACCACCTTGCGGATGGTCCGCCACCGGTCACCGGAGCGCTTCTGGATTCGAATGGTCACACCCTCAGCCTGTGGTGCGATAGCACCGGCAAGGGTGAACTGCCCACCGGTGACAGCGGTCAAGGCACGCGAATCGGGTGAGACCTTCCAGCGCACCTTGGTTCGAACCGGGCCCGACTCGGCTTCCCGCGTGGTGCTGGTCGCAGTGATCTCGACCCAGAAGTAGCCGCTGCGCTCGACGTCGACGGTGAAGGCACCGGCACCACCTCTATCGAGCACGACGGTGTCGATCGGCTGCGCCTTCGCCTCCGCGGCATTCACCGCGCCATCGACCGATTCCGACCACAGCAGGGTCGCTGTCGCACCTTCCGCCGGACCCTTGTCCGATGAGGTCGTGACATTGATCCTCGCGGTACGCCCGTATGTGACAGCCGAGGATGCCTTGACCGTCACAGCAGTCTCGGCGGGAGCGATCTCGCGGCCGTACTCGACCAGGCGGGGATAGAAGTCCTCGCGAAGGCTGCCGAAGTTCCACACCGCGATTCCCCCGATACCGAGGTCGGGAACCATCGATGCATCCGCAAGCGCGCTGCGAGTGTCACCGAACCACACTTCACGCTCGACTCGGCACTCCCGCTCGAGGTATCCACCGTCCTTGGCGTAGCGCCCATTCATCTTGGGGGTGTAGGTGAAAGTCCACTCCCCGCCCGATGAATTCCACTGCGGTTCGATGCCATTGGCCTGGGCGATGGCAAGTGCCGCGTCAGGACTGGAGATCGAACTCATCGCCGTTGACACCCAGGCACCGCTGGTCTCGCTGTAGTAGCCCGGTGCCCACCCATTAGGACAGTTCGCATTGGTGCCATAGTCCGGATTGCTGTACGTGCCCTGATTGACCACCCACTGCCGACCGTACTGCGGGTTGCCCACCCACATCTTCGCTGCGTTCTGCTGACCCACCTCGTCGATCGCGGCTTCGATCTGATCTCGAGCCCAACCCGTCGGGCCAATGGGACCCGGGACGTTCCAGCTGTAGTCGTAGGTCATGAAGCGCACACGATCGGCGTAGTCGATGACCTCCGACAGCGCGTACACCCCGGTATCGCCTCCCCAGTAGGCCTTGCCACCGGGGATCGTCAACGACAGGATCAGGCCCTGATCATGCAACTCGCGCGACAGCCGCTTCATCATCGCGATCCAGCGCGGGCGCGTCTCCGCCCAGGTGATACCCAGATTCCGATCACGGAACGCGAAGTTCTCCCAGTCCAGATCCACCCCGTCCAGACCGGCGTTCTTCGCATACCGGGCGATCGTGCGCGCATATTCGCGACGGTTGGCCGGGTCATCGAGATAGGGCGAGAGCTGGCCGGCGTAGGTCGAACCGAGATCGGTGATCGACCCGAGCACCTTGATCCCGGCATCCTGCAGGATCCGCCGCTGCCCATCGAATTTCGTGTTGGTCCACGGGGTGGGCCCGGACGGGTCGCAGACCCCACGGGTGGCGCTGATGACGCAGATGGGGTTATCCGGGCCGGCGAATGTCCACCAGAAGATGTTGACCTCGCCGACCACTCCGTCCGACTGGTTGGCGAGGGCTTGCACCTGGGAATCCTTGGCCCACCAGCCGAACCAACCGGTCACGATCGGCTCGGGTGCGGTCTGCGCCTGGGCGGCAGGCGGCACGGCGATCGCCGCGAGTCCTGCTACGAGGGCGGCGGCCAGTCCGGTTGCCCAACCGGTCTTCAGGGTGCGTCGCACGGGGTGGAGCCTTCCTTCCGGGTAGATCCGATTCCTCTCACACGGTACGACGCGCGCGCAGCCCCTTCGGTTCACCGCGCGGTGACGCGCCCCACATTCACAGAAGGATCTGCGGGAACCCCTCCCAGACGGCCCAAATCCGCAACTTCCTAGGGGCGACAACGTGCTAAAAGTTGCGGATTTCAGCTCAGCCGAGGGTGCGGGTGATGTCGGCGGCGGCTTGGGCGACGAGGGGGCCGACGACGGCCTCCTCGGGTTCGGCGAGCATCACCACCCCAACCACACACTCCACCCCCGGGATCCCGGTGACGCAGGCTGCGACCCCGTAGCCGCCGCTGGCCGCATCGCCGGTGGACATCACCCACGGCGGGTCGAGGGGACGTCCCCCCGTGGTACGCATCGCAAGGATCGCCCGCCCGGCCGCCCCGCGCTCCAACGGGGATCGCGTGCCTACTCGGAACGCCACGTGCACCTCCGCCGTGGTCGGCTCCGCACCCACCACCGTGAGCAGGTCCAGACCGTCAACCACTCCCAGGTACGCCGTGGCCCCGGCCTGTTCGGCGAGGGCGCGAACGATGGGCAGAGCACCGTCACGCAGCAGTGGTTGGGCCTGCTGGGCGAGGGCGAGCACCCCGAGGCCGAGCCTGGCGCGCCCGTCACTGGAGCGGCGCACGAGGGAATGACGCTCGAGGGTGACCACGAGCCGGTAGACCACGGTGCGCCCGATCCCGAGGGCACCGGCGATCTCGGTGATCGTCATGCCCTCGGGCGTGCGAGCCAGCAATTCCAGGACAGTCAGACCCCGATCGAGGGTCTGCGACGTCTCAGCGGGCATCGTGGTTGTACCTGCCCTCCTTGGTCATCGCGCTGCCACGAGCCCGGCGGAGACTGCTACGCCTTGGCTGCGCGGTCCCCGGCCGCCTTGATCATGAAGGAGGAGATCACCTCGAAGATGCCGAGCACGATCAGCCAGATGCCAGCGACCCAGACGAAGATCTCCACCGCGTAGGGCGTCACAAGCAGCACGATTCCGGCGATGAGGTAGACGATGCCGTTGAAGATCCCCCAGCCGCGCCCCGCCTTGACCTCGCCGGCATTGAACAATGCGGCGACTCCGGAGAAGAGGAACCACACGCCGACGAAGATGCCGAGAATCTCGATCTTCTCGTCGGGGCCGAAGCGGAACATCAGCAGACCGAGCAGCAAACCGATCGCGCCCCCGATGATCATCAACGCCCGATAGCCACCGGTGAGGCCTGGTGCGAACGCACGCACGATGAAGAAGATGCCCGAGATGATCAGGTAGATGGCCAAGAGCACCGCGAGGACCCAGGTGGAACCCGCGGGACGGATCACCAGGAGGACTCCGATGATCGCGCTCACGATGCCGATGAACAGCATGACCCACCAGGTCCTGCCGATGCCGGCCACGAGCGCGCGCTCCTGATCGGTGTCTAATCCCGTCATCGGATCGATGCTGGCCATGTGGACCTCCCGGTGCCTCGCCGACCCGCACGGCACGGGCCTCGCAGCAAGTGAGACTAGGGCTTCCCTTCACCCGATGGTGGGTTCGCCACGCAGAGTGACCATCCGACTTCCTGTCCCTCCTCCACGCCCCTGGGGGTCCAGATTTCGTGTCCCTCATGCCCCTGGGGATTACACCGCCTTAGACGAGCACCCTCGGGGTCATCCTGCGGGCGATGAGGGCGGCTCCTGCCGCGCCGGCGGCTGCGAGCAGCCAGATCGTGGCGTAGGTCGAGCTCTGCGCGCCCCCGCTGGCGACCGCTGCGGCGTGGATCGCACCGGCGATCCCCAGGCCGATCGCGCTGAGCACCGCGTCGGAGATCTGCAACGCCGAGGAGTTCACCCCCTGCTCGGCCTGCGGTGACAGCCGCAGCGTCTGCACGTTGATCGAGGGGAAGCACAGACCCATTCCCAGTGCTCCCACGATCCACGAGCCCGCGCAGACCCACACCGGGATCGAGGGGACCAAGCACAGCGGAAGCGTGGCAAGCCCGAGCGCAACCAGGGCAGTCCCCCACTGGACCGGTCGCGCACGGTCGGCATTGCCGGGCAACCTGCTCTGCCACGCTGAACCGACGACCCAACCGATCGAGGCCACCGCGAGGGTCAACCCGGCCCAGGTCACCGACACTCCGCGCTGCTCGACGAGAGCCAGGGGCAAGAAGGCCTCGGCTGAGAAGAAGCACCCGGCGAGGAACCCGCGCATCAGCACCGTCGTCGGCAGACCCCGGGCCAGACGCAAAGCGCCCGATGGTAGAAGAATCGACGCGGCCGGCAGCAGCACGATGACTCCGAGAACTCCGATCGCCACGGCGACCGGCCCCGGCAGACCCCCGGGACGCACGAGGGCCACTTGGATCACGGCAAGCCCGACACCGGCGAGGATCGCCGAGGGCACGCGGCGCGAACGAGGTGCCCTGGGATTGCCGCTCTCGGGTTGGCGCCGACTGCCGTCATGGTCGATCAGGGTGCGGTGCAACGCGACCAGAGGCCACAGCATCACGACAGGAACCGCCCAGAATGCCCACCTCCAGGTGATGGTCTGGGTCACCCATCCGGCGACGACCGGGCCGGCGAGCGCCGGTACGACCCAGGCGGCAGACAGGACCGAGAACGCCTTCGGCCGGATGGACTCGTCATAGGCGCGGGCGATGAGGACGTAGAGCGCGACGATCAAGGCACCGCCGCCCAGGCCCTGCACGCCGCGCGCGACGATGAGCACCGGCATCGTCGGAGCGAAGCCCGCGAGGAGCGCTCCCCCGCCGAAGATCACGGCTCCGAGGATGAACGGCATCCGGGGTCCTGCCCGATCGGCCCAGGTTCCCGCAGCCACCATCCCGATCAGGGAGGCAGCGACATACGAGCCGAAGGCGAACGAGTAGATCGCCAGGCCGTCGAGTTCCACACCGACGACCGGCATCACGGTGGCGACGGCGATGGCCTCGAAGGCCACCAGGGTCATCGCGACGACGATGCCGAGGGTGGTGACTCTCAGCGCCGGGGACCAGATTCCCGCGGTGGGAGCGCTCAGGCGCCACCGCCGTCGCCGGAATCCCCGGGCGGCAGGCCTTCGTAGATCCGCTGGCAGTCCGGGCAGATCGGGAACTTCGAGGGGTCACGCCCCGGCACCCACTTCTTGCCGCACAGGGCGCGAACCGGGGTTCCGGTGACCGCACTCTCGACGATCTTGTCCTTCTTCACGTAGTGGGCGAACCGCTCATGATCACCGTCATCGGTGGAGGCCGTGCGCTCTTCGAGCAGGGTCCCCCCGCCGGTCAGGGTTCCGGGATCCTCAAGCGGAGTCGTCATGGCGCCCTAGTCTAAGCCGATCCGCGCGCTCGCCCTGAAATCCGCAACTCCCTAGGGGCGACAACGTGCTGATTGTTGCGGATTTCAGTTTGTTCAAGGCTGGGTACGGTGTGGGGGTGCCAGCCGCGAACACCATCGGGGCGCTCCTCGCTGAACGGGTACGCCGTGACGGCGCCCGCCCCCTGGTCACCTACCTCGATCCCGATCAGCGCATGGAGTTGTCCGCGGTGAGCCTGGCCAATGCCGTGGCGAAGACCGCCGGCCTGCTGCGCGATGATCTCGATGCGCAGCCGGGCACCCGCATCTCCCTGGCCCTTCCCCTGCACTGGCAGGCCAGCGTGTGGTGGGGTGCCTGCGCTGCGGTCGAAGCCGTCATCGTCTCACCCGAGGCGGGCGTCGACATCGGCGTCGCCACGGCTGGCAATCTCGCCGCGATCGCCGACTGCGATGAGCAGATCGCCGTTTCCCTGGCCGCCTTCGGGCTGCCCAACGGAGCTGACCTGCCACCGCACGTCATCGAAGCGGCGGTGGCGGCTCGTATTCACCCCGACGAATTCACCCCGTTCACCCCACCTGATCCGCAGACCGCCCTGATGGCCCTGCGCGATGAGCACCTCAGCGTCGCCGACTGCCTGGATCGGGCGAGAACGTGCGCGACCACCTGGGGTGTGGCCTCAGGAGGTCGGCTGCTGGTCCCCGACACCATGTGGACCACCTCCACGGTGGACTCCTGGCTGGCCCTGCTCGCGGTGCCCCTGGTGGCTGATGCAGGAGTCGTCCTCGTCGCCGGTGGGTCTTCTCCGGCACTGATCGATCAGGTGACGTCGACCGAGCGCATCACCGCGGTGATGACACCTGCGTTCTGATGCTGGGCGCCTATCGGACGGTGCCGCTGCGGGTCGGGCTGACCGCCACGACCTCACCATTGACGATCGCCAGCACCCGCCAGGAGTATCGACGCCCCGCCGGTGCGATACCAGGCATCGTGAATTGGAATCGTCCATTCGCCCCCGGGGTGTCCGTCTCGCGGTCCTGCCAGGTCACCCCATCCCAGGTGACCTGACGTTG
>CBFHQG010000041.1:0-18127 GCA_965657825.1 Actinomycetes bacterium | reverse complement strand
ATCCGAGTCGAGGTGGGGGAGAAACCATCGGCGGCAACCTCGTCGGCACCCATGAAATACCCGTAGAGCGGCACCCCGAAGATCGAGGCGTTATGAGCCTGCTCCATCAGCGGGTAGTACTGATCCCACCGGAAGACACCGGGGGCGTCGGCCTGCAGGCTGGCCGGGGACCACATCGCGATGCCCTGCAGCACCTGGAAAAGTGCGAAGAAGATGGGCGCCTGCAACAGGATCGGCAAGCAGGAGGCCAGCGGATTAGTGCCGGTTTCGCGATAGAGCTTCATCATCTCCTGCGACTGCCGCTCGCGGTCGCCGGCGTACTTCTTCTGGATCTCCTTGATCTGCGGATGGATCAACTGCATGTTGCGCATCGCCTTGATCTGCTTGACGAACAGCGGGATCAGCAGGATGCGGATGACGACCACGAGGCCGACGATCGACAGGGTCCATGTCCAGCCGGAGGCCGGATCCATGACCAGGGAGAACAGGCCGTGGAACTGCACGAGGATCCAACTGACCGCGATGCGTAGCCAGTCCAGGATGAACAGGGGATCCACGTGGGTGCTCCGTTAGGCCTTCGGGGTGCACGCCTGCAGCAGCGCGCCGGGATTGTCGGGCAAGCCTACGGCTCGGGTAGGGCGGCCTGCACCGTCAGGGTCTCGGGGGGTGCCGTCGGGATGGATCTCCGGGCGCCAGGCCCCGCGCGGGGGTACCGGATCCAGTCCCCCCTTCGTGAAGGGATTGCAGCGTCCGATGCGCCAGGCAGTGAGACCGACCCCCTTGACCACCCCGTGCACCTGCAGTGATTCCAAGGCGTAGGCCGAGCAGGAGGGGTGATAGCGGCAGGTCGGGGGGAGGACCGGGGAGATCACCCGGCGATACACGAAGACGAAACCGATCAGCAGCCAACGCAGGGGGGTCCCGAGCAGGTAGAGGACCTGGCCGATGCCGTGGCGACCAGGCTGCGTCTTCACCGCCGACGGCGCCTCCCCCACCGTGTGCGCTTCAGACGGTGGGTACGCCGGAGGATCGCTGGCCGGGACATCGCTGGCCGGGAGATCGCTAGCCGGGAGCAGGTCGTGGCGCAGGGCGTGCTCGAGGTCGGCGGTGAGGTCAGCGAAGGATGCGTCGCGGGCGGCCGGCAGGGCGCGCACAACCAGATCAGTGCCCTCGGGGAGCCGATCGAGGAGGGGCCGTACGGCCGCACGCAGTTGACGGATAAGTCGATGCCGCACAACGGAATTTCCCACAGTGGAACTGACCGCGAAGGCAGCGCGCGCGGGTCCTGTGCGCGGGGAGGGCGCAATGTGAACGACCAGGTGCGTTGACCCACTGCGACGCCCCCGGCGCATGGCCGCGGTGATCTCGTGGCGGGAGGTCAGTCGGTACTGGTGAGGCAGCATCAGCGCCTGACCGTGCTGGCAGCCCTAGGCCGACAGGCGGGTGCGGCCCTTGCCCCGGCGGGCGGAGAGGATCGCGCGACCGGCGCGGGTACGCATGCGAGCCCGGAAGCCGTGGGTACGGGCCCGACGGCGAGTATTGGGCTGGAACGTGCGCTTCATGGGATGACTCTCCTGCTGCGGGTCGCGGAACGGATCACTCTGGTTGCTCGTAGAGGTCGCGCCGGGTCGAATCGGCAGCACTACAAGCCGTCTGAGAATACGCACCCGGGTCCCAGGTGGTCAAACCCAGGGCCCCTCGATGCAGATTCCTCCCGCCCTGCTGGACGGTTATCCACAGGATCTGGCAGGGTGGCTGAGTGGTTGCGCACCGACGGAGTAGGGTCCGCCGGGGACGTCATCCACACCTGTGGAAAGCCTTGTGGGTAGGAGGGGGGAGGAAGCATGGAAGCCGAGATGGACAACTCCGCCGACGCTGATCTCACCGAGCCATGGGCCCGGGCGGTCGCCTCGCTGTCGGAGTCCAGCCTCACCCCCCAGCAGCGGGCCTTCGTGGCGCTGACCAGGCCTCTGGGCCTGGTGGAGGGCACCGCCTTGATCGCCGCCCCCAATGACTTCACCAAGGATGTGCTGGAGACCCGGCTGCGACCGCTGGTGACCGCCGCCCTGGCCGCCGAACTCGGCCACGAGGTCCGCCTCGCGGTCACCGTGGACCCCTCGATCACCGAGTCGGTCGCGGAGACCACCATCGATGACGCCGCTGATGCGACCTACACGCAGCCGGTGGCCGAGGCGGCCTACGAGCCCGGCATCGAGCGGGACACCCGACCGGGCACGGGTGGACCGAGCTCGCAGACCGGAGAAGGCCGGTTGAACGACAAGTACACCTTCGACACCTTCGTCATCGGCTCCTCCAACCGCTTCGCCCACGCCGCGGCCGTCGCTGTCGCTGAGGCCCCGGCGAAGGCGTACAACCCCCTGTTCGTCTACGGCGGATCCGGTCTGGGCAAGACCCACCTGCTGCATGCGATCGGCCACTACGCGCGCACCCTGTTCAAGGGCACCCGGGTGCGGTACGTCAGTTCCGAGGAATTCACCAACGAGTTCATCAATTCCATCCGCGACGACAAGGCTGCGATGTTCCAGCGCCGTTACCGGGACGTCGACATCCTGCTCGTCGACGACATCCAGTTCCTGTCCGGCAAAGTGCAGACCCAAGAGGAGTTCTTCCACACCTTCAACACCCTGCACAACGCGAACAAGCAGATCGTCATCACCTCCGATCTCGCACCGAAACAGTTGCAGGACTTCGAAGATCGCATGCGATCTCGATTCGAATGGGGTCTGACCACCGATGTTCAGCCACCCGACCTCGAGACCCGTATCGCCATCCTGCGCAAGAAGAGCGCCCAGGAGCGACTCGTCGCGCCACCGGAGGTACTGGAGTTCATCGCCTCGAAGATCTCCTCGAATATTCGTGAACTCGAAGGAGCCCTCATCCGGGTGACGGCGTTCGCCTCGCTGAACCGTCAACCTGTGGATCTCCCCCTCGCCGAACTCGTGCTCAAGGACCTGTTCCCCTCCGAGACCGGCCCGGAGATCACCGCCGCGCAGATCATGACCACGACCGCGGCGTATTTCGGCGTCAGCGTCGACGACCTATGCGGTACCTCCCGCTCGCGGGTCCTCGTCACCGCCCGGCAGATCTCCATGTACCTATGCCGTGAGCTCACCGACCTGAGCCTGCCCAAGATCGGCCAGGCCTTCGGAGGGCGAGATCACACCACCGTGATGCACGCTGATCGCAAGATCCGCCAGCTCATCGGTGAGCGGCGCAGCCTGTACAACCAGGTCGCCGACCTCACCGCCCGCATCAAGTCCCAAACCCGTTGACACCCGAACGCCGGTAGTCCGCGCCTGTGCACAACGGCCCCTCGATCGGGGATGACCCTGGGGATAGGACGGGGAAGGCACTCGCCGCGCACTACCCATCCACCGACACCACGTCTCTTTCCCTGCTCCATCCCCAGGCCCTGAGCATGACGACACCCCTGTTGACGTGGGAAATCACCGGTTGTCCACCGTATCCACCGGCGCTATGACGAAGACGAGTACTACACCGGATGACGATGAACACCCACGGTAAGGGCTGGGGATACGGTGGATGAGGCGATGCAACTAGCCGAGAGACGACCGGTAGTGGCAGGATGACGCCTTCACGTGGTGATCACGGCGTGTGCCGTCTTCCCACTATCGATGGTGTGATGGTTCTGGGGAGGATGACGAGGGTGAAGGTCCGCATCGAGCGCGATGTGCTCGCCGACGCGGTCGCGTGGGCAGCTCGAACGCTGCCGAGCCGGCCGTCCCTGCCGATTCTCGCCGGCCTGATGATCGAGGGTGCAGGCGAAACGGTCGTCATGTCGGGTTTCGACTACGAGACATCCGCCCGAGTCGAAGTTGCCGGGGACGTCGCGGATTCGGGTTCCACCCTGGTGTCGGGTCGGTTACTCGCCGACATCGCTCGGGCCCTGCCAGCACAACCGGTCGAACTCGACGTCGAGGGCACACGACTCGTGGTGCGCTGCGGGCGATCGTCGTTCACCCTGCCGACCTTCCCGATCGAGGATTACCCCGCGCTGCCGGTGATGCCGGGTTCAGCGGGCACCATCCCCGGGGTGACCTTCGCCGCGGCTGTCGCACAGGTGGCCGTCGCCGCGGGCCGGGATGACACCCTGCCGACGCTGACCGGGGTTCGCGTGGAGATCGACGGCGACGTGGTCACGTTGGCGGCGACCGATCGGTACCGCTTGGCGATGCGCGAGGTCGCCTGGTCGCCGGCTCGACCCAATCTGGATGTTCAAGCACTCGTCCCCGCTCGAACCCTGGCCGATACTGCGAAATCCCTCGCCGGGGCCGACCTGGTGCATCTGGCTTTGCCCGATGGCACCGAGGGGCTCATGGGGTTCGAAGGTGATGGTCGACGCACCACCACTCGACTGCTGGACGGTGAGTTCCCCAAGTACCGGTCCCTACTGCCCAACGAAACGGTGACCCTCGCCTCGATCGACACCGCTGACCTCGTCGAGGCTGTCAAGCGCGTCGCTCTCGTCGCTGAACGCAACACCCCGTTGCGGTTGGCCTTCTCCGGTTCGGAGGTCGTGCTCTCGGCCGGGACCGGTGATGAAGCGCAGGCGAGTGAGGCGGTGGAGTGCTCCATCGACGGTGATGACGTCGAGATCGCGTTCAACCCGACCTACCTGCTCGACGGTCTCGGGGCGCTGGATGCACCGGTCACCCGGATGGCGTTCACCCAGTCCAGCCGACCGGCGGTGTTGACTGGTGCGGCCGACCACGCCGCGGCTGCCGCCGAGGAGTACCGCTACCTGCTCATGCCCATTCGACTGGCGGGATAAGCCCACCGCGTGTCGAGTCTGCACATCCGGCACCTGCACCTCGTCGACGTCCGCACGTACTCCGACGTCCGTATCGATCTGCCCTCCGGTCCGATCGCTTTGATCGGTGCGAACGGGATGGGCAAGACGAATGTCGTGGAGGCGATCGGCTACCTCGCCACGCTGGGCAGTCATCGGGTGGCCGCCGACGCTCCGCTCGTGCGGCAGGGTGCCGCGTCCGCGCGGATCTCTGCGGATGTCGTGCGCGATGATCGAGCGCTCACCGTCGATGTCGAGATCATCCCCGGTTTGAGTAATCGCGCACGCATCAACAACTCACCGGTACCAAGACCTCGGGAGATCCTCGGCATCGTCCGATGCGTGGTCTTCGCTCCAGAGGACCTCGCGATCGTCAAGGGTGATCCGGGTGAGCGGCGGCGCATGCTCGACGAACTCATCATCCAGCGAGCTCCACGGCTGTCCGGGGTTCGAGCGGACTATGACCGGGTTTTGAAGCAACGCAATGCACTGTTGAAATCCGCGGGCGGGGCACGACGGAGTAACGCCGAGGCTGTGGAGGCGACACTCGGGGTCTGGGATGAGCAACTTGCTGATCTCGGTTCCCAGTTGATGGTGGCCCGACGAGAGGTGATCACTCTGCTGGAACCCATTGCTGCGCAAGCATATGGGCGCATCGCACCGGCATCCCAGCCTCTCGGAATGAGATATACGACCTCACTGGGTGAGCATCCGGTGGACGATGTCGAACAGGTGACGCAGGATCTTCTGGATCTGATGGTGCAACGCCGAAAGGAGGAACTCGATCGCGGGGTCACCCTCGTCGGTCCGCACCGCGATGAGGTGCACCTGGTGCTCGGGGACCTGCCGGTGAAGGGATACGCCTCGCACGGGGAATCATGGTCGACCGCGCTGGCGTTGCGGCTCGGTGCCTATGACCTCCTCGATGCCGAGCAGTCCACCCCGATCCTGATCCTCGATGACGTCTTCGCCGAGTTGGATACCGATCGACGCCGGCACCTCGCGCAGAGGGTGGCCACCGCCCCGCAGGTGTTCATCACCGCCGCGGTGGCGCAGGATGTACCCGAGCAGATCGCGGCGACCTGGTTCGACGTGGGCAGGGATGAGCAGGGTGCGGGGACGGTGATCCGACGTGAGCGATGAGCCACCGGTTGCGCGGGATGAGCCTGCGTCGGATGGTGCGCGTTCGATGCTGGCCCGGGCGCGTGCCCAGGCCAAGGGTGCACCTACTCGATCCACCAAGCGCCGTCGCCCAGAGCAGCGAAGTTCACCGGCCCCCGATGGTCGGGATCCCCAGACCGCTCGTGAGGTGATGGATTCCTGGGTGCGCGATTCGGGATACACCGAGGCGGTGGCAGCCGGTGGGGTCGAGGCGCACTGGGAGAAGATCGCGGGGGCGGACCTCGCTGCACATGTCGCCTGCGAGCCGACCGATACCCCCGAGGGTCGAGTGTTGATCCTGAGGGCCGATTCCACCGCCTGGGCAACGCAGGTGCGCCTTCTCCTGCCGGAGATCCACCGGCGGATCGAGGCGGTGCTCGGACGATCAGTGAGCGATCCGATCCGCGTGGTCGGCCCGGCACCGCCCACGCGAGCGATGGGCCCGCGGCGAGTGCCCGGGCGCGGCCCCCGCGATACGTACGGCTGAGTGTCATCCGATCCTCTACGTCAACCTATTTCGCCCCTTTTACACCATTTTCACTATTGAGGGTATGTCCAACAGCGGCGAACAGGGGCGGTACAGGGCGTGAGAAGGGGTGGGGCGCGTACAGGTGGTTGCGCCTATGGCGAACAGGACGCGCACGGTATCCCCAGGGGCGTGTGAGAGGCGGTCTAGGACCGCTGGGACCGGTAGACTGACCGGCACCAGCGGGGGAGCATCACGTCAGGAGGAATGGGTGTCCTACGACGCCAGTGCGATCACGGTTCTCGAGGGCCTCGACGCGGTCCGCAAGCGCCCCGGCATGTACATCGGGTCCACCGGTGAGCGGGGTCTGCACCACCTGGTCTACGAGGTCGTGGACAACTCCGTGGACGAGGCGATGGCCGGGTATGCCACCTCCATCACCGTGACACTCCGCCCCGATGGCGGCGTCACCGTCGTCGATGACGGCCGTGGGATCCCCGTCGATGAGCACCCGGTGGAGAAGCGTCCGGCGCTGGAGGTCGTGCTCACCGTGCTGCATGCCGGTGGCAAGTTCGGTGGCGGCGGCTACCAGGTATCCGGTGGGTTGCACGGCGTCGGTGTCTCGGTGGTCAATGCACTGTCGACGCGGCTGGATGTCGAAGTCCGCCGCGACGGTTACGTCTGGCGTCAGTCCTATTCCCACGGCGCGCCGACCGCTCCCCTCGAGCGCGGCGAGGCGACCTCCGACCACGGCACGACATTGACGTTCTGGGCTGATCCGGACATCTTCGAGACCACCCACTACGACATGTCGACCCTCGCCCGTCGCTTCCAGGAGATGTGCTTTTTGAACCGTGGTCTGTCGATCACCCTGATCGATGAGCGTCCGCGCGCGGCCGACCAGGACAACTCCGATAACCCCGAGCCCACGGAGGTGTCCTACCGGTACGACGGGGGCATCGCCGATTTCGTGCGGCACCTCAACGCCAGCAAGGGCACCGGGAACCCCACGGTCATCGAGATCGGCAACGAGATCGAAGGCGAGGAGGTCCAGCGCATGGCCGCCGAGGTGGCGATGCAGTGGAATTCCGGTTTCGCCGAGAGCGTGCACACCTTCGCCAACACCATCAACACCATCGAGGGTGGCACGCATGAGGAGGGGTTCCGAGCGGCGTTGACCACACTGGTCAACAAGTTCGCCCGTGACTGGGGTGTGCTGAAAGAGAAGGACACCAACCTCACCGGCGAGGACGTCCGTGAAGGACTGACCGCGATCGTCAGCGTCAAACTCACCGAGCCGCAGTTCGAAGGCCAGACGAAGTCCAAGCTCGGCAACACCGAGATGAAGACGTTCGTGCAGAAGCTCGTCAACGATCAACTCGGTGCATGGTTCGAGGCCAACCCGGCCGAGGGCAAGGAGATCGCCCGCAAGGCGGTCAACGCGGCGAGTGCGCGTATCGCGGCCCGCAAGGCTCGTGACCTCGCTCGCAACCGCAAAGGCCTGCTCGGTGGTGCAGGCATGCCCGGCAAGTTGATCGACTGTTCCAGTCGGGAGCCTGAGGAGTGCGAGGTCTTCATCGTCGAGGGTGATTCCGCCGGCGGTTCGGCTCGCCAGGGTCGTGACCCGCGGACCCAGGCGATCCTGCCGATCCGCGGCAAGATCCTCAACGTCGAGAAGGCCCGCATCGACAAGGTACTGGCCAATAACGAGGTGCAGGCACTGGTGAGCGCTCTGGGAACAGGCGTTCATGATGACTTCGACATGAACCGGCTTCGCTATCACAAGCTGGTGCTCATGGCGGACGCCGACGTCGACGGTCAGCACATCCGCACCCTGCTGCTGACCTTGATCTTCCGCTTCATGCGACCCCTGGTCGACGCCGGTCACGTGTATCTCGCCCAGCCGCCGCTGTACAAACTGAAGTGGCAGCGCGAGACTCCGGAATACGCCTACTCCGATCGTGAGCGCGATGCACTCATCGAGGCCGGCATCGCAGCAGGCAAGAAGTTGCCCAAGGAGGAAGGCGTCCAGCGCTACAAGGGTCTCGGTGAGATGAACGCCGACGAGTTGTGGGAGACCACGATGGATCCCGAACGTCGAGTGCTGTTGCAGATCACCCTCGACGATGCGGCGATGGCCGACGAGATCTTCACGGTGCTCATGGGTGAAGACGTCGAGTCACGGCGCAACTTCATCCAGCGCAATGCGCGCGATGTGCGCTTCCTAGACATCTGATCCAACCGAGAGACACACGAGGAGTTTGCGTTGACTGAGGAGATCATCTCCCCCGGAGGCCGTGTCGACCCGGTCGATCTGCAGGTCGAGATGGAGCGGTCCTACCTCGATTACTCCATGAGCGTGATCGTCTCTCGCGCCCTGCCCGATGTCCGCGATGGTTTGAAGCCGGTGCACCGGCGCGTGCTATTCGCGATGTACGACGGTGGTTACCGACCTGATCGCAACTTCTCCAAGTCTGCACGCGTAGTCGGCGACGTCATGGGTTCCTACCACCCACACGGTGACTCGGCGATCTACGACGCCCTCGTGCGGTTGGCCCAGCCGTGGTCACTGCGGTATCCGCTGGTGCAGGGTCAGGGCAACTTCGGCTCTCCGGGCAACGACCCGCCAGCAGCCCAGCGCTACACCGAGTGCCGCATGGCATCCCTGGCTATGCAGATGGTTCGGGATATCGATGAGGAGACCGTCGACTTCGCGCCCAATTACGACGGGCGCACCCTCGAGCCGGTCGTCCTGCCCAGTCGGTTCCCCAACCTGCTGGTCAACGGCAGTGCCGGCATCGCGGTCGGCATGGCCACCAATATCCCCCCGCACAACCTGCGTGAGGTCGCCTCGGCGGTCGAATGGGTGCTGGACAACCCTGACGCCAGTACCGAGGACGCGATGGCCGCCCTGCTCGAGCGGGTGAGTGGCCCGGACTTCCCCACCGGCGGGCTCATCGTCGGTCGGCGCGGCATCGAGGATGCCTACCGGACCGGCCGAGGGTCGATCACGATGCGCGCGGTCGTCACCGTCGAGGAGGATGCCAAGGGCCGCCAGGTCCTCCTCGTCACCGAACTGCCCTACCAGGTCAACCCCGACAATCTGCTGCTGCGCATCGCCGAACTCGTCAGCGACGGCAAGCTCGGCGGTATCGCCGATGTACGCGATGACTCCTCCTCCCGCACCGGCATGCGCCTGGTGATCGAACTCAAGCGCGATGCGGTCGCCCAGGTGGTGTTGAACAACCTCTACAAGCAGACACAACTGCAGGAGACCTTCGGGGCGAACATGCTCGCCCTGGTCGATGGAGTTCCCCGCACGTTGACCCTCGAGCAGTTCATCCGATCGTGGGTCGCGCATCAAATCGAGGTCATCCAAAGGCGCACTCGGTACCGGCTGCGCAAAGCCGAGGAGCGCGCGCACATCCTGCGTGGCTATCTCAAAGCACTCGATGCACTCGATGAGGTCATCGCCCTGATCCGGGCATCGGCAACCGTCGAGGATGCCCGCAGTGGGTTGATGGAACTACTCGAGATCGATGAACTCCAAGCCACCGCGATCCTCGACATGCAACTGCGTCGCCTGGCGGCGATGGAGCGGCAGAAGATCATCGACGAGTACGACGATCTGATGACCAAGATCGCCGACTACGAGGACATCCTGGCCTCAGAGCCGCGCCAACGCAGCATCGTGCGCGAGGAACTCTCCGAGATCATCGCTGACTTCGGTGATGACCGTCGGACTCAGTTCGTGCCGTGGGACGGCGATGTCACCGACGAGGATCTCATCGCCGAAGAGGATGTGGTCGTCACCATCACCGCCGGCGGTTATGCCAAGCGCACGCGCACCGATGCCTACCGCGCACAGCGACGCGGTGGGCGCGGGGTGAAGGGCGCAGCACTACGGACTGACGACATGGTCGAGCACTTCTTCGTCACCACGACCCATCACTGGCTGCTGTTCTTCACCAACACCGGGCGGGTATACCGCGCCAAGGCTTATCAACTGCCTGAGTCCGGCCGCGATGCCAAGGGCCAGCATGTGGCGAACCTGCTGGCCTTCACTCCCGATGAGCAGATCGCTCAGGTGCTGGCGATCCCCGACTACGAGGCCGCCCCGTACCTGGTGCTCGCCACCCGATCGGGCATGGTCAAGAAGTCCCGGTTGGGCGACTTCGACTCCAATCGCACCGGTGGGATCATCGCGATCAACCTCACCGACGACGATGAGCTCATCTCCGCTCGTCTGGTCAGCGCCGAGGATGACCTGCTCCTCGTCTCCCGCAAGGGGATGTCGGTGCGCTTCACCGCCAACGACGCCCAGTTGCGGCCCATGGGCCGGGCGACCAGCGGGGTCATCGGCATGCGATTCCGTGGCGAAGACGACCTCCTCGCGATGGATGTCATCGCACCGGAATCCTTCGTCGTCACCGTCACCGATGGTGGGTACGCCAAGCGAACCCCGGTGGAGGAGTGGGCGCCGAAGGGCCGCGGCATTCTCGGGGTGCGAGCGATGCGACTGGTCGAGGAGCGCGGCAACCTCGTCGGCGCGGTCGTATGCGGGATCGACGACGAGATCTTCGCCATCGCCTCCGACGGGATCGTCATCCGGACCAAGGTTGATCAGATCCGGGCGTCAGGTCGCGACACGATGGGGGTGCGCCTGATGAATATCGGGGCCGATCGCAGCCTGGTCGCCGTCGCCAGGGCAGGTGAATCCGGTGACGATCTCGAGGACGATGATCTCGAGGACGATGATCTCGAGGACGATGATCTCGAGGACGGCGATCTCGAGGATGGTGTCGCGGGTGCCGTTGCGGGTGCTGCGGAACCGGCACCGGACATGACCGATGCGACGGCAAGCGATTCAAGCGACGAGTCGGGTTAGTCTGAGGCGATGGCCAGCGAGACGACGAACCCACCGGGCCCCGCCCAGGGCCTAGCCGATCTCGCCCCGGGCGCCCCGACCCCGATCGGTCGCCGTATCGATGAGCCACCGCGACCGGGTGCAGCCCTGCCACCGCCGGTACCGGCACCACCACCGGTGGTGCGTGCCCCCGGTCACGTCCCCGATGCCCAGCAGGCTCATGAGCGTGGAGACACCCCTGCCCAGGGGGTGCCGGTCACTCCGGCTCGCCCCCGACGAGCCCGGCTGTACCTCGCCCGGGTCAATCCCTGGTCGGTGATGAAGGTCGGCTTCATGCTGTCTGTCGCCCTCGCCGTGGTGATCGTGACCGCGGTGGCCGCGACCTGGTGGGTGCTCGATTACAGCGGCACCTTCCTCACCGTCGCACGGACAGTCGACGACATCATCGGCGCGGGTACGGCCACATTGGACGTCGAGGCGCTGTTGGCCTTCGAGCGGGTCTTCGGGGCGTCGGTGGTCATCGCCGCAGTCGAGATCGTCCTCGTCTCCGTCCTCGCCGGGCTCTTCGCGATCTTGTACAACCTCACGGTGGGTATCACCGGGGGAGTGGAGATCACCTTCTCCGATTCGGTCTAGCCCCGCCGGGGAGACCCCGCAGCCGGGGCCTGTGTAGCCTAGGGGGGCTGTTTCGCTAGGGCCTATAGCTCAGCTCGGTTAGAGCGCTTCCCTGATAAGGAAGAGGTCGATGGTTCAAGTCCATCTAGGCCCACATGAAGAAACTATTGCTGCTCATCGCCCTGGCCGGTATCGGCTACCTCGTGTACCGGCAGATCGCGGCCTCCAAGGCCGAGGACGATCTGTGGACTGAGGCCACCGCAGAGCCCGATCTGCGCTGACCTCCCACCCGTTACTCCGGGCTTGCTCCCGGCACCGGGGGCTTAGCTCAGCTGGTAGAGCGCTGCCTTTGCAAGGCAGAAGTCAGGGGTTCGAGTCCCCTAGCCTCCACCCTTCTCCCACGAGTGCGCACCTGCGCGTTATCGGGACTTGCGGATCGTGATCAGGTTCGACTTCTCCTCAGCGACGGTCACATACACCCGATAGGTCAGTCGGGGATTGGCCTTGGCGATGTCGAACTCGAATCGTCCATCGCCGGAACGATCGACGGTGATCGGCACGCCAGCGAGCGTCTGCCAACGCTTGCCCTTCTTCACCTTCTTCACCGAGGGGATGGCCAGGGTGCCGTCGGCCGCACCGGTGGTCGAGCCAGTCACCGTGATGACGCGCTTCGCGGTGCGTGATCCTTCGATGAGGACGGTGATGGTCGACGGATCCGGTTGCGGGGCCGGGCGCGGTTCATGCGTCGTCGTGGCATTGGTCAGGGTGTAGACCGCGTCGGTCGACCACCACAGCACATCCGGTCCACTGCTGGGCACGGCCAGTGGCCATTGACCCGAGCCCAGATCGGTGACCGAGGACCAGCCACCTGCGCCGAAGGAAGCGGCGAAGATGGAGGAATCGCGGCGATCGGAGTCCTGCCAGGTCACGGTGCCGACGAGGGGGCCGGTCTCGGGCGCGGCCAGATTCAGCCGGCGCACCATCGTCGGTGTCTGCTGGGAGATGACGGTGAAGGCGGGCACGTCCCCGGTTGCGGGAATCTGCATCCCGCGCACCCCCCACGCCTGCGAACTCGGCAGCGTCGCTGATCGACAGAAGCATGCGGCCAGTGCGGAGTCGGCATCGGAGTTCCACCGCACGCTCAGCAGATCGGCGTCAGCCAGATCGAAGGGCGTGGCACCGCGGGGCTGATCGATCGCGCCATCACGCAGCGTCGCCGACCCGATCCGTCGATCTCCCTCCGTCTGCTCCCAGACGAGCATGCCTGTTGCACCGCTGGCGCTCGGAGAACTCGATCCGGACATCGACAACTCGTAGACGCGGTCATCGATCTGCTGGGGTGTCGACCACTCCTGGGTGCGCATATCGAAGAACGAGATGAAGAGCGGCCATGGTGGTGCCGAAGCAAATCCGTCCTCCTGCATCCACGCGTAGGCCAGGTGGTGCGGGCCGCTGGCCACGAGGTAGCCGTCGTTGATGTACGTGACATCGGGGATGACCGGCAGCTGCTCACCCGGGTCGACCGCCGATTCGGTGACGGGAGGGATGCGGTAGATCAACGGTTCATCGTTGCCTGCGACCGGACTGCCTGCCCGCTGATAGGCGACGTACACATCGGTTCCACTGGTGGCGATCGAAATGTTCTTGGTCACGTAGATCGCCGAGCGGAACACCGTCATGCGCTGCGTCCACACCCCACCGCTGGTCTGGGTGTAGGCGACCCGCTTCTTATCGGTGAATCCCTCAGGTGCCTCGTCCAGCCAGACGAGGGTCAACTCCCCGGACTGCTCAACCAGATGGACCTCATCGATATCGCCGACTTCAGTGGCGGGCATCGCGGTGACGGGGGTCCCCCACTGTCCGCCGGACTCTCCGACTGCGGAACTGACGACCATCAACGCACCCTCGTCGAGGTAGGCCATGTGCCGGACCCCACTGGAATCGACCAGGACCGAACCGGCCGTGGGATCCAAAGCCAGGGAGGTCCGGGGTTCGATGATCTGATCGGATTGAGTCACGTCCTGCACGGTCCAACCCTCGGCCGCCGACACGGTGGCCGGGACGAGGCCTGCCAGGAGGAGGGCTGCGCCGGTGAGGATCGCAGGGGCACGGAATGAGGTCATCTGCATCACCCCGCCACTCCATCAAGAAACTGATAGCCCACGCAAGTCGGATGCGCACGGCGGGGATGCACCACCCCATCGGTGGGTTAGCCTCGTCAGGTGCCCACTCCCGTGTTCTTCGAGGCTTCCCGCACGCTGCCGTATTCCGCTGATGCGGTGTTCACCGAGCTCATCGACTGGGCGGGTCATGCCGCGTGGGTGCCGATGACTCGGGTGGAGATCCTCTCCGGGGATGGTGGGGAGGGTACGGAATTCATCGCCACCTCCGGCGTGGGTCCGGCCGCCCTACCCGACCGGATGCGTGTGGTGTCCCTCGACCTTGAGTCGCGCACCGCGGAGATCGAGAAGCTGGGGCCCATGCTCACCGGCCGGGTGACCCTGCGGGTGGTGGCCGTGACGGAGTGGAACTCCCGGGTGGAATGGGTCGAGGACATCGAGGTGCGAGGACTGCCGCGATTCCTGGCAGCCCCGATCGCCCGGGCGGCCCGCCTGGCCTTCGAACGCTCCCTCGCGTCGATGGCCCGACACATGCGCAAGAGTGGCGTGACAGACTTGCCCGCATGACATCCCCCACTTCAATCCCGACGACGACCTATGCCACCCTGCACACCAATAAGGGCGACATCCGCCTGGCCCTCTACCCCGATCACGCCCCGAAGACGGTGAAGAACTTCGTCGGGCTGGCCGAGGGAACGGCCGAGTGGACCGATCCGCAGGCCCGGGCGAAGTCGACCGCCCCGCTGTATGACGGCACGATCTTCCATCGCGTGATCCCGAACTTCATGATCCAAGGCGGCGATCCACTGGGCACCGGCACCGGTGGCCCCGGCTACCGCTTCGAGGATGAGTTCCACCCCGAGCTCACCTTCGATCGGCCCTATCTGCTGGCGATGGCCAATGCGGGCCCCAACACGAACGGTTCGCAGTTCTTCATCACCGTCGCTGCGACCGACTGGTTGAACTTCAAGCACTCGATCTTCGGCGAGGTCGCCGATCAGCCCTCACGTGACGTGGTCGATGCGATCGCGGCCGTACCAACAGGTGCGCAGGATCGTCCCGTAGAGCCGATCACCATCACCGGGGTCACCATCGAGCGCGCCTAGGTTCATGCTCGCCCATCCGATGCAGCCGTGAGCGAACCATCCCCCGCGCCGATCGCACCCGGCTGCTACCGGCACCCTGATCGGCCCACCTACGTCCGCTGCACCCGCTGCGGCAATCCGGTGTGTCCGGAGTGCATGCAGGTGGCGAGTGTGGGCTTCCAGTGTCCGGACTGTGTGGGGGCGGCCGCCGCTTCCGTGCGCCAGCCCATGACGGTCGCCGGGGCCCACCTGATCACCCGGCCACTGGTCACCTACGGACTCATCGCGATCAACGTCGCGATCTTCGGTGTGCAACTACTCGTCGGGATCAATGAACTCGCCATCGACTACGGGATGTGGCCCTACGGCATCGCCATCGAGGGGCAGTGGTGGCGGCTGCTCACCTCGGCGTTCCTGCACGGGTCGTTCCTGCACGTAGCGTTCAACATGTACGTGCTCTTCGCCCTCGGTCCGGCGCTGGAACGGGTGCTCGGCCACGTGCGGTTCACGGTGCTGTATCTCATCGCGGCACTCGGCGGATCGGTCGCCTCCTACGCCTTCAGTGACATCCGCACCGTGTCGGTGGGGGCGTCGGGGGCGATCTTCGGTTTGATGGGTGCGCTCATCGTGGCTGGTCGGCGGTTGCGCACCGATATCCGCCAGGTCGTGATCCTGCTCGGCATCAACGTGGTGATCGGGTTCATCGCCCCGGGTATCGACTGGCGGGCCCATCTCGGCGGCCTGGTGGTGGGAGCCGCGATGGCCGCGGTGCTCGTCCACACCCCGCCGATGATGCGGGACTGGCGAGTGGCCTGGCAGGTCATCGGCACCGGTGCGGTGCTGCTGGTGTTGGGCGTGGTAACGATGTGGCGAACGGGACAGATCGAGGCCTACGTGGCCCCATTGGGGATCGGCTAAAGGGAGATATCCACAGGGTTATCCCCAACTGGGGAGAACTACACCGGTGTAAATAGCCCTTCTTCGGGTGGATCAGGCCCGATTCGGGCACTTTCCACCCGGAGATCTATCCGGAGATTTACGTGCCCGGTTTTCCAGGGGCGGGGATGGTGAGGGTGTGGCTGCGGATGGTGTCGCTGGTGGGTGTGGTGGTGACGAAGGTGATGCGGGCGGCGGTGGGGGTGCGTCGTTTCCAGGTGAAGTTGCCGTCGGTGTTGGGGGTGATCTTGGCTTTGCCGGTGATGGTGGTGCGGGTGGTGCCGAGTTGGATTTGGGGGGTGAGGGTGGTGCCGGTGATTCCGGTGGTGGTGCCGGAGACGTAGATGGTGCGTTTGTAGTTGCCATCACCTCGGGCACCGGTGATCACGATGGCCGGTGCGGGGGGTTCGGGCGGTGTGGTGAGGGTGAGGGTCTCAGACCAGGGGGACCAGCCGGCGCCGGTGAGGGCGCGGACTTTCACGGTGTAGGTGGTGTCGGGGGTCAGCCGGGTGATGGTGCAGGTGCTGATGGTGGTGAGGCATCCGGCGCTGCTGGGTGTGGTGGTGACCTGGTAGGTGCTGATGGAGTAGCTGCCACTCGTTGCGGGTGCGTTCCAGGTGAGGTCAGCGGTGGTGGAGGTGGGACTTTCCACGGAAAGCCCGGTGGGTGCCCCGGCTGGGGTGGGGGGTATCGGAGCCGGCGGAGATGGTGATGTGGGGGGCGTGGAGTTGCAGCCGGTGGGGCCGACATTGCCGGTGAGGTGGGGGTAGCCGTTGTTGACGGCTGGGTCGATGCTCCATGTGCTCGGACCGCTCGCGCAGTCGATCGCCCAGTCAGCATCAGCGAAGGTGGAGACGGTCTTCATCGCAGCTGTGCTCAACCCGGTGCCGCCAGCGGAGGTGGCCTGTCCGGAGGTTTGGGTATCCCAGAACGAGTTCGTAATGACAGGCGGTCCGGTACCTGTGCCCATCGTGCCAATCAATCCTCCGATAGCGGTGGTGGTTCCCGACCCGGAGAATGACACCGTTCCCATCGCATATGAGTCAGCAACGACGTGGTTGAAAGCATTCCCTGAAGCATTGATCTTGCCAATGAGGCCGCCGATGTCGCCTCGAGCTCCAGTGACGGTACCTGAGGCAAACGAGTTGCGGATGACAGCGCCTCCCACGGAGGCGGGATTGCTGTTGACCAACCCAACCAGGCCACCCGAGGAGGTTTTGGAAGCTGTGACATTACCCGTCGAATAGGACTCCTCGATCCGGCAGGAGCCGAGTGCGGATGGCCAAATCCCGCCGACAAGGCCGCCTGTGAAGCTCGTGCCACTGACGGCACCAGCCGCCCAGGAGCCCCGTACAACGCAGGGACCGGAGGCATAACCGACGAGACCGCCAACGTTCCATGCATGTTCATACGTCGTTTGGACACTCACGTCAGCGGAACTGCCGATGATGTCTGCCGTGCCAAGCACCGCGCCGACGAGACCACCGAGATATTGACTTCCCGTGTTGCTGCCCGTCACGTGGACATTTGTGACAGTCGAGCCGTCGATCACGCCGGCTAGAAGTCCCTGATAATTGCCCGTGGTGCCGTTGTTGTGGGTGTTGATGGCAATAGTCCCAGCGATGCTGAGATTCTTCACCTGACCACCGGCTACATGACCGAAAAGCCCTGCAGAATCATGTTGTCCGATAGTGGACGTGATGCTCATTCCAGATATTGATTTCCCATTTCCATCAAATATGCCACTGAAGCTAGAAGTGTTGTTCCCGCTGCTGTCGTACATACCAATGGGCACCCACTCGCCGCTGAGTGTGAGGTCGGCGGTCAACGTGTAAGCGCACGCTCTCGTGTTGTCATCGGAGTTGATGGCAGTGAGGGCCTCGGTGTCATCGACCTGAAACGGGTCGGCGCTCGTTCCACTACCGCCGGCGAACTTGGATGCTTGTTGCGATGTTGCTGCGCATGTGGTGATCGTGGCTGGCGAAACCGACGTCGCATCCGCGGCAGATATCACCGTGAGTGGCAGCATCGCGAGGAAGAGCCCGG
>CBFHQG010000040.1:0-18710 GCA_965657825.1 Actinomycetes bacterium | reverse complement strand
TCGATCCCGCGATCGATGCTCGACCGACATCTCGTTGCGGCCGTGGTGCAAGGCAGTGCCGGCCACGATGTCCCGATCGGCTGGAGCACGGTGGCGATGCCCGCGCAGCTCGACCGATTCGCGTCCCTCGATGGACGTCGACAGGTGACGGTGGCCACCCGGTGGTGTCGAGACCACCTCGAGGTCGAGATGCACGATGAGTCCGAGGTGCTCGGAGAGACCGATCGACTTGATCCGTATGCGCGGCAGGGTCGCCCGCTGGGGAGGGTGCGAGCGCGGGTCGTCGACGAGGGCACGGTGGTCGTGGAGATCGGTGGTGTCGAAGTCTCCATGGTGGTGCACCAGGACGATGACATGTGGTGCGTCAGCGACGGTGAGGGTTCGACTGCCTGGCGGTCACTACCCCGTCACGGTGACACCCTGGTCGACGAGTCCGCGCGGGGTCCGGCCACGCCCGTGCCGGGTACGGTCACGATGGTGCAGGTCGCCCCCGGCGATCAGGTGTCAGCAGGTGACTGCCTTGTGGTGCTCGAAGCGATGAAGATGGAGCACCGCATCCTTGCCGATGCCGACGGTGTGGTGGCCGAGGTGCGCGTTGCTGTGGGTGAGTCGGTCGATGCGCACACGGTTGTGGTCGTGCTCGACCCCGTGAACGCAGTCGATGACGCGACGGTGGATCGATGATCGAATCACGTGACCGCGCGGTGAGCATCGCGAATGCCAGCGGCTTCTTCGGCGATCGGATCTCCGCAGCTCGCGAGATGGTCGAGGGTGGGCCCATCGATGTCCTGACCGGGGACTGGCTTGCCGAGCTGACGATGCTCATCCTCGCCCGCCAGCGGATGAAGCACGGGCCCGGCTCGGGATATGCCCGCACCTTCCTCACCCAGATGGAGCAGGTGCTCGGAACCTGCCTCGATCGCGGAATCCGGGTGGTGAGCAATGCCGGAGGCCTGGATCCGCAGGGGTGTGCTGAGGCCCTGCACGCCAAGGCCGGCGAACTCGGCCTCGCGCCGCGGATCGCGGTGGTGAGCGGTGATGACCTCATGCCCGACCTGGATCGACTGCGGGGCGAGGGCGAGGAATGGGTCAACCTGGAGACGGGCGAGAGTCTCGAGCAGGCGGGTGCGCACCTCCTCACCGCGAACGCCTATCTGGGCGGTGAAGGAATCACCCGTGCCCTCGCGGCAGGTGCCGATGTCGTGATCACCGGCCGGGTGACCGACGCAGCCCTCGTCGTCGGCCCGGCTGCGTGGTGGCACGGGTGGTCCTACGACCTCGACGACTCGCGAGATCTCGATCGGCTCGCCGGTGCGATCGTCGCCGGTCACGCCATCGAGTGCGGCGCGCAGGTCACCGGTGGCAACTACTCCTTCTTCACCGCCGTGCCGGGTCTGGAGCATCCGGGCTTCCCGATCGCTCAGGTCGAGCAGGACGGCAGCAGTGTCATCACCAAGCACGAGGGCACCGGTGGGTTGGTGAGCATCGGCACGGTCACCGCGCAGTTGCTGTACGAGATCGGTGCACCGGAGTATGCGAACCCCGATGCGACCGCGCGTTTCGACACCATCCAGCTGCAGCAGGTGGGCCCCGACCGGGTATCGATCAGCGGAGTGCGTGGCGCGCCCCCACCGCCGACCTTGAAGGTCGCCGGCACCTACCTCGGTGGTTTCCGCAACTCCCTGTCCCTCGTCGTCACGGGGCTCGAGGCGCAGCGCAAGGCCGATCTCGCCCTGCGCACCATCGCCGGTGTCACCCTCGATCAGGCAGCCAGCCTGTCCCCCCGGGATCTTGCGGCCGCCTCGACCCTCGATGTCGCCGAGTTGATCGTCGCGTGGGATGCCACGGGAGTGGTCGACCCGGAGGTCACTGCTGCGGCACAGTCGCATCTGCGGATCACCGTGCGCGACATGGATCCCAAGAAGGTCGGCAAGCCTTTCACGGCCGCTGTCGTCGAGGCTGCGTTGGCGACGTACCCGGGGATGTTCCCGACCACGCCACCGGGTGAGGCCACTCCCTATGGCGTCTATTGGCCGTCGACCGTGGCGCGCGATCGAGTCGACGTCCGCGTGACGCTGGACGGGCAGGAGATCCCGATGCGTGAGGTGATCGCATGAGCACCTCGCAGGTTCCAATCGGCCGGCTCATCGGTGCTCGCAGTGGCGATAAGGGCGGCTCGGCGAACATCGGCGTGTGGATCCCCGCTTCAGTTCCTGATCCCGATGCGGCGTACACCTGGTTGAGCGGGTTCCTCACCGTCGAGCGTGTTCGCCAACTGCTCCCGGAGACGAAGGATCTGCCGATCGACATCCACCCGCTGGCGAACCTGCGGGCTCTCAACATCGTCATCCACGGGTTGCTCGGTCGCGGGGTGTCGGAGAACTCGCTGCTCGACCCGCAGGCGAAGGGGCTCGGCGAGTTGCTGCGTGCACGGTTGGTCGATATCCCCGCCGAGCTCCTCCCCGCACCACAGGCGGACCTCGCATGACCGCGCAACCTCTGACCGACCGAGGTCGGCGAACCCGCGACGCGCTCGTCGCCTCCGCACGCGGGGTGTTCGAGGAACGCGGATATGACGCCACCCGGATGAGCGATCTCGCAGCGGCGGCCGGTGTCAGTCACGGGACCGTGTACACCTGGTTCGCGACGAAGGACGCGGTGCTCGCCGCGGTCGTCGATTCGATCGTGGCGGATCTGTATCAATCCCTGCGCACCCCGGATGGCACCGATCCGATCACGCGCATCGACCTGGCCAACCGCGCCTACCTCGATGCCTACCGGGCGAATGCGCGGCTCCTCGCGGTCGTCGAACAGGCAGCGACGTCGCATGAGCAGTTCCAGGCTGTCCTCGCCGATCTGCGCGCGACCCATGTTCGTCGAGTCGCTGCGACCATCGACCGCCTGCAGCGCGAAGGCGAGGCGCGCCGCGACCTCGACCCGCAGGTCACCGCCGCTGCCCTGTGCGCGATGGTGGAGGGATTCGCCCGGCACTGGTTCGGCCGAGGCGAGACCTATGACGAGGCCATCGCGGTCACCACCCTGACCGCGCTGTGGACGTCATCGCTGGCGTTGACCGCACACGCAGTACCCGATCAATGACACCCGTTCGACCACGTTTCGATCACGAAAGGTGAAGGAGTCACCATGAAGTTCACCGAGGAGCACGAGCAGTTTCGCCAGGCCGTCCGGCGTCTGGTGGACGAGGAGATCAATCCGAACGTGGATGCCTGGGAGGAAGCCGGGATCTTCCCCGCGCATGAGTTGTTCGCCAAGCTCGGCGCGATCGGGGCCATCGGGTTGGAGTACGACCCGGAGTTCGGCGGTGGTGGCGCCGACCACTCGTTCACCTATGTGTTCGCCGAGGAACTCGGCCGATGCGATGCCGCTGGTATCCCGATGGCGATCGCCGTGCAGTGCTCGATGGCGACTCCCGCGCTGGCTCGATACGGCTCTGATGAGTTGAAGCGACAGTGGTTGGAGCCGACGCTGCGCGGGGAGATGGTGTGCTCGATCGCGGTCAGCGAGCCTGATGCCGGGTCCGACGTCGCGGGAATCTCCACCCGCGCCGTGCGCGAGGGTGACGACCTGGTGATCACCGGGCGCAAGATGTGGATCACCAACGGCACCCAGGCCGACTGGATCTGTCTGCTCGCTCGCACGGACGATGCATCGAAACCCGGCGATTATCACGGGATGAGCCTCATCGTGGTGCCCACTGATTCCCCCGGATTCAGCGTTGGACGCAAGATCGACAAGATGGGCAATCGGTGCAGTGACACCGCGGAGATCATTCTCGATCAGGTTCGGGTCCCGGCATCGAACGTCATCGGTGAACCCGGGCGCGGATTCCAGCAGCAGATGAACCAGTTCCAAGACGAGCGCTTAGTCGGTGCCTACCTGGCGATAGCCGGTACCCGTCGGGCTCTCGACCGGACCAAGGAGTACCTGCAGGAGCGGGCTGCTTTCGGCAAGCCGCTGCTGGCCAACCAGGCACTGCAGTACCGGCTCGCGGAGTTGTACGCCGAGGTCGACATCCTCGACGGCTTCTTGAAGTACGCCGCGACCCGCTTCATCGAGGGTGAAGATGTCACCCGTGAGGCGACCGTCGCGAAACTGAAGGTCGGACGCCTTGCGCGCGAGGTCGCCGACACCTGTCTGCAGTTCCACGGCGGGATGGGCTACGCAGAGGAGATGTGGGTCGCGCGGTACTACCGGGATGCCCGGCTGGTCTCGATCGGAGGCGGGGCGGACGAGGTGATGCTGCGCATCATCACGCTGATGGAGGGGATGACGAAGCGATGAGCGCAGATGAAGCGGTCACCCTGACCATCACCGAGGGCATTGCGACGATCACCCTGAATCGCCCCGATGCTCGCAACCGGCTCGACGGTGAAGGGATGGCCCTGCTGACGTCGCATCTGCGTCATTCAGCTGATGATCCGACCGCGCGGGTGGTCGTCCTCACCGGCACCGGCTCGACGTTCTGTGCGGGAGCTGATCTGGCCGGTGCGGTGTCCGCGAGCGAGGGCGGTTTCGCCACTGGCGGGACGCAGGCCCTCGTCGACGTGCTGACGACGATGCTCGATCACCCGAAGCCGATCATCGGTCGCATCCAGGGGCATGTCGCCGGGGGCGGCAACGGTCTCGTCGCAGCCTGCGACATCGCCGTCGCCGCCCAGTCCGCGCGGTTCGCGTTCAGTGAAGTCCGCCTCGGTCTTGCCCCGGCGATCATCGCCACGGTGTGCATCCCGCGGATGCATCCCCGGGATGCCTCGGAGCTTCTGCTCACCGGGGAACGTGTCGGTGCCGACCGAGTGCTGCGCGCCGGGCTCATCACGGCGGTCGCCGAGGATGACGCCCTCGACGCGATGGTCACCTCTTACACGCAGGCACTGCTTGCCGGAGGCCCGCAGGCTCTGGGCGAGACGAAGGACCTGCTGCGCCGCATCCCGGCGATGTCGCGCGAGGAAGCCTTCGCGTGGACCGCCCAGATGTCGGCCCGACTGTTCACCTCCGAGGAGGCCCGTGCCGGAATGACGGCCTTCTTGAGCAAGACCGCTGCGCCCTGGGTCCCCGCCGGCTGACGTCTCAATCACGGTTGTGGCCGTGTTGTCAGTCCGGGCGGGGGCCGGCTGTGAAGCCGAGGCGGTGCGCATCATCGGGGGTGTCGATGTCGTCGGCGGCCCCGATCGTGTCGGGCACCTCGATCACCGTCAGGTGCGCGAGCAGATCGCGCATGCCGCGCCCGATCGGATCGCCGAGTGCAGCGAGGCCCAGCGCGAGGGGTGCTCGACGGTAGATCGCGCACAGCGGCTGGCGGCGCCCCGCGGTGTCCACGAGCAGGGCACCGTCGGCGAGGGTCTCCTCGAGCGCGCCGAGCAGATTCGGGAGGGCTGTCGGGCCGAGGGGGGCATCTGCGGCCAGTACCGCCACGAGATCATCGACCGGTCCATGGGCCTGATGATCCAGCAGGGCCAGACCGGCGGCCAGGGCGGCAACGGGGCCCGATCCCGGCGGCTCCTCGCAGGTCACCTCCACGTCGCAGGTCACCTCCACGTCGCGGGGCACCGACCCGCCCCGGGGTCCGACCACGATCACCCGCGTGTCCGGATCGAGGCCGACACGCCCCGATCGCAGGGTGATCACGACGGTGTCCAACAGGCTCACGCCCTCGCGGGTGAGGGTGAGTTTGTCGGTGCCCATCCGGGTGGAGGCCCCTCCGGCGAGCACGATCGCGGCGATCACCGGCTGCCTCATGCGCAGCAGTCTGGCACCACGTGATCCAGCGGCTCAGCCCCATCGAGGCAGGAGGGGCGTAGGGTGGGTGCCATGAAGAAGTTTCTGCTGCTCATTCTGGGTCTCGCCGCGATCGGGGCCGTCGTGTACGTCGTCACCCAGCGCAACTCACAGGACTCCGACGACATCGGTTAGTCACCGTGTGCCGCACCGGCACACTCCACGAAACCGCCCGCACTGACGAAAGCGACTGGACGCATGGCCGCCCTGAACCGCACCGTGATGATCATCGAGGACGATGAAGCAATTCGTCTCGTCCTGCGCACCTTCCTCGAAGAGGAGGGGTATCGCGTCGTCGAGGCTGTCACGGGGGAGCAGGGGCTCGTGCTCGTGCAAGACGAGCAGCCCGATGTCGTCCTCGTCGATCTACGACTGCCGGGCATCCACGGTTTCGATGTGATCCGTTCTCTGCGTGCCCAAAGCCAGGTGCCGATCATCGTGGTGACGGCGCAGGCTGACAGTCACGACGTCGTCGCTGGGCTCGAGGCCGGCGCAGACGACTACGTCACCAAGCCGTTCGTCGCCAAGGAACTCTCCGCCCGCATCCGCTCGCAGTTGCGACGCACCACCGCGACCGAGGAGGAGCCGGCATCGCTGGTGTGCGGCCCGATCGAGGTGCACCCGGACACCGCAGAGGTGCTCTTGGAGGGCGAGCCGATCATGCTGTCGCGCATCGAGTTTCGAGTCCTGCAGGAGTTGGTGCTCGCACGGGGGCGCGTACTCAGCCGTGATGAACTGCTCCGACGCGTGTGGGGCTACGGCAATGCCGGCGATGGTCGCGTGGTCGACAACCTGATCTATCGACTGCGGTCGAAGATCGAGGTCGATCCGGCCAACCCCGCGCATCTGGTGACCGTGCGCGGCTTCGGGTACCGACTGAAGGACTGACCCGACCCGATGAGGCTGGGTCTTCGCGCACGGGTCGCCCTCACCTTCGGGGTGCTGTCCCTCGCCGTCGCACTCGCGGTGTCGGGCACCACCTACGTCCTGGCCAGGGTCTACCTGCTCAATCAGCGTGAGACCGCCGCGCTCACCCGCGCGTTGCTCGACGCCCGCGCAGCGTCGGCGGGCCTCGAGGCCGGTACGGCTCCGGGTCGGGTGCTCGAGCAGATCCCGTCGGTGGGCACCTCGCAGCCGCTGCTCTTCGTCGACGGCGAGTGGTACACCGCCGGTGTCACCGTCTCACCGGAGTCCCTGCCGTCGGACCTCATTTCCGTCACGGCCGACACGGGTGGTGCCTGGCAGCGCTTCGCGGTCGGATCCGACCCGTACCTGGCTGTCGCGGTAGGGGTGAGCAACGGCCTGTACGTCGAGGTGTTCCCACTCCTGGATCTGGACACGACATTCGTCATCGCCGGCTGGGTCCTGTTCGGTCTGGCCGTGTTCTCCTTCAGTGTCGGGGTCACCGTCGGCCGTGGCGCGGGCTCGCGCATCCTGCGCCCCCTGCGTGAACTCTCCGAGGGCGCAGGGCAGGTCGCCGAGGGTGATTACTCGGTGCGGCTGAGGTCAACGGGTGACCCGGACCTCGACCCGATCAGCGATTCGTTCAACGAGATGGCCCAGGCCGTGCAGGCGCAGATCTCCCGCGAGCGCCGCTTCACCGCCAATGTCAGCCATGAGCTGCGCTCGCCGCTCACGTCGGTCCTGGGAACAGCTGAGCTGTTGGAGCGCCGACGCGAATCCCTGCCGGAGCGGGATGCCCACATCGTCGAGGTACTCGTCCGCCAGGTGCGCCGGCTATCGCAGATGGTGCTCGACCTGCTCGAGATCTCCAGCGTCACCTCCGATACGGACCTGCAGCGTGAGACAGCGGATGTCACAGCGCTGGTGCGGGAGGTGTTGCGCGATCGTGACCTGCCCGAGGATCTCGTTCATGGGGAGGAGGTCCTCGCGCACACCGATGCCCGACGATTCGAGCGGATCCTGGGGAACCTGGTGGACAACGCGCAACGTCATGGAGGTGGGGTCACCCGCATCGAGGTGATCCCCCCGGCCTCGCCGCGGGATCCGGTCGTGATCACCGTCGACGACGAAGGGCCCGGGATCGAACCGGAGGAGGCGTCGCGGTTGTTCGAGCCGTTCACCCGAGGTTCGGGATCAGCTGGCACCGATGGAGCCGGACTGGGGCTGGCCCTCGTGCGCGAACAGAGTCGTCGGCTCGGCGCGAGCGTGGACATCAGCGCCAACCCGGTGGGCCGCGGAGCGCGATTCACCGTCGCCCTGCCCACGGAGGCGCCGTGACCTACCGGATCCTCATCCGTCTGGGCGCCGGGCTTGCCGCGGGGGTCGTCGGAATCAGCGCGCTCACGGGATGCGGTGTGCCGCTGGAGTCCAGTGCCCAGCCGTTGCCCTCCGATGTGCTGCCACCCTCCCCGAGCCCGTCGCCCTCACCGACGCAGACGAGTTCGCCCACCCCTGCCCCCGCCACGGCTCGCCTGTGGTTCGTGCAGGACGAGGGCATCGTCCCGGTGACCGGCCCGGTCGAGGGCAGCCAACCGCAGGAACTGCTCGACGCATTGGCCGCCGGGCCGCCGGCCGACACCGAGAATCTGCGGACCGTCGTCGTCGATCCCCTCACCGGTGAGGCGTTCGTCCGAGCGGTGGAGACTGATCCGCCCCGCCCGGGCATCGTCACGGTGCAGGCTGCCACCGCGTTCACCGCACTGCCGCCGACCGAGCAGGTGCTCCTGCTCGGCCAGGTCGTGCTGACGTTGACCGGGGTGCGCACGACCGACGGGGTTCTCGTGGTCAACGAGCAGGGTGAGGCACTCGCGGTGCCGCTGCCGGATGGGCGCCTGCTCGATGGTCCGGCGACGGCCGCGGACTACCGCTCCCTTGTCCGGCCCCGGTAGGCCCGAGTGAGTACCGGTGCACCATCGGGTCCTGACTCGCGTGATCCCGACGCACGCGATGAGACCTGGTTGGCCGAGATCTTCGATGCCCATGCTCGAGCGGTGCACCGCTATCTGCGCCGGCGGCTGCAGGGCGAGGCGGATCCGGTATCGGATGCCGATGATCTGACCGCCGAGGTGTTCGCGATCACCTGGCGGCGTCGCGACGATGTCGCCGAACCGGTGCTCGCCTGGCTGTACGGAGTGGCCCGACGTGTTCTGATCGCGCATCGGCGACGCGTCGTCGCGCTCCCCGGCGATGATGCTGCTGACGCGGTGTGCGAGGCGTCTTCGGGTATCGCCGCCGATATCGCGGACCTGGTGACCGAGGATCTTGCCTTGCGCCGCGCCTGGTCGGATCTGACCGAACGTGATCGGGAGGTTCTGCTGCTGGCGGCCTGGGATGGACTGTCGGAATCCCAGATCGCCATCGTGCTCGGGATGTCGGTGGGAGGTGCGTCCTCGGCGCTGTCGCGGGCGAGGACGAGGCTGCGCACCGGGCTGGAGGATCAGTAGGGATCGTTGCGATCACGTTTGGACAGGATCCGCGCGACGACACGCAACTGCATCGCGGTCGATGCGATGATCCCCACGAACCCGATGATGCGCAGATAGGCGGCCACCCCGTCGTTGGGAGCGAGCCCGGCGGCGATGAGGACCAATGCGGAGGCCACGAGCCCCACGACCCCGATCACGGTGAACAGGATCTGGGAGATCCAGCGGTCCAGAAGATGCCCGTCGGTACCGTGCCAGCGTTCGACCCGCAGTGACAATCGTCCTGAGCGAGCCTGCAGGGCGATGTCCTCGGTGAGCTGCGGCATCGAGCGCAACGCGGGCAGCGCGCGAACGATCTCGGTCATCAGTTGATCCCGCGGATTCATCGCGGAGGGCATCACCAGATCCCCCATGCGCGCCGTCGCCGCGGGACCCATTCGGAAACCGGGGTCGAGTATCCGCAGGGTGCCGTCGATGGTGAGCGTGGCGCGGGCGAGGACGGTGAGCGCTTCGGGTGCCTTCACGCCATGTCGACTGAGTACCTTCAAGACCTCCGACAGTGAGGATGGGTCGAAACCGCCACCGGTCACGTCAGTGAGTACCGCGCCCAGGTCGAACTCCAGCGAGGCGATGTCGAGGTCCTCGGCATCGTGACCGGCGAGGCGACGAACCCCCCTGGCGAGGATCGACGGATCCCGCATGGTGAACCCGATGGCCAGCTGCTGCAGGCCCTCCAGGGTGATCGGATCGAGATGACCGACGGCACCGTAGTCGATCAACCACAGGTGACCCTGTGCGTCGATGAGGACATTCCCCGGATGCGGATCAGCGTGGTAAACGCCGTAGGTCAGGACCTGCGAGAAGAACGAGTCGATCAACTGCGAGGCGAGTTGCTCACGCGGCACCCCGGTGGCATCGACGGCTGCACGGTCGGAGACCGGGACTCCGTCGACGGCTTCCATGACGAGCACCCGGGTAGTGGTGTAGTCGGCGAAGATCTCGGGCATCTCCACACCCGAGTCCTCACTGTTCTCGGCGCGCATGGCGGCGTTATTGGCCAATTCGCGAGTGAAGTCAAGCTCCTCCTTGATGCCGGCGACGAGTTCCCGCGCAAGACCGGCGAGACCGAGACGTTCAGCGGATTCGGATCGGCGCTGCAACTGCTTCGCGGCCCAGATGAGCACGCTTCCGTCGCGGTCGACGTTCACCTCGATCCCAGGTCGCTGCACCTTGACGATGACACTGCGACCATCGAGCAGTGTCGCGCGGTGCGTGACACCGATAGAGGCTGCCGCGAGCGGGTTGTCATCGAACCACGCGAACACCTCTGAAACGGGCGCTCCGAGCTCGCTTTCGATGACGGCGTGCACCTCGGCAACGGGAAGGCCCGGTACCGACGTGCGCAGGGCACTGAGTTCTTCGGTGAGGACGGGGGGGAGCAGGTCCTCGCGTGTCGAGGCGATCTGGCCGAACTTCACCAGGATTCCGCCGGCCTCCTCGAGGGTGAGTCGCAGCGCACGAGCACCCTCGGGGGTGGCGAGGCTGGTTGTGGAGGGGAGGCCGCGCCCGATGAGGCCGTTGACGCGTGCGGCATGCGCGATCTGTCGTAGACGACGCAGGATGGCCAGACGCTGGCGGGTCCAGCGCAGCGGGTGGGGCAGGGAGAAACGGCGCCGGGTGTCGCGTGGCCGCAGGATGGCGTCGATGGCCACGCTCGCCAGCAACGTGATGACCAGGACGTAGCCGAAGAACCCGACACCGAGGGCCCACAGGTCGTCGATCTGGTCGACCTCGCGGTCACCGAACTGGGCGGAGATGATGATCAGGCCGGCGAAGAAACCGACGACACCGGCCAGAATCGCCCGACCGATGCCGCGCTTGACCCCGAGGATCCGCCCGGACAACCAACCGACGAAGATCAGCAGGACCAGAGCGACGCCGATGAGAACCACGGTGTCCCACAGCGTGGGCTCGGTCGAGGACATGGCCCCGATCGTGTCATGTCCCCTAGGGGCGGGTCATCCGGTTCCACCCACGGATCGACAGGAAACCGCCGACGACGGCGAAGATGACGACCCACACCAAAGTCCAGCCCATGGCTGAACCGACCTCGCCGAGCAGCACCAGACCGCGCGTCGCATTGGCGAACTGCGTGACCGGGTTGATGGTGGCGAACCAGGCCAGCCAGTCGGGCATCGTCGAGACGGGCACGAAGACGCTGGAGGCGAAGGTCAGCGGGAAGATCCAGATGAAGCCCGCGCTCTGGGCGACCTCCGGGGATTTGACCGAGACTCCGATCGCCACGGCGATCCATGCGAAGCCGAAGGCGATGACCATGAGCAGCAGCCAGGCGACGAGCAATCCCCATCCCCACTCCGGCCGGAATCCGACAAGGAGCCCGACGATGAAGATGACGATCACGAGCAGGCCTGCGCGCAGTGTGTCGGCGAGCACCCGGCCGGTCAGCGGTGCCAGTCGTGCCGTCGGCAGGCTGCGCAGTCGGTCGGTGAAACCGCTGGCGAGATCATCGCTGATGGCGACAGAGGCGGAGGCGGCTGAGAACAGCGCGTTTTGCACCACGATGCCGGGGATGAGCAGGTTGACGTAGTCGACCCCCGGTGGCGTCTCGATGGCACCGCCGAAGACGTACCGGAAGAGCAGCACGAACATCACCGGCTGCACGATGGTGAAGACGATCGCCTGCGGATTGCGGCGGAATTTCGACAGGCTGCGCCCGGCGAGCGCCACGGTGTCGATGGTGAAGCGCGACACCCGACTGTGCGGGCGCGTCACGGTCGTGGTCCTCGTCGACGTACTCATCGGCGCCGCCCCCATCGAGAGGTGGCCGCGGGAGGTGGTTCCTCCTCGGCGACGTGACCGGTGTAGGCGAGGAACACGTCGTCGAGGCTCGCGGTCGTCGTGGTGACCGATGACAACTGTCCGACGCGCAGTGCGGTTTCGAGGACCTCGGTGAGTCCGTGGCGGGCGGTGCGGGCGCGGACGGTGCCGTCGACGATCTCGCCACCGACAGCATCGGCGAGTGTGGGCAGCAGGTGGTCGTCGACGGGGATCAGGGTGAGGATCTCCTCGCCGACGGTCGCCTTGAGTTCCGCGGGTGTGCCCTCCACGACCACCTTGCCGGCGTCGATGATGCTGATCCGCGACGCGAGCGCATCGGCTTCCTCGAGGTATTGGGTGGTGAGCACCACCGTGACCCCCCGGTCGGCGATCGAGCGGACCTCCTCCCACAGCGCGTTGCGCGTGCGCACATCCAGGCCGGTGGTCGGCTCGTCGAGGAACAGCACCTGGGGGTCTCCGGTGAGCGAGGCGGCGAGGTCCAGGCGCCGGCGCATGCCTCCGGAGTAGGTCTTCGTCGATCGATCAGCCGCGTCGGTCAGATCGAAGCGTTCGAGCAGTTCCTCGGCACGAGCGGCACGTTCGGTCCGGGACAGCCCGTAGAGGGTGCCGGTCAGCAGGAGGTTCTCACGCCCGGTCAGGGACTCATCGACGGTGGCGTACTGCCCGGCGACCCCGATGATGTCGCGCACAGCCCCCGCATCGCGTACGACGTCGAGGCCCTGGACCAGGACGCGACCCGAGGTAGGGATCAGCAGTGTGGTGGCGACCCGGATGAATGTCGTCTTGCCCGCACCGTTCGGCCCCAGGATCGCGTACACCTGGCCGGCGGGGATGGACAGGTTCAGCCCGTCGAGGGCGCGCTTGGTGGAGGACCGACTCCCGTAGACGACATCGACGTTCTCGGCCAGTACCGCCTCGTGACTCACCCTCGACACGCTACGCCGGTCGTGCCAGGCTCGAGCCAGTGAGGTCGCCCGTGTCGCCGCGACATCTCCCGACGTCGCAGCGACGTCCCAGCGACGAGGAGTCGGGTGGAGACGAACAAGAGAAGGGACTCCTGATGGGGAAGACGGCAGGTAGGGGTGCACGCACCGCGTTGCAGCCGCGCACGTGGACGCCACCGAAGAACGCTGGCATGACCGGGGCCTTCGCCGGTGCTCGGTCGGCCGGCGCGGTGCGCATGATCCCGGTCACCGGAGTCGGTCCGGAGGATGTGGCGGTCGATGCGCAGGGTCGGCTGCTGACCGGAACCGCTGATGGTGCGATCCTGCGCTGCGATACCGATGGTCGACACCTCGAACGCATCGCCGACACCGGGGGACGGCCCCTTGGTATCGAGGTGCATCCCGACGGGTGGCTGGTGGTGTGCGACGCCGATCGAGGATTGCTGCGGGTCGATCCCGATTCGGGCGAGGTCAGCACGCTGGTCTCCACCGTCGATGGGGCGTCGATGCGCTTCACCAACAATGCTGCGATCTCCGCTGACGGCAGTGTGTACTTCTCGGATTCCTCGCGTCGGTTCGGTATCGATGAGTTCAAGGGTGATCTGCTCGCGCACACGTCTTCGGGGCGATTGATGCGGTGGACGCCTGACGCCGGTGGTCGAGTCGAGGTTCTTCTGGATGGCCTGGACTTCGCCAATGGTGTCGCGCTGGGTCCCGATGACTCCTATGTCCTGGTGGCGGAGACCGGTGGTTACCGCGTGCGTCGCCTGGAGTTGACCGGACCGCAGGCGGGCTCGTCGCGTGTGGTGATCGAGAACATGCCCGGGATGCCCGACAACATGTCACGAGGCAGCGACGGGGTGTTCTGGATGGCGATGCCCTCCACCCGAAACGCGCTCCTGGATCGACTGCTGCCACGGCCGGGGTTCCTGCGCTCGATGGTCTGGGCGTTGCCGGATGCCCTGCAGCCGGATGCTGATCGGATCCTGTGGGTGGTCGGGATCGATGGCGAGGGGCGGGTTGTGCGCAACCTCTTCACCGAGAAGGCGCAGTACCACTACGTCACCGGGGTGCGGGAGCATGCGGGGAGCCTGTACCTCGGTTCACTGGCCGAATCCGCGATCGGGGTGATCGACGCGGCGGGCGGTTGATCGGCTAGGCGGGGATCCGCACCGAACAGGCGATCTCGCCCTTCAGTCGCCGGCGCAGCGCCCAGATGAGCAGGGCGATCGCGGCAACGGCGAGGATCGGCTGGATGGGCGCGAACCACTGCACGGCGCCGGTCGTCCCGAGGGCGATGAGCACCAGCTTGTTGCACACGGGACATCCCACAGCGAAGAACGACACGAGCCCGCCGACGACCCCGGCCCGGCCGGCCTTGTCGAGGTGCTCGGGCGAGGTGGCGTCGGGGGTAGAGTCACCCGGGTTCGCCGGGAGTGCGATGTAGGTCGCGATGAGCAGTCCCGCGAGGACACCGGTGATGACCGTGACGGGCCAGGACCACCACTCGGGGGCGATGGCCCGCCCGAAGATCGGAGTGGGGATGAGAGCCGTCGGGATCGCCAGCGCCACCGTGGACACCACGGCCGCGATCGCCGCGACCCCCCAGCGCCTGGCTGGCCACAGCCGCAGGGCCGACAATGTCTGCATACCCCCTAGGGTATATCAGCATGGGGGTGGGGCGACACCTGCCCGGCATGATCGGCTGCCAGGATCCACCCCGTGACGTCGGCGCGGATGGACAGCGCAGCGAATCCCGTGTCGGGCGTGACCCCCTTCAACGAGATGTACCTCGATCCCGGGGAGCACGGGAGCGGTGGGCGACCGCGTGGCCCGCATGCCGAACTGCACCGGGTGCTGGCTGATCTCGGGACCGACGAACTCGCCGAGCGCGCTCGGGTCCGCGACGCCTATCTGGATCGACACGGCATCACCTTCACCCTCGGTGAGCGGGAGCGACCGCTGCCGATGGATCTGGTCCCGCGGATCATCACCGCTGCGGAGTGGGAGACGATCGAGGCCGGGGTGATCCAGCGGCTGCGTGCACTCGAGGCATTCCTCGCCGATGTGTACGGCTCCGGTCAGGTCCTCGCCGACGGTGTCATCCCGCGCCGACTCGTCGCATCCTCGACGCACTTCCATCGTCAGGCCTGGGGCATCACGCCGCCCAATGGTGTGCGCATCCACGTCTCCGGTATCGACCTGATCCGCGATGAGCAGGGGAACTTCCGGGTCCTGGAAGACAATCTGCGTAATCCCTCGGGTGTCTCCTATGTGCTGGAGAACCGACGGACGATGGGTCACGTCCTGCCGGAGGTGTTCGCCGGACACGTGGTGCGCCCGGTCGCGGAATACACCGATCGCCTCGAACGAGCGCTTCGGCTTGCTGCACCGGTGACCGATCCGGCGATCGTGGTGCTCACCCCCGGTGTCCATAATTCCGCGCACTACGAACACGCATTCCTCGCTCGCCGGATGGGTGTCGAACTCGTCGAGGGCCGTGATCTGTACTGCCGTGACGATCGGGTGTGGATGCGCACGACGCTCGGCCCGCGACGCGTGCACGTGATCTACCGCCGCATCGACGACGACTTCCTCGATCCGGTGCAGCTGCGCGCCGACAGCATCCTCGGCGTGCCGGGGCTGCTGAACGCCGCGCGAGCCGGACACGTGACGATCGCGAATGCGGTCGGCAACGGCGTCGCCGATGACAAGGCGATCTACCCCTATGTTCCCGCCTTGATCGAGTACTACCTCGGCGAACAGCCGGTGCTGCCGAACGTCGATACCTACGATCTCGCCGATCCCGATCAGTTGGATTTCGTCGCACAGAACGTGCATCGCATGGTGATCAAGCCATCGGATGCGTCCGGGGGATACGGATTGCTCATGGGGCCGAGCGCATCCGACGAACAGATCGCACGCACCCTGTCTGCTGCACGCGCTGAGCCGCGCGGCTGGATCGCGCAGCCTGTCATCACATTCTCGACGTGTCCCACGATGCAGGATGACGGGCGACTCGAGCCGCGCCATGTCGACCTGCGACCGTTCGCTGTCAACGATGGCTCAGAGGTCTACGTCCTACCCGGTGGGCTCACCCGAGTTGCCCTACCGGAGGGCAGCCTGGTGGTGAATTCCAGTCAGGGTGGTGGCTCGAAGGACACCTGGGTGCTCGATGACTCCGCACAGCGACCGCGCCCGGCTCCCCGCGTAGTGCCACGGGTAAGCGTCGTCGACGCTGATCTGCCCGCGCGTCGCGAGGCCCCGCGTACCCACGATGAGCGCATGCAGCAGCAGGAGCGCCAGCAGCAGCAGGAGTCGCAGCAGCAGGAGTCGCAGCGGACGATTGCCGGTGGATCATGCTGAGTCGAATTGCGGAGTCGTTCTTCTGGATCGGCCGATACGTCGAGCGCTCGCACTCCACCGCGCGCCTGCTCGCCGAGCACCACCAGTTGATGGTCGAGGACCGCACGGTTGCCGAGGCCGATGCGTGCGCGGTGCTGCTGGACGCCCTGTCGATGCCCGACGATGGTGTCGTCACCGGAATCGACCTGGTGCGCCGCGTCATGGGCGGTGCCGGGCAGCGATCGACGGTCGCAGGCTCGGTAGCCGCTGCCCGTGAGAATGCCCGCAGTGTGCGCGATGTGCTGTCCGGTGAGGTCTTCGAGGCGCTCAACTCCACCCACCTGTCATTGACCCGCGGTATCGCGTACGCCGATTCGCCGGGTGTCTCACTGCATCGAGTAGTGGAGCGACTGCTCGTCGTGCACGGGGTCGTTGCCTGGGCGATGCCGCGGGATGAGGCCTACCAGTTCCTCAAGCTCGGCCGGTCACTGGAGCGCATCGACATGACCTCCCGGCTGCTCGCCGTCGGTCACGATCTGCTCTGGCCGGATTCCGGACCCGTGGCGAGCCTGCGTGCGGGCGCGGCGTACTCGGCGATGCTGCGCACCGGAGTCACCGTCGATGGCGACAGCGTGCGGGAGTTCTATGTCCTTGATCCCTCCTTCCCCCGCTCGATGCGTCGCAGTGCCAGCGAGGCTGAGGAGGCCGTGCGTCAATTGAGCCTGCTCGGGGCCGGTGACGGTGGGGCGCTGCTGCGTGAGGTGGGGCTGCTGCGCTCGGCCCTGGAGTTCGCCGTCGACCCCTCGCCCGATGAGGTCGATCGGCTCGCGGTGATCGCGCGTGATGCGGCAGCCAGCGCCTCGGATATCGCCAACGACGCGTTCTTCCGCCAGTCCGGCACGATCGTGTGGAGTCACTGATGACACAGCCCAGCGATGTCAGCACCTCGACGCCGAAGCCGGGTATGGCTCCGCGTTCCCGGGGGCGCCGCCTGCACATCGTGCATCGCAGTGGCTACCGCTATGCCACGCCGGTCGAAGCGTCGTTCAACGAGGTGCGGATGACACCGGAGAACCGCGAGGGTCAGGTGCTGCTGTCCCATTCGTTGCAGATCCAGCCGAACTCCACCATCCACTCCTATACCGACTACTGGGGTGCCTACGTGGAGTCCTTCGACGTGCACGAACCTCACTCGATGCTGGAGATCACCGCTACGAGCACAGTCGACACCCCGGCCTACCGACCCCGCACCGCGCCGGTCGACTGGGCCAAGGTGCGCTCAGCGCAGGTCGCCGATCGTTGGTGTGAGTACCTGTCGTTCACCGACTACGTCGATGATGCGATGGCTGATCCGCAGCGCGCTGCGATCGTCGCTCGCCTGCAGAACACCGAAACCCCGCAGGCGGCCGCGGAAGCGGTCGTGCGCGAGGTTCGCGCGCAGATGTCGTACGCACCGGGGATCACCTCGGTCTCGACGACGGCGAGCGAGGCCTGGCAGCACCGGCAGGGGGTGTGCCAGGACTTCACGCATGTCACGCTCTCACTGCTGCGCACCCTCGCGATCCCCGCGCGGTACGTGTCGGGGTACCTGCACACCGCCGATGAGGCGATCGACGAGACCGTCGTCGGGGAGAGCCACGCCTGGGTGGAGTACTGGGATGGTGGTTGGGCTGCGCTCGATCCGACCAATGATCGACCCGTCGATGCCAGCCACGTGGTCGTCGCCCGCGGTCGCGACTACGCCGATGTGGCGCCCCTGAAGGGCATCTACGCGGGTGGAGGCAGTGAGTCACTCGGGGTCAGTGTCGAGATCACCCAGTGGGACGTTCCCTGATGTTGGTCGCAGAGCGGTTCACTCGTTGGATCGCCGATATCGATGAGAGGCTGGGAACATGAGAATCGCCCTGGGTAGCGACCACGCCGGATTCGACCTGAAGGAGCCGCTCATGCGGTGGCTTGCCGAATCCGGACACGAGGTCATCGACGTCGGCACCGACTCGAAGGAGCGGTGCGACTATCCGGTGTTCGGCTCCGCGGTCGGGCGAGCGGTGGCCTCCGGTGAAGCAGACTTCGGTGTCGCGGTGTGCGGCAGCGGGCAGGGAATCTGCATGGCGGTCAACAAGGTCGATGGTGCTCGGGGCGGCATTCTGCGCGATGTCTACGACGCGGAGATGACCCGTCGGCACAACAACGCCAACGTCGCATGCCTCGGTGCGCGTGTCACGCCTCTCCCCACGGCCAAGCAGTTGATCAGCATCTTCCTCGCCACCCCGTTCGAGGGTGGCCGTCACGCCGAACGCGTGGAGCAGTTGCGCTAACCGAAACACCCACCCGTAACGTCTGAGTCACAGTTGTGGTTGCTAACTCAGAGAGTTAGCAA
>CBFHQG010000039.1:0-18787 GCA_965657825.1 Actinomycetes bacterium | reverse complement strand
CTGGGTCTTTTTCTTTGGTGGGGGTGTGGCGTCAGGATTTTCCGAGGAGACCAGTTGTGGCCAACTTCGTGCTCGACTGCTGACCACCTACAGCGGAGTCGACGGTGGTGGGGTCGTTACCCTCGAAGCGGAGGTCGTCATGCAGCCCATCGAAGTCGAGCACCTGCGCAAGGCCTACCGTGACGTCGTCGCAGTTGCGGATGTGTCCTTCACGGTCGCGGTGGGGGAATGCCTAGCGCTGCTCGGGCCGAACGGTGCGGGCAAGACCACCACCACCGAGATCCTCGAGGGTTATCGCCGTGCGGATTCGGGGACTGCCCGGGTACTCGGTGTCGACCCGGCTACGGGCGGCCTTGATTGGCGAGCTCGATTGGGCATCGTGCTCCAGGCGGATCGTGATCTCGGTGACCTGACCGTGCGTGAAGCGGTGCGTCACTTCGCCGGATACTTCCCACATCCGCGTGACCCCGATGAGGTCATCGCCTCCGTCGGCCTGGAATCCAAGGCGAGATCGCGTAACGGCAAACTCTCCGGAGGCCAGCGTCGCCGTCTTGATGTGGCGCTGGGCATCATCGGGCGCCCCGAGGTGCTGTTCCTCGATGAACCGACCACCGGATTCGACCCTGCCGCCCGACGCGAGTTTTGGACTCTGATCGAGGACCTCAAGGCTGAGGGCACGACGATCCTGCTGACCACGCACTATCTGGAAGAGGCTGAGCAACTAGCCGACCGTGTCGCTGTGATCGCGAATGGCCGGGTTGTGGCGTATGACAGCCCGGCCAATCTCGGCAATCGTTCGCTGGCGCGCGCCGTCGTGACGTGGGAGGAGTCGGGATCGGAGCGTTCCGAAGCCACTGATGAGCCGACGCGATTGGTCAGTGAACTCGCTACGCGATTCGGTGGTGAGGTCCCGGGTTTACAGGTGCATAGGCCCAGCCTGGAGGAGACATACCTGTCCCTGATCGCGCAGGCCGGAGCAGCGCAGGAGGATGCGCGGTGAACCGCACCCTCGCGATCGGTCGTCGACGAGTCGGCGTCGAACTGCTGCAGTTCTTCCGCGATCGAGAGAGCGCGATCTTCAACTTCATGCTGCCGATGATCCTGCTGATCATCTTCGGTTCGGTGTTCGCCAATCAGGAGATCGGCTTTGAAGACGTCACGTTCTCGCAGTACTTCCTCGCTGGAATGATCGCGTCAGGAATCCTCTACACGTCATTCCAGAACTTGGCGATCGCCATCCCGATGGAGCGAGACGATTCGACGTTGAAGCGGTTGGCAGGTCTGCCGATGCCGAAGGCTTCGTATTTCATCGGCAAGGCCGGAATGGTGTTCGTGGCCTACGTCGCACAGGTCATCATCCTGCTGATCGTCGGCACCCTGTTCTTCGGGATCGACCTGCCTTCCGGTGGATTCAAGTGGTTCACCTTCGCCTGGGTCAGCATCCTCGGTCTCATCTCCTGCACCCTTCTTGGCATCGCGTTCTCCGTCGTACCCAAGCAGGGAAAGGGTGCCTCAGCCATCGTCGCACCGATCGTGCTGGTCTTGCAGTTCACCTCGGGGGTGTTCTTCGTCTTCACCGAGTTGCCATCGTGGATGCAGACATTCGCCTCCTTCTTCCCGCTGCGCTGGCTCACCCAGGCGATGCGGTTCGTCTTCCTGCCCGATGGCGCCCAGTCCATCGAGGCTGGTGGTGAGTGGCAATTAGGGCTCGCGGCCCTGGTGCTCGTCGCCTGGACGGTCATCGGATTCGTGTTGGCACTCACGGTCTTCCGCTGGGCGCCACGCGGTGAGAAGTAGTGGGTGAGAAGTAGCGTGCGAGAAGTGGCGAGCGCGAGGAGACGCTGATGCTCGGCACGCTCATCGTGCTCGGCGTCGTCATCGGAGCGAACAACCTCTCGGCGGCACTCGCGCTCGGTGCCCTTGGCCACGGCCATCACCGCTCGCGCATCGTCGGGGTATTCGCTGTCTTCGAATTCACCGTTCCCCTCGTGGGCGCATATCTCGGCCAGGCCGTTGCCACAGCGCTTGCCGATCGCGTGCCCTGGCTTGGTGCCGTGCTGCTCATCGGGCTGGGGGTGTTGGTCCTGGCTTCGGTGCTGCGCCGGGGTGCTGCTGATCGGTCTGGGAATCGCGGTGGCAGCAGGGTGGCGGGGGCTGATCCTGCTCGCAGCGGGGCTGAGTGCGGACAACCTGGTGGTGGGCTTCAGTCTGGGTCTGGAGTCGATCCCGCCGCTGGCCCTGGCCGGGACCATCGTGCTGTTCTCCTCGGTCTTCACCTTCGTGGGAGTGACCGTGGGCAACGATCTTCGACGTCACTGGGAACGGCGAACCGAAATCCTCGCCGGGGTGCTGCTGATCGGTCTGGGAATCGCGGTGGCAGCAGGGTGGCCCTAGCCCACGTTCGAGTTGCAGGATCACCGATCATCGGTCAGGATTTACCCACGCAGGGGGAGTATCCCGGCAACAGATGTTCGTCATCACGGTGTCGCCATCGGCACCCGGGCATCTGACTCGGTCGGCCGAAATGCTGGCGGGAATCGAGTGGGCAGAGACCTTGTGCCGAAGGCGCGTGTGCGCCTCGACACAGTGGAGGTCTGTGATGAACGCTCGTACCCACAACCCGGTCCGCTTGACCGTTGAAGGTCGCCGGTTGCTGACCGAACGACTCGTGGACATCCAGCAGCGTCGGATGGCGCAGATCCAACCGCATCTGATGGGGCCGGAGCGCGACGAGCGCGATGTGGCCATCTTCGAGTCGCTGATCCAGGAGGCTGTCGAGTTAGAGGGGCTGCTCGCTGAGGCGAACACCGTGGAGGTGGTCGAAGCGCCTGAGCGGGTAGGTCTCGGCGTGCGGGTACGCATCGGAATGCCGGATGGGGCCACAGAATGGGTGCGTCCGGTCCATCCGGCTGAAGCCACACTCGACTCCGAACGGATCAGCATCGATTCACCCCTGGCGCAGGCGCTGACTGATGCGGGCGTCGGAGACGTCGTCCGTGTTGCGGCTCCGACCGGTGACTGGGAGTGTCGCATCGAAGCCATCGAGAGGTGACCCTGGCGGGAAGAGGGCCGTGCTCACCTGAGAGAGTCTGGATTCGATGACCTGGGATCTCGTTGCCACCAACATCGCCTCGGTCCCTGTTCTGGCGTTTCTCCTCGGAGTCCTCGCCGCGGGACTCAAGGCCGACCTTCGTCTGCCCGATGCGGTCTATCAGGCCACGTCGATGTACCTGCTGCTCGCGATCGGACTCAAGGGTGGAGTCGCTCTGCGCGAGTCCTCGCTGGCCGAGGTCGCCGGACCGGTGGGTGCCACCCTGGTCCTGGGCGTCGTCATCCCGATCCTCGCGTTCGTCATCCTGCGGTTCCTGACTCGGCTGGGGCCGATCGACAGGGGAGCTCTGGCGGCGCACTACGGCTCCACCTCGCTGGTGACGTTCACCGCTGCGCTGGTGTTCCTCGAAGCCAGTTCCATCTCCTACGAGGGTTACGTCGCCACGCTGCTCACCATCCTGGAGATCCCCGGGATCCTGGTGGGGCTGCTCCTTGCTGGTCGGGCGATGTCCGGGGGAGACCAGCGAGGCTGGTCGGAGGCGTTGCGGGAGGTCCTGCTGGGTCGATCGGTGCTCCTGCTCGCCGGCGGGTTGGTGATCGGATTCCTCGCCGGCCCCACGGGTTATGCCAGCGTCGAGCCGTTCTTCGGTGGCTTGTTCACCGGTGTCCTCGCGCTATTTCTGCTGGAGATGGGTGTCCTTGCTGGGCGACGGCTGGGGGCCCTGCGCCAGGCAGGCTGGGGGTTGCCGGTCTTCGCCATCGTCTTCCCTGTGCTCGCGGGAACACTGGGAATCATCGGGGGTCTCCTCGCCGGCATGTCGACGGGTGGAGCGATGGTCCTCGGCGTTCTGGCCGCCAGCGCCTCCTATATCGCCGCACCTGCCGCTGTACGGCTGGCGTTGCCGGAGGCGAATCCGGGAATCAGCCTGACCGCGAGCTTGGGGATCACATTCCCGTTCAACCTCGTCATCGGTATTCCGCTGTATCTGCTGATCGCGGAGTCCCTGGCGGGCATCCTGTGATGGTGACTGGATCGGAGTGGTGATGACTGGTGAAGACGGGATCGTCTGCGTGACGATCGTCGCTGAGTCGTTCGTCGAGTCACGACTGTTGGATTTCCTGCAGCGCAGCGGCGCTCGCGGGTGGACGGTGACCGCCGCACGTGGCATGGGTCCCAAACACTCGGGGTTGAGCGAGATCGAGGGCGGCAGCATCCGGGTCGAGGTCCTGGCCGATCCTCGCGTTGCCGAGCGCATCTGGCAGATGCTGCGGGATGACTTCTTCACCCACTACTCGATCACCGCGTGGGAGTACCCGGTGACCGTAGCTCGAGCTGAGCGCTACCGCGACACCTGATTCTCCACCTCAGCGTCGGCGGATCCCCCACCAGGCACCCAGTGCGCCACCGATGACCGCCAGTCCGGGGACGAGATTGAAGGCGAACCCCTGCATCTCGCGGAGCACCCCACTTTGACTCTCCAACACCGGGGAGAGAACGAAATAGATGACCGCACCCAGCACGAAACCGCTGATCGCGCCGACCAGTACACCGGCCACGATCCGCGACGAGTGGGGTTGCTCAGGAGGAGGAGTGGTCATTCGCTCAGTTCCATAGTGCGACCCAGATTACCCATTCGGATACCGGGCGGGGGTTAGTCTCGGGTCGTGGCGATCACGGTGGACGTTCCGGTGCGGTGGATGGATCTCGATGCTCTCGGACATGTCAACAACGCGGTGTATCTCAACTATCTGGAGGAAGCACGCGATCGTCTACTGGAGTCGTGCCTGGGAGCGGAGTATGCGAACGCGGTGATCGCCCAGGTGGAGATCGACTACCGCCACGAGATCGCCCGCGGTGTCTCGCATGTGGTGGTCAGCGCCGAGGTCGAGTCGGTGGGTACGTCCAGCATCCGCACCATCGAGGCGATCCGCTTACCCGACGGCACGCTGAGTGCTCAGGCGCGGACGGTGACGGTGATCCGATCCGCGGATAGGTCAGCGTCTCGACCCCTCACCGACGTCGAGCGTGCGGCACTGTGCGGTTCTTCGGGTGAATGAGGCCCGAATCGGGCACTATTCGCCCGAAGAAGGGCTACGGGTGAGTTCGACCTCGAAGGTGGTGTTCTCCTCGCCGAGGCGGATGTAGCGCACGGCCATCCGATCCTCGTTGACCACGCCGGAGAAGAAGCCCTCCTCCTCGGTGAGGACGAAGGTGGTGAAGCCCAGGCCGATCTGGCCGACCAGCTCGTCTCGGCCCGTGCTGCCATCGGGAGCCGTCCACTCCTCGTAGCCCCAGACGCTGGCCCCGTCCTGGCGTTCGATGACGATCGTCTCGGTGGAGGTCACGGTCGTGCCATCAGGGAGGGGATAGGTGTACTCACCGGTCCAGGTGCCGATCATGTTCGCCGGCTCAGAAGGCCCGGATGGCGCGCAGGCCACCAGGCCCAGCGCGAGGGCGGCGGCGGAGGTGGCCAGAACGCCACGTGACACACGACTGCGGGGCATGAGAGTCATGCCCCGCAGTCTGCCAGGTCGCTCGACCGGTGTCGCCGGTGCCGCTGTTTCGCCTAGTTCTGCGGCATCTGCCCGTCGACGTAATAGGCCTTCACCTGCGGCATCACCGGTCGCATCATGAACAGCGGTCGGCGAAGACCCGCAGCGCTCGGGCCCGGCTTGGTCCACGACATCCACTCGCGGTACACCGCACGGGACTTCTCGGTGTCGACGACGACATCGCCGTACTTGTCCTCGTCATGCGCCCGCTCGATGGACACCAACTGATGCCAGCAGTGCATGCCCGACCAGGTGTCGGGGTGCACCGGGAATGCGAGGTTCTGATGCACACCCGGGTCCTCCCAGGTGATGCGCGCAGAGTCGGCATCATCGCTCACGAAGGGACGTACGCCCTCCTTGTATCGCAGCCGCCACCGGCCGTCGGGCATCTTGCCGATGTCGACCTTGCCGGTGACCCAGCGGCTGCCGGCATCGTCGGTGGTGCGCCAGCGGCCCATGTGGTGGCTGAGTGCGGTGATACCCGGGCGCACGCCCTCGGTCACCCATACTCGGGCCACGAAGTAGCCGATCTCGGTGGTGACGCGCACCATGTCCCCGGTCTGCAGGCCGCCGAGCCGTTGGGCATCCACGGGGTTCATCCACATCGGGTGCTTGTTGCTGATCTCGTTCAGGTACTTTGCGTTGCCTGACCGCGTGTGGATCAAGGTGGGCAGTCGGAAGGTCGGCACGAGCAGCATCTCGCCCTTGTCGTGGTCGATGCGGCTGTGGTGCACGTGCGACTCGATGTAGGTCGGCGTTGCGTGCTCGGCCCAGCCGAAGTCCTCCATCGCAGGGGAGTAGATCTCCAACTTGCGTGAAGGGGTCAGCCAGCCGGCGACCTTCGTGCCATCCTCCATCTGGATACCCACCGCACCGGGTTCGCCGACCAGTGGCTTCTGGGTTTCGGGGGTGATGGGTTTGCGCAGCACGCCGTTCTCATCGGCCACCGCGCCGTCGAGTTCGGCCTCGGTGAGCAGCCGCTCATCCTGGCGGTACAGGCCATTGGCAACCTCGACTGCGCCGTACTTGCGCATGTACTCCAGCGGCGTGAGGCCCTCCTTGGCCGCCTTCTCCGGTAGGCCGGGCACGTTCTTGTCGAAGACGTAGCCGTAGTAGTCGTCCACGGTCATCTTCTCGCCCGGTCGACCCGGCGCCTCGAAGTACTCGCGGATTCCGAGTGACCCATCGGGGTCGATGCGCCAGGACAACTCGAACCAGAACTCGACCTCCTCCCAGACCTCTCCGGGGTTGGCGTCGCGAGTGTCGCCGATCTTTTCGCCCATCTTCTCCAGTGCGACGCGACGCACCGGCTGGCGGAAGCCCAGCCATTTGCCCGCGTACTGCTCATAGGACTGTGTGTCGTGACGCTCGGTGGAGTGCCCGAACGGCAGCACGTAGTCGGCCCACACCGCCGTCTCGTTCCAGGTCGGGGTCATTGCGACGTGGCAGCCCACCAGGTCTTCGCGCGAGAGGGCCTCGATCCAGGTGAAGCCATCGGGATTGGTCCACACCGGGTTGTAGACGCGGGTGAAGTACACGTCGAGCTTGCCGCGGCCCTCCAGCAGGAAGTGGGGTAGCAGGATCGAGAGTTCGTTGGTGGCCATCGGGAACTCATTGGGCCACAGCAGTTCGTTCCAGGAGTCGTGACCACCGGGCATGTTCGGACCGTGCGGGATGATCTTGTTCCAGCCGTTCGGGCTGGTGCCACCCTCCTGACCGACGCTGCCGGTGAGCACGGTGAGGAAGAACAGGGCTCGGGCCACCGCCCAACCACCGCGGTTGCCCGCTGATGCCGCACGCCAGGTGTGCGCGGCGAGTCGGCCGTTGGCCTTCGACACGATCTTGGCAACCCGCTCGACCTGCTTGAGCGGGATGCGGCACTCGGTGGCGGCGAACTCGAAGGTGTACTTCGCGTAGTCGTCGGCCAGCGCCTGCGAAGTCATCGCGATTGGCCTGCGGGTGCAGCTTGTCCAGATAGGTCTGCCAGTTCACCCAGCGGCGCACATACGCCCAGTCGACGTTGTCGGTGCGCAGCAGATAGGACGCGACGGCCAGGAGCAGGGCGGCCTCGGTGCCCGGCCAGGCGGCGACCCACTCGTCGGCCTTCGCCGCGGTATTGGACAGTCGCGGGTCGATCGAGATGAGTTTCGCCCCACCGTGCACCTGCGCCTCGATGATGCGCTGAGCGTGGGGGTTGAAGTAGTGGCCGGACTCCAGGTGCGCGGAGACGAGCAGGATCACGTTGGCATTGGCGTGATCGGGGGAGGGCCGGTCGTAACCGCCCCACATGGAGTAGCCGAAGCGGGCACCGGCCGAGCAGATGTTGGTGTGCGTGTTGTTGCCGTCCACGCCCCAGGCCAGCAGCACCCGCTCGATGAAGCCGTCCTCACCGTGGCGACCCACGTGGTACATGACGTCATTGGGGCGGCCCTCGGTGATCGCCTTGCGAATCCGAGCAGCGATGTCGTCGAGTGCGTCATCCCAGCTCACCGGCTCGAACTGCGCCGAACCGCGCGGGCCGACGCGCTTCATGGGGGTGAGGATGCGCTCGGGATCCGACGTCTGGTTGATCGTCGCCGGGCCCTTGGCGCAGTTGCGGCCGCGCGACCCCGGGTGGGCGGGGTTGCCCTCGATCTTGACGACCTCCTTGGTCTCCTTGTCGACGTAGGCCAGCAGTCCGCACGCCGACTCGCAGTTGAAGCAGGTCGTGGGCACCAGCATGTAGTGCCGCTCCACCTTGCGGGGATGGGCCTTGGCGTCGTACATCACGACGTCGTCCCAGGTGCTCACCGGTGGGTAGTTCGACACGGTCTCGCGCACGCGCAGGCCGTGGTGCTCGGGAGCATCGGCTCCCACCGGCTCGGCGGCTGGGCCGTGTGCGGTGTAGGTGTCCGGGTCGCGAGGCTTCATGGTGGGTGCCTTCCGCTCGGTAGGGGGTGGGTCGTCTGGGTGTCGCTGGGGTCAGGACAGGGGCGGGTCCTGCGCGGCCATCACGTAGACACGCTCGTGTGCCACGAGCGCGACCTGGACGATCAGGCCGGCGAGGACGGCGAGGATGACCGGGCCCCCGAGGGCGACGGGCAATGCGATGAGTGCGCCGAGGACGGACAGGGCGATCGAGCCGCCCCAGAACATCCCGCGGTATCGGCCGTGGGTGATCGCGTGCGCAGCGACCTGGGCGTTGCGGGTGGGATGGTTGCCACCGAACTCCACGGCGGTGATCAGTAGGTGGGCGACGACACCGGCGATGAGCGCCCAGGCCAACCAGCCCATGGTGCCTTCGCCTGGGGCGAGCACCGTGCCGATGATGAGCAGCACGCCGGCACCGACCATCACCGCCTGGGCCTGCAGGTGCCAGAACAGCACCGGGGACTGCCACAGATCGCGGCCCTCGGCCTGGCCGAACAGGAATGCGGTGTATCCGGCGACCATCATCGCGGCGGGGATGGCCGGCCAGGCCAGCACGTCGATGACACCGCCGAAGGAACCCAGATCCAGCAGGTCAGCGGCTCCGGCGAGGAACCACAGGCCGCCGATTCCGGCGCCGATGGTCAAGAAGATGCCACCGATCGCCAGCCACGATCGACGGTTGACCTTGCGGGGATCGAGGAGGAAGAGGAAGCGCTTGGGCTGCTTGAGGTCCCACACCAGCAGCACGGCGGTGACGAGGAGGAACACCTCGGTCAGCAGCGGTGCAGCAACGGTGATGAGGCTGCTGCGGTCGGCGGTGAGCAGGATGATCAGCGCACCGAGCAGCAGGGTGCCCGCAGCGATGGACTTGGTCCACAGGTAGGTCCAGACCTTCCAGCCCCACGGACGCGGGTGCGCGGTGTTGAGGGTCGTGCGAGCTCCGGACATCGGGTCGCCGGGTAGTTCCGCTGCTGTCTCCAGTCGGAGCGGATCGGCATCGGCCCACAGGTAGGTGCCCTCGACGGGTGCGGCCAGCGGATCCAGCGTGGCCTGGTCAGCCCCGACGTAGTACACGTTGGGTCGCGTCCCCTGCTCGGGGGTGCGCACGCTGACCGGCTCGATGCTCAAGAACTTGCTGATTCCACTGGACGGGTCGTCGATGTCGCCCATCCAGATCGACTCGGTGGGGCACACCTGCACGCACGCGGGCTCCAGACCCTGATCGATGCGGTGGGCGCAGAAGTTGCACTTCGCCGCGGTGTGGGTGTTCTCGTCGATGTAGATCGCGTCGTAGGGGCATGCCTGCATGCACATCTTGCAGCCGATGCACTGGGTGTTGTCGAAGTCGACGATGCCGTCCTCGCGGATGAACAACGCCGATGTCGGGCAGCCCTTCACGCAGGGAGCGTCCGTGCAGTGATTGCACCGCAGCACCGCCATCTCGCGGGTCGTTGCGGGGAACTCACCCTTGTCGACGTATTTCACCCAGGTGCGGAACTGCCCGACGGGCACGTCGTGCTCGGTCTTGCAGGCCACCGTGCAGGCGTGACAGCCGATGCAGGTGCGTTGGTCGATGGCGAAGCCGTAGCGCAAATCAGGTCACTTCTTCCGAATGTAGAACTTCAGGACGTCGCCGTCCTCGGCCGAGTCGACGAGCTCATTGCCGGTCTGGGTCGCCCAGGCCGGGATGTCCGAGCGGGCGCCGGCATCGGTGGCCTCGACGAGCATGATCTCGCCCTCGCCGATCTCCTTGATGCCCTTGGCGGTCATCAGTACCGGCATCGGGCAGGTCATGCCCTTGGCGTCGACGGTCTTATTCACTTCGGTCATGGATCCGTTCCTTCGTGTCGTCGGGGAGGGGAATTAGATGAACAGGTTGATCTGGGATTTCGACATCGCCTGCAGGGCCGTCGCGGCACCGACCGGTTGACCGAGTCCATCGATCATCTGGTCGGGCTTGATGCCCATGAGGTCCATGGTCATCTGGCAGGGCCACAGCTTCACGCCCATGTCCTTGCAGATGTCGAGCAGGTCCTCGGGGGGCATGAGGTTGTTCTTCTCGGCAACCTTGCGCATCATCCAGGCTCCCGAACCGCCCATGTTGAGCTTGCTCAACTTGGCCTTCTTCATGCCGGGGGCGTTCATGCCGGCCAGGGCCTTGGTCATGGAGTCGTTGCCGGTGATGCGGACATCGTCCTTGACCAGCGGGAACAGGCCCCAGAAGGTGAAGAAGACGGTGACGTCCATGCCGGTGGCCGCGCCCGTGGAGCTCAAGATCATGGTCGGCCACAGCTTGTCGAGGTCACCGCTGAAGGCGATGATCGTCATGGAATCCGGGGTATCGGCGTCAGTGCTCATCGAGGGATCCCCTCCTAATAAGTAGGTGGCCACCCCCCACGCTAGGCCCGCTGCGGCGCCCTGAGCGAGGAATGTCCGTGCAATTGACCGAAACCCTAGCGCGAGGGTGCCCCGCGATATTAGCGTTTGCGCATATTCGTGGCCATCTTCGGCAAAGATGCCCCGAGCAGGTACCCGACCAGGGATGGAGAGCACCCATGACCACATCCATCAACCCCGGATCCATCAACCCCGGATCCATCAGCCCCGCGGAGTTGTACGCCGAGATCGAGCGCGGCGAGACCCCCTTCATCCTCGACGTGCGCAATCAGGATGAGTACGCCACCTGGCAGATCGAGGGCCCGCGTCCGGTGCCGATGAAGAACGTGCCGATCTGGGTCGCCGTCGAGGAGAGTGAGTCGCTGGCCGAGGAGCTCCCCGAGAACTCCGTGGTGGTCTGCGCCCACGGCAACGGGTCGGATCTGCTCATCGACGTGCTCAAGGAGGAGGGTCGCCATGTGCGCACCCTCGAGGGCGGCACGGCCGCGTGGGCCGAACTGCTGGTCCCCCGGGAACTCCCCGGTCTCCCCGAGGGGATGCGCGGCTGGCAGATCCAGCGCCCGTCGAAGGCCTGCCTGTCCTACCTGATCGGGGTTCCCGGCCAGGGCTGCATCGTGGTGGACCCGGCCCGCTTCTGCGCACCCTATGAGGCACTCGCCGCCGAACACGACATGAAGATCCTGCATGTGATCGATACCCACGTGCACGCCGACCACATCACCGGCGGCATCGAGCTTGCCGAGCGCACCGGGGCGTCGTACAGCGTGCCGATCGAGGACACCGGTGGGGCCACCCCGTTCCCCAATGCCCCGCTGGTCGATGGTGAGGTCATCGACCTCGGTGACGCGCAGATCGAGACCCTGGCGATCAAGATGCCCGGTCACACCCCCGGCACGACATGCGTGCACATTCCCGGACATCTGCTGCTCACCGGTGACACGGTGTTCGTGCGCGGTGTGGGACGACCGGACCTGACCGGCAAGGCAGAGGAACTCGCCCGCGAGCTCTACCACACGGTGCACGACCGGCTGCAGCCCCTGGATCCGGCCACGATGGTGCTGCCCGCTCACTGGACCTTTGCCGACGAGGTCGCCGAGGACGGTCTGGTGCGCACCACTTTGGGGCACATCTTCGAATCGACGTTGCTCAGCGAGGCCGACCTGGTGAACTTCGTCCACGAGATCGTCACGAGCCTGCCGGCTGCGCCGGACACCTACGACACGATCCGCCTGGTGAACTCCGGCCAGGCTGCCACGGCCGAGGAGATCGAGTTCCTCGAGATCGGCAAGAATCAGTGCGCGGCATCCACCACGGTGTGATCCCCGCATTGATCAGCCCGTAGGGCGCACCACGACCACTCACGGCAGGATGAGGGTATGGACCGAGCAACCGCGATCGAGATCCACGAACTTCATGCTCGACTGTGCAAGGCCATCGCCGATCCCAAGCGCCTGCTCATCATCAATGATCTGCGCAACGGTCCGATGAGTGTGGGTGACCTTGCTGAGTCGCTGGAGATCAGCCAATCCAACTGCTCGCAGCATCTGGCGATCCTGCGCGACCGCGGTGTGGTCGAAGCGCAACGGCAAGGCTCGACCGTGCTGTATTCCCTGCGTGGCGACAAGGTCGTTGCGGCGATCGACCTGCTGCGGGAGTTCATGGCCGACGAACTCGGCAGTCGAAGCCGCCTGGGTCAGGCGGCGGCTTCGCTCAGTCGAGACTGAGATCGCCGGGCCTGGTGATCTACGCGGTCGAGGTGTGGGTCGTCAGTGAGCCCAGCACCGCAGCTCGCCCGGCCTCCAGGCGGGCCACCGGAACGCGGAATGGCGAGCAGGACACGTAGTCGATCCCGACGCCGTGGAAGAAGTGGATCGACTCGGGATCCCCGCCGTGCTCACCGCATACCCCGAGTTTCAAGTCCGGTTTCGTCGCGCGTCCCTTCTCGGTGGCGATGCGGATCAACTCGCCCACCCCGTCGACGTCGAGGCTTTCGAAAGGTGACACCGTGAACACGCCCTTGTCGAGGTACTGGGCGAAGAACGCTCCCTCGACATCGTCGCGGGAGAAGCCCCAGGTCGTCTGGGTCAGGTCGTTGGTACCGAAGGAGAAGAAGTCCGCTGCCTCGGCGACCCGACGTGCGGTCAGGGCTGCGCGCGGTAATTCGACCATCGTGCCGATCGGCATCGACAGCGTCACGCCGTTGGCGTCGGCGACTTCGGCCACGATGTGCCCCACCTCGTCGCGGACCAGATGGAGTTCCATGACCGAACCAATGAGCGGGATCATGATCTCGACGCGAGGTGTTCCACCTGCCTGCACCCGCAGGGCGGCGGCCTCGGCGATGGCGCGCACCTGCAGTGCGTAGAGACCCGGCAGCACCAGTCCCAGGCGCACACCGCGCAGGCCCAGCATCGGGTTCGACTCGTGCAGTTTCTCCACGGCGTGCAGCAGGGCGATATCCCGCTCGTCGGGTTCGCCGCGCTGCTCGGCGAGAGCGACGCGAACGGAGAGGTCGACCAGGCTGGGCAGGAACTCGTGGAGTGGAGGATCGAGCAGGCGGATGGTGACGGGTAGGTTGTCCATCGCCTCGAGGATGCCGACGAAATCATCGCGCTGAAGCGGCAGCAACTCCGCATAGACCTCCTCGCGTTCCTCGGAGGTCTCGGCGAGCACGAGGCGTTCGATGAGCACGCGGCGATCACCGAGGAACATGTGCTCGGTTCGGCACAGGCCGATGCCCTCGGCGCCGAGGATGCGTGCCCGGTTCGAATCGGTCACCGTGTCTGCATTGGCGCGCACGCGCAGGCGACGCACGTGATCAGCGTGCTGAAGAATGCGGTCGACCGACATGATCAACTCGGCGGTCTCCTCATCGGCCGCCTCGATCGCCGCGGTGAGTCCGGATTCCAGGTACGTCACCACCGGTGATGCGACGACGGGGACGGAGCCGACGAACACCTGACCGGTGGAGCCGTCCAAGGAGATGACGTCACCTTCGTCGACCACCAGGTCGCCGGCGGTCGCGCGTTTGGCACTGGAATCGACATCGAGTGCCTCGGCGCCGACGATGCAGGTAGTACCCATACCGCGCGCGACAACGGCTGCGTGCGAAGTCTTACCGCCTCTGGAGGTCAAGATCCCCTCTGCGGCGATCATCCCCTCCAGGTCATCTGGATTGGTCTCACGGCGGATCAGGATCACCTTCTCTCCGCGTGCGGCCCACTCCGCGGCAGTGGGCGAGTCGAAGACGGCTCGACCGACCGCCGCACCGGGGCTGGCTGCCATGCCCGAGGTGAGGTTCTCGCGCGGGCTGCGCGGATCGAACTGGGGGAACATCAACTGGGTGAGTTGCTCACCGCTGACTCGGGCGAGGGCCTCGTCCATCGTGATCAGGTGTTCATCGACGAGCTGCGTGGCGATGCGGAAGGCGGCGGCGGCGGTGCGCTTGCCGATGCGCGTCTGCAGCATCCACAACTTGCCGCGTTCGACGGTGAACTCGATATCGCACAGGTCGCGGTAGTGCGTCTCGAGGCGACGCATGATGATCTGCAGTTCTTCATAGGCGGCCGGGTCGATCTCGGCCATATCGGCGAGGCTGATCGTGTTGCGGATCCCGGCGACGACATCCTCACCCTGCGCGTTGGTGAGGTAGTCGCCGTAGGACCCGATCTTTCCGCTGGCAGGATCGCGAGTGAAGGCGACGCCGGTGCCCGAATCCTGGCCGAGATTGCCGAACACCATCGTCACGACGTTGACGGCGGTGCCCAGATCGTGGGGGATGCGCTCGCGGCGGCGGTACAGGTGCGCGCGAGGGGTGTTCCACGACGAGAACACCGCCGTGACGCACAGGTCGAGTTGCTCGCGGGGGTCTTGGGGGAATGGCCGACCGGAATGGTCGAGGATGATCTGCTTGTAGGTCTCGACGAGTGATCGCAGGCCCTCGACGGACAGTCCGGAGTCCTCGCGAACGCCTTCGGCTTCCTTGGCTGCGTCGAAAGCGGCCTCGAACGAGCCGCCGTCAACGTGCAGCACCGTGCGCCCGAACATCTGGATCAGCCTGCGGTAGGAATCCCAGGCGAAGCGTTCGTCTTTCGTTGCGGTGGCTAGGCCGGCGACGGAATAGTCGTTCAGCCCCACGTTCAAGACCGTCTCCATCATCCCGGGCATGGAGAACCGGGCACCAGAGCGCACGCTGACCAGGAGCGGGTCGTGAACATCGCCGAGTCGACGACCCAGAGCGTCTTCGAGTCGGCGCAGCGCCATGGTGACCTGCACCCGCAGATCAGCGGGAACGTCGCCGACTTTCAGGAACTCGCGGCAGGCCTCGGTGGTGATGGTGAATCCGGGGGGCACCGGCAGACCCAGTCGGGTCATCTCGGCCAGATTGGCGCCCTTACCGCCGAGCAGATCGGCGTCCTCGCGGCCACCCTCGCTGAAGTCGTACACGTACTTCGTCATCTGCGGCCACTCCCGTTCTGCCCAACCCACTGCCACCGGATGCGCCCTGACGCTACTCCGTGACCCTGAGTCGTGCAGGGTCGGAGGTCCCGTGATCGGTGTGTCCGTTTCATGAACGACCAGGTTCCTGACCGATCAGGCGGGATGCACGCTGGCGTCGTCGACGACGAGGACACGATCGGCGATCCGGGCAGCCTCCTCGTGATCGTGGGTGACATGGATGGCCGGTGTCCCCAGCTCGCGCAGAAGTCCCCGGACATCGGTGACCAGGCGCTCGCGCAATTGCCGATCGAGGGCGGCGAACGGCTCATCCAGGAGCAGCAGTCGTGGCCGAGGAGCCAGAGCGCGAGCGAGCGCTACGCGTTGGGCCTCCCCTCCGGACAGCGTGGTGATGCTGTGGTCGGCGAAACCGGCCAGGCCGATCATGTCCAAGAGTCGATCCACCCGTGCGGTGATCTCGCTTCGGCCCAGGCCGTGTCGGCGCAGCCCGAAGGCGATGTTGCCGGCGACATCGAGATGCGGGAACAGCAGCGCGTCTTGGAACACCAGGCCGATGTCGCGGCGATGAGCGGGAACGCCGGTGATGTCCTGGCCATCCCAGCGGATCGATCCCGAGTCGACTCGCTGCACACCTGCGATGCAGCGCAACAGGCTGCTCTTGCCCGAGCCACTCGGCCCGAGCAGCGCGATGATCTGAGTTGGAGCGACGGTGAACGACACGTTGTGAAGCAGGGTGTGGCCCTCGTAGTCGATCCGGGCATCGACGACGGATAGTCCCTCGCCCGCGGTGGGTTCCGGGCTCACCAGCCACCTCCTCGCGCGGGTCGGACACGTTCAGCGAGCCCCACGATGATCGCGGTCACGGCGACCAGGATGACCGACAGAGCCAGGGCCTGTCCGAGATTGGTCTCACCGGGCCGCCCGAGGAGTCGCACGATCTGCACCGGAACGGTGGGGGTGTCCGCGCGCACCAGGAACGCCGTAGCCCCGAATTCGCCGAGAGATACGGCTGCGGCCAATGCGGCGGCCACCGCACCGGCACGCAGGGCCAGCGGTCCATCGACGGTCAACCAGGCGCGAACGGGTGATGCTCCCAGAGTCGCGGCGACATCCTTCAACCGTGGATCGATGGAACGCAGCACTGGAAGCACCACGCGCACCACGATCGGCATCGCCACCAGTGCTTGACCCAGCGGCACGAGCAACCAGGCACCCCGCAGATCGAGGGGGCCGTAGATGCTGAACAGCAGAAGGCCCAGTCCGAGCGACACCGCGGAGACTCCGAGTGGAGCGGTGATGGCGGTGTCGACCCAGGTGGCGCTGCGACGCAGGATCGTCAGGGAGATCGCGCCGGCGACTCCGAGCGTGACCGAGATGAGCGTCGCCACGACCGCATAGCGAGCCGAGGTCGCCAGTGCCTCCCACGCCGGTGTCGCCCGCGTGGTCAGATCTGCGGGGGAGAACACTTCGGCGTAGAAGTCCAGGCCGAATCGATCCCCGACGCGTATCGAACCCAGGGCGAGGGTCAGCAGAGGCAGACATACGGCGACCACGAGCAGTCCGGTGACGACGGTGCTCGCGTAGTCCTCGATCGTGCGCGGTCGGTGCCGCGCGGGCTCACCCCTGATCGCGCCACCGATGGAGATGCGCCGTTGGAGCGAAGCCGACCAGGCCAAAGCGGTGACGATGATCACCAGTTGAACGATCGCGAGGGTGGCTGCTGCTGCGAGATCGAGGGTCTGGACGGCCAGTCGGTAGATCTCGACCTCGATGGTGGGCCAGGCGGGATCTCCGACGATGAGCACGACTCCGAAGGAGGTGAAGGTGAACAGGAACACCAGGACGCAGGAGGCCAGCACGGCAGGTCGCAGCAGCGGCCAGGTCGCCTCGCGGAACACCTGCCACGGTCGGTATCCGAGCGTGGCGGCGACCTCGGCGTACCGGGAATCCAGTGAGTTCCACACCCCGCCGATCACTCGGGTGGCGAGGCCGACGTTGAAGAACACGTGGGCGACGATGATCGCCGCGGTGGTGCCGGCGAAGGGCAGCAGTTCGCGGAATGCCAGACCTACCACCACGGTCGGCAGTACGAAGGGGATGGTGAGCACGGCTAGCCACAGACGGCGTCCCGGGAGTCGCAGGCGATGCAGGGCGTAGGCCGCTGGTAGCGCGAGGATGATGCTCAGCGCAGTGCTCGCGATCGCCTGGGCGACGGTGTAGCCGAGGATCCGCCAGGTGCTCGCACTGGTGAGCAGGGCAACGGGATCGGCGTTGCTTGCACCGATGACCACGAGGGTGGCGAGTGGAACGCCCACCAGGACGCAGACGAGCAGGAGCGGACCGAAGGCCAGTGCGACACCCGGCCGGTGTGTCACCGCAGCACGATCTGGGTCCATTGCTCCACCCAGGCTGAGCGGTTCTCCGCGATGGTCGCTGCATCCAGGGTGAGTGGAGTGTCCGGGCGCAGAGCGAAACGCTCGAAGACCTCCGGGAGGGGAGTATCCCGGCGTGCGGGGAACACGAACATCGAGAGTGGAATATCAGCCTGGACCTCGGGTGACACCAGCCAGTCGACGACGGCACGGGCAGCCTGAGGTTGTGGTGACCCGCGCAGAACGCCGGCGAACTCGACCTGTCGGAAGCATCCGTCGAGCATCACCGAGGTGGAGGGCCGTTGGGGTTTCGGCTCGACGGCGTAGACGATCTCGGCGGGCGGACTGGTGGCATACGAGACCACGAGCGGTCGATCGCCGCCGCCACCACCAGCGGTGAATTCACCGAGGTACGCCTCCGACCAGCCGTTGACGACCTGCACCCCGTTATCGCGGAGTGACTGCCAGTACTCGCTCCACCCGTCACCGAAGCGGGCGATGGTGGCGAGGAGGAAGGCCAGGCCGGGGGATGAGGTCGCCGGATTCGCCACGACGAGAAGGTCTGCATACGCCGGATCGACGAGGTCTTCGAGTGTGGTGGGTGCGGCTAGGCCGCGCTCGGCGAACCATGCGTCGTCGATGTTGATGCACACGTCGCCGTCATCGATCGGTGTCACGACGCCTTCTCCTGCGGCGATGAGGTCGGGGTCCAGCGGCGCGTCGGCGACATAGGGATCGAACACATCGGCATCGATGGCGCGTGACAGCAGCGTGGTGTCCACCCCGAACAGCACGTCGCCGTCGGGGTTCCCCGAAGCCAGGACCGCGCGGTTGACGACCTCACCGGCATCGCCGGCGGCGATGAACTCCACCGTGATCCCCGACGCCGCCTCGAAGTCGGTGACCAGGGATTCGGTGAGGGCGAAGGAGTCGTGCGTGAGCACCCGCACGGTCACCGGACCCGATGATGAGGAGTCCGAACTGTCCGCGGTGGTGCAGGCAGTGAGTGTGAGCGCACCGACTGCGATCGCGATCATCGGGCGGAT
>CBFHQG010000038.1:0-18802 GCA_965657825.1 Actinomycetes bacterium | reverse complement strand
TGGTGTGGGGAGCCGCCCTCGCCATGGCTGCGTCCTACCAGCCAAGACAGCCGTACGTGACCGACGGGAGCGAGATACATGTTCGAGAGGTTTACCGACCGGGCACGTCGTGTGGTCGTGCTGGCGCAAGAAGAAGCCCGCATGCTCAACCACAACTACATCGGGACCGAGCACATCCTGCTCGGCCTGATCCATGAGGGCGAGGGCGTAGCCGCCAAGGCCCTCGAGAGCCTGGGCATCTCCTTGGAGGCGGTGCGCCAGCAGGTCGAGGAGATCATCGGCCAGGGCCAGCAGGCCCCCAGCGGACACATCCCCTTCACCCCGAGGGCGAAGAAGGTCCTCGAGCTGTCGCTGCGCGAGGCGCTGCAGCTCGGCCACAACTACATCGGAACCGAGCACATCCTGCTCGGCCTGATCCGCGAGGGCGAGGGCGTGGCCGCCCAGGTCCTCGTCAAGCTCGGTGCGGATCTCAATCGCGTCCGCCAGCAGGTCATTCAGCTGCTCAGTGGCTACCAGGGCAAGGAACCGGCGACTGCCGGTGGCCCCGCCGAGGGCACCCCGTCGACCTCGCTGGTGCTCGACCAGTTCGGCCGCAACCTCACCCAGGCAGCCCGCGAGAGCAAGCTCGATCCGGTCATCGGCCGCGAGAAGGAGATCGAGCGCGTCATGCAGGTGCTGTCGCGGCGCACCAAGAACAACCCCGTCCTCATCGGCGAGCCCGGCGTTGGCAAGACTGCGATCGTCGAGGGCCTCGCGCAGGACATCGTGCGCGGAGAGGTCCCTGAGACGCTGAAGGACAAGCAGCTGTACACCCTCGACCTCGGCGCGCTCGTCGCCGGCAGCCGCTACCGCGGTGATTTCGAGGAGCGCTTGAAGAAGGTTCTCAAGGAGATCCGTACGCGCGGCGACATCATCTTGTTCATCGACGAGATGCACACCCTCGTCGGTGCCGGTGCGGCTGAAGGTGCCATCGACGCCGCCAGCATCCTCAAGCCGATGCTGGCCCGTGGTGAACTGCAGACGATCGGTGCGACGACCCTTGACGAGTACCGCAAGCACATCGAGAAGGACGCTGCACTCGAGCGCCGGTTCGCTCCCGTCCAGGTCAACGCACCCGATGTGCCGGACACCGTGGAAATCCTGAAGGGTCTACGCGACCGCTACGAGTCCCACCATCGCGTGTCGATCACCGATGAGGCCCTGCAGGCTGCGGCTCGGCTGTCGGACCGCTACATCTCCGATCGGCAGTTGCCCGATAAGGCCATCGATCTGATTGACGAGGCAGGTTCGCGGCTGCGCATCCGACGGATGACCGCGCCGCCGGATCTGCGCGAGTTCGATGAGCGCATCGCCGACGTCCGCCGCAATAAGGAGTCCGCGATCGACGAGCAGGACTTCGAGAAGGCTGCCGCATTGCGCGACACTGAGAAGAACCTGCTGGCGGAGAAGGCCCAGCGCGAACGCGAGTGGAAGGCCGGCGACATGGACGTCGTCGCCGAGGTCGACGAGAAGCTCATCGCCGAGGTGCTCGCGCTCATGACCGGCATCCCGGTCACCGATGTGAGCGAGGATGACCTGCAACGGCTGCTTCGCATGGAGGACGAGCTGCACAAGCGTGTCATCGGCCAGGAGCAGGCGATCAAGGCGCTGTCCAAGTCGATCCGGCGCACCCGCGCTGGCTTGAAGGACCCGAAGCGTCCGTCGGGCTCGTTCATCTTCGCCGGGCCCTCGGGTGTCGGCAAGACCGAGCTCAGCAAGACCCTCGCGGAGTTCCTGTTCGGTGACGAGGACGCCCTCATCGCCCTCGACATGAGCGAGTACTCCGAGAAGCACACCGCGTCGCGGCTGTTTGGCTCACCTCCCGGATACGTTGGCTATGAGGAGGGTGGCCAGCTGACCGAGAAGGTGCGCCGTAAGCCGTTCTCCGTGGTGCTGTTCGACGAGGTCGAGAAGGCCCACCCGGACATCTTCAACTCCCTGCTCCAGGTCCTCGAGGAAGGCCGCCTGACCGACGCGCAAGGCCGTGCGGTGGACTTCAAGAACACCGTCATCATCATGACGACCAACCTCGGCAGCCGTGATGTGTCGAAGGGTCAGATGATGGGCTTCGCGCCGGAGGAGAATTCCGCGAACGCCTACGAGGCGATGAAGTCGAAGGTGCAGCAGGAGCTCAAGCAGCACTTCCGCCCGGAGTTCCTCAACCGCATCGACGACGTCGTGGTGTTCCACCAGTTGTCGCGGACGGAGATCACGCAGATCGTCGATCTCATGGTCGCCCAGGTTGATGAGCGCCTGAAGGATCGCGACATGGCGCTGGAGATGACCCAGGCTGCCAAGGATCTGCTCGCCGATCACGGCTACGACCCGGTGATGGGTGCGCGACCGCTGCGCCGCACCATGCAGCGTGAGATCGAGGACCCGTTGAGCGAGAAGCTGCTCTTCGGTGAACTCGAGCCGGCGTCGATCGTCGTGGTCGACGTCGCCGAGGGTGCGGATGGTCCGGAGTTCACCTTCACCGCGACACCGAAGGCCGAACTTCCCGACGCGCCCCCGGTCGAGACTGCAGGCACCGAGTAGGCGATCGAGCACTCGGTGGGAACACGGGGTCCGCTGATCCCGGGGTTGCGTGAGTACGACGCACCTCGGCGTAAGCGTGCTCCCGCGATCTGGGTCTGGAGTGTGGCCGGTGTCATCGCCGTGGCCGTGCTCATCCTCGTGGGAGGCATCGCCGCGGGCATCGGTCCGCTGCGGGCCTTCGGCGTGGTCGAGACGACATTGACCCCGGTCTCGTGGCGCCCCGGTGTAGAGCCGGACACCCTGCAGGTGGCTGTTGCGCTGCCCGAATCGGGCCTGTGCACCGGTGATGACGTTCTCGTGCGCACGATCGAGCGGCCCACGGTCGTCGAGGTCACCGCGTTGCGTGCTGCCCCACGAGGCAGTGCGGATTGCGCGGGGATCGGTATCGCAGGGGATCGCACGTGGGTCGACGTCCGCCTCGGGGATCCACTCGGGGAGCGATCCCTCATCCGGATGCCCGATCGCATCCCCCTGACCGAGGAATCACCGTCGCCCGAGAGCGGATGAGCGCAGAACACTCCGGCAGGGCACGTACACTCAATGGGTGATCCTGTTCGACCACGTGACGAAGGTCTACCCTTCGCAGACCCGACCCGCCCTCGAGGACATCTCTCTGGAGATCGCCAAGGGGGAGTTCGTCTTCCTCGTGGGCTCCTCGGGCTCGGGTAAGTCCACCTTCCTGCGACTGGTCCTCAAGGAGGAGCGGCCCACCTCGGGCAAGGTGTGGGTGGCGGGCAAGGACCTGACCCGCCTGTCGAACTGGAAGGTGCCCAAGTTGCGTCGCCAGATCGGCACGGTGTTCCAGGATTTCCGTCTCCTGCCGAATAAGAGCGTGTTCACCAATGTCGCCTTCGCCCTCGAGGTGATCGGCCGCCCCTCCAGCCAGATCCGGCGCATCGTGCCTGACGTGCTCGAGCTCGTCGGCCTCGAGGGCAAGGAGGACCGCCTCCCCGATGAGCTTTCCGGTGGTGAGCAGCAGCGCGTGGCCATCGCCCGTGCCTTCGTCAACAAGCCCGCGATCCTCATCGCCGATGAGCCGACCGGCAACCTGGACCCCTCGACCTCGGTCGGCATCATGAAGCTGCTCGACCGCATCAACCGCACTGGGACGACCGTGGTTATGGCGACCCACGATGCGGCCATCGTCGACCAGATGCGCCGCCGGGTCATCGAACTCGAGCGCGGACACCTTGTGCGCGATCAATCCCGCGGTGTCTACGGGTACGCGAGGTGATCTGCTGATGCGCACAACCTTCGTCGCCAGTGAGGTCGGCAACGGCCTACGCCGCAATCTCACGATGACCCTCGCGGTCATCATCACCGTCGGTGTGTCCCTCGCCCTGTTCGGTGTCTCGCTGCTGGTGCGTGCGCAGGTCGACACGATGAAGGACTTCTGGTACGACCGCGTCGAGGTCTCGATCTTCCTGTGCAATGACAACTCCGAGACACCGTCCTGCTCGGCTGGCGCGGTCACTGAGGCTCAGCGGACCCAGATCCGCGCCGACCTCGAGTCGCTGCGGCCGCTGGTGGAGGAGGTCTACTTCGAATCGCAGGAGGAGGCCTACGAGCGCTTCGTGGAGCAGTACCGCAACTCACCGATCATCGACAATGTCACTCCCGATGCCCTCCCGGAATCCTTCCGGGTGAAACTCAGCGACCCCACGCAGTACGACGTCGTCGCCTCAGCATTCATCGGCCGCCCCGGAGTCGAGCAGGTCAATGATCAGCGTGCGTTCCTCGACCGGTTCTTCCAACTGCTCGGCGGTCTGCAGGCGATGGCCCTGGTCGTGGCCGTCGCGATGCTGGTGGTCACCGTTCTGCTTATCGTCAACACGATGCGGGTCGCCGCCTTCTCTCGCAGGCGCGAGACCGGCATCATGCGCCTCGTGGGTGCGTCCAATTTCTATATCCAACTACCGTTCCTGCTCGAGGCGGCGATCGCTGCAGCTGTCGGGGCGCTGCTGGCGACCGGCGGCATCATCCTGGTCAAGTCGCTCGTGGTGGACAACGTGCTTGCCCCGGCCTTCCAGTTCACCGCGTTCATCGGCTGGGATGCAGTGGCTGGAGTCATCCCGATTCTGTTCATCGTCGGCATCGGCCTAGCTGTGCTCGCGGCCTTCTTCACCCTGCGCAAGTACCTGCGCGTCTGACGGGGTTCGACCATGCCCCGAGAGACCGGCCGCAAGGTCATCGCGCAGAACAAGCGAGCCCGGCACGACTTCTCCATCGACTCCACGGTTGAGGCCGGCCTGGTGTTGACCGGCACCGAGGTGAAGTCGCTACGCGCCGGTCGGGCGACCCTGACCGATGGTTACGCCACCATCGACGACGGCGAGGTGTGGCTGCGCGGGGTGCATATCCCCGAATATGACCTCGGCACGTGGACCAATCACGAGCCCCGCCGGGCCCGCAAGTGCCTGCTGAAGCGTGATGAGATCCGCAAGCTCGCCCACCGCACCCAGGTGAAGGGCTTCACGCTGATCCCGCTCGCCCTGTATTTCAAGGACGGCTACGCCAAGGTCGAGCTCGCCCTGGCCACCGGCCGCAAGGCCCACGATAAGCGCCACGCGATCGCTGAGCGTGAGAGCAAGCGTGAAGCGGCAAAGGCGGTAGGTCGGCGAGCCAAGGGCCTGGAGTAGCAGAGCACCCCCTCGTTGTGCATGCCACACAGTCCCGGGTGATCATGGTGGTATGCCCGTTGTCAGTGTGGCCGGTGGCGCACTCCGCCGCGTGCTGATCTGCGCCGCCCTCATCGTGGGTCTGGTAGGGATGCATCACCTGGTGGTGAGCGCTTGCGCCGCGGTCGCGGGTGATCACGGCCATTCCAGTGCGGTGTCAGCTGTGGGCTGGGAGTCGGTGAGTAGCGAGCATTCCGTCTCCCTGGATGTGATTCCGCTCGCCACGTCCGGCCCTGAGTCTCACCCGGCGACGGAAGTCTCGGGAGGCGGAGCCACCTCATTGTGTTTGGCGGTGCTCCTCCTGCTCCTGGCGCTTCGACGTCCGGCGACGTGGGTAACTTCACGCATTCGGGAGCACTACCGGATGCCGTCGAGGGCGATGCGTCCACGATCGCTGATCGAGCAACCTCTTGATCGGAACCTCCTTTCCATTAGTCGAACCTGATCGCTCCTCAGCAGCTGTTTCGAGGCGGCCTGGCGTCCTATCCCAGATCGCGTCTCGTTCGTCCGCTGCTCACCCTCCGTCACCGACGGGGTCCGACATTGGCGACCAAGAGGAGACAACGATGATGAACGTGCTTTCGAAGAAGAGGAGCAGGAACAGAGCCGCGATGTTCGCTGCCGGGGTCACGGCTGGGGCGTTAGTTCTTGCGGGCTGCGCGGGAACGACCGCGAACCATGGTGGTGATCACATGGGTGGCACTTCCACCCAGCAGGGCATCGCCGCTGAGGCGATGTTCGCCCAGATGATGATTCCGCATCATGAGCAGGCTGTGGTGATGGCCGACTATGCCGCAACGCGGGCGCAGAATCTGCAGATCCAAGCTCTAGCGGAGGAAATCAAGGCTGCGCAGCAACCAGAGATCGATCTGATGGCAACGTGGCTGGATGAATGGGGTGTTCCGCGCATGATGGGGGCCGATGCGATGTCGTTGCACGGTGGCCACGGCATGTCGGGCATGTTGACCGATGAGCAACTCGAGGAGTTGGCCGCGTCGAACGGTCCTGCCTTTGACCTGCTGTTCGCTGAATACATGATCGAGCACCACCTCGGAGCGATCGATATGGCACGCGATGTGTTAGTCACCGGCAGTGATTCGCGGGTGCTCGAACTTGCGCGCGAGATCATCGTCACGCAGGAAACAGAGATTCTGCGCCTGCAGGCGTTCTTGACCGGAGAGGACGCGGGCGATGTCACCATCACGTCCATCGCGCCTCTCCTGGGACACCTTCACGGAGCGGTGGTGGACAGTGTCGATCTGCTCGTCGGCACTCACGACGGAGTGCATCGGGTCAGCATCACCAGCGGCACCACCCAGCGCGTGGGCGGCTCAGCCGACGACTTCATGGGATTCGCTGGAGATCCCAGCGAACTGCTGGTGGCCAGTGGGCATCCGGGGCCGGGCTCGACCCTGCCGAATCCGCTGGGACTCATCACGAGCACCGATGGCGGAGTGTCCTGGGAGCCGGTGAGCTTGACCGGCGAGGTGGACTTCCATTCCCTTGCGGTCAATGGTGATGAGGTTGTGGGCTGGGACACCCGTGGTGCGGTGCTCTGGTCGACCGACCGCGGAGTGACCTGGCAGGAGGGCCCGAATCTGACACCGACTTCGCTGGCTTGGTTCGACGGGCAGGTATGGATGGCAACCCCTGATCAGGGTCTGCTGACCTGGCAGCCGGGTGGCACCAGTGCGTCCTCGGGAGCGGAACTGATTCCTGCAGTGTTGCTTGCTGCCTCAGGCGATGGTGAGGCGCTGTGGCGTATCGATCGCGATGGGTCGGTCCACCGCACCCTCGATGGTCAATCCTGGAAGGCAACAGGACGAGTCATCAGCGTCGAGGCGTTCGCTGCGGACCGGGATCGAGCATTCGCAGTGACGAGGACCAGCCTGCAGACTCTGTCCGCGGGCTGAGGGGTCTTCAGTATCTGTTCCGACTGGTGCATGGGCACGCTTTGGTGATTGCGGCTGGTATCAGTCCTGCCCAATCCGGCTGTTCAACTGCAGAAGGCGAAGGTGTCGATGGGGGTGTGCACGGGTTGTGGACCGAGTTTCGAATGGACGAGCATGATGTGGTCGGCAGTCCAGGCGGGACCCTCGTAGTCAGCTAGTGATTCGGCCAGGTGGGTGAGTGCTTCACGTGCCTCGGCTCGCTCGCCGCGCAGCCGCGCGATGCTCACATGTGCGCGCCACGGTCGCCGTTCGACATCGATGCCGCACGATCGAGCCGCGCGCTGCGTAGCTTTGGCCAGTCGCTCGGCGGCACTGCCGCATGCAGTCGGGATGTCCGTGACGTCAGTGTTCACCGACGATGCGATCGCCCTCACGCTGGCCGGACTCAGGCGGCTTCGCGGAGAATCCGGTGGGTCATCGCCTCGATCGGGGACGTAGGCGAATCGATAGGCAGTGGGGCCGGGACTTCCTCGAATACCGGTGAGGGGGGATTGGTGTAGGAGTGGCCGCTGGTCGTGGATGTCCAGGTGGCCTGCCCGTGTTCGTCCAGCGTCACCAGGAAGTATCCGGCGGTGACGATCAGATGATCGGGCCCGCAGGCGGGATGCAGGTTGGCCGTGGTGGTGTTCGACCCGTCGAAGTCATCGGCGTGGTCGAGCTGGGCGTCGCTGGCCGGTCGGGAGCACACGGGCATCGTGCATTCCTGGGCCCGGGCGGCGATGAATCGACGCAGCGCCTCACTGGGTCGATATCTCGTGTTATTGATGTCGAGAAGCGTGCGACTGGTGTCGTCGATGAGCCAGCGTGACCACTCCTGCGCCTCGGCGGTGATCTCGCGAGCGATATCGGCGGGCACCCATCCGTAGCCGGGGATGAATCCTGGCTCGTCGCTCATGCCGAGCGCGGTGGGCAGATCGACGATGATGGCAGCCTGCTGGCGGCGACGCTTGGCGCGCGCGGATTCGCGTGGTGCCGCATCGGGGGCTGCACTTTCGAGGGCTTGGGCAGATGTGCCCTCACGAATCGCGGAATGTGTGGATAACGAGGTGGCGGTGGTGATGGCGGCGAGGAGGAGTTGACCACGAAGGGTGGATGCATCGGGGATAGGCAGCCCCGCGGCCCGCAGCCAGGTGCGGCGAGCGTCGGCGAGATCGTTCAGGGCATCGAGGGCCTCGCTGATGCGGGTGTGGTGGGCGGTCACCATGATCCGACCCTGTCCGTCGGGCAGCATCCAGCCGTCGGCTTCGATGATCTCCTTCTTGGTGCGGATGCGGTCGGTCATCGCGGCTCGATCGTGCCGGGCGAGAGCCTTGCGGATGCGCTGAGCGAGTCGGCTGGGTGCTTCGCGGTCAGTGGAGGCGGCGACATCGGCTAGCACGGCATCGATCAGGGTGTCATCCAGCCCGGCGAGTTCGGACTCGCATACGCGCAGATGGCCGAAGCTCCACCGGCCAGTGCGGGCCATGGCGAGGGTCAGGGGGTGGGCGTGCAGGAATCGGGCGGTGTGGATGCGTCGGTCAGCGGTCCGCCTAGACACGGTGGTGGCGAGGGCGACTTCGGTTGCAGCGGACATTTCACGGGTCTGCCAGGCATCCCCTTCGCACTCGGCGAATTCCCAGGCCTTGGGGATCGGGCGACTAGCCGGTTCCAGATCGTCGAGCAGGACGAGCCCCGTCGGATCGCTCTCAAGGGTCGACTCAGTCACCGGTTGTCCACAACTGCCGACATTCTGTGAGGGCATCTCTGCCTCCGGCTCCTCTCGCCCGCGGCGCACCAGGGGAAATCCGGTAGTGGCTTCGTAGATCAGCTCCTCGACCTCGTCACTCACCCAGCCATCCAGGGGGCCGGCGACACCCATGACGGCCTGGGCCTGCAGCGCCTCCAACCATGCGGAGTGGGCATTCACGGCGCGCAGGTAGGTCACGCGATCGTGGATGTCCAGGTCGGCGAGGTCGATGCGCTCGAGGCAACTCATCGCCAACCCTCCCAGTCCGGCTTCGGTCGCTGCGGTGAGGAGGCGATGGGCTCGCGTCGTGGAATGCAGGGGAGGTCGCGAGGTGGCGTTGCCGGCCTGGCTGTCGGCCAAGGCTGCTGCGACATCAGCCGGCAACGGTCGGGGTGCCGGGGAGCGTCGATGTCGGCGGGCTCCCGGCCGGGGATCCGCAGGGGTGTGAGGAGGTGTCGGGGAGTTCGTCGCGGGCTTCATGTCTCGACGCTAGTCGGGGGGTCTGACATTCCCACCTCGTCTGAAATCGGGAGCACTGTGGGCATTTCCGCCCCAGGGCATCGGGGATTTCGGCTGGTGGGGCGGGAATATTCAGGGTGCGGGATGCCTTACAGTAGAGACATAACTGAACAGTGCTTCACCCATGGAGCACATGGACCATGGGGGTGACAGGTTTCGACGATCAGGTGTCTGACACCGGAGAAGCGTGCCGAGGATCTCAGGAGATCTCGTTAACCATTCTGGGAAACCAATAACTGCCGAAAAGAAGCAGTCTGCTTTCGCCCTCGCCGCCTGAGCGAGGAGCGAAGCCGTCAGCCCGGGGAGTCTCCGACCCGGATCCTGGCGTCGACTAGGAGACTTACCAACCACTCCGGTCACGGGAGTGCGCGGAACATCACACAGTGACTAGGCCGCCACCGCGACGTGCCGTACGAAGCGCGGGGGCCGATCAGCGACAGCACGGCTACGCACGTAGAAGACCGGCTCAGGTCTGAACGGACCCGGGTTCGATTCCCGGCACCTCCACAATGACAAAGACCCAGGGTTGATCCCCTGGGTTTTTGTCATTGTTTGGGTTGTTGCTGGCGGGAATATCAGAGGAGCTCGCCGGTGGGCGAGCGACGGATCCCGGCACCGTGGCCGGCGAACTCCTCGTGAGTCGAGTGGCTTCTCGGCGGCCATTTTCCTAGACTCCCGGTATGCGGCACGCGCGGAGTCTGTGGCCTAGGAGAGCCAGGTCAGGACTCGTGGTCCTCGGCCTCGTGACGTCCGGCGTAGCGGGTTTCGCATGGGGTGCCAGTGTCCCCGGTAGTGGGGTGAGCCCTCAAAGTACTGTCGTCGCGGTCGAGCCGATGTCGGCACCGGATCCCATGCCAACCCCTGCAGAGGGTGACGTTGACGTCATCTCGCCGGTCGATTCGACCCCCATCCCCGAACCAGCAGTTCAACCGATGCCGGTTGCGACACCCGAGCCGATTATCGGGGAGGACATGATCGACCCGGAATGGCCTGTCGACACCCGAGGTGATGGTTGCACCACCCCTGTTTGGCCGGCGAAGGCCGAATCAACACCGCGCGTTCTGCTGATCGGTGACTCGCTATATCGCAATGCGCGACCACTGCTCGAGGCTGAACTCACGGAGTCAGGGTGGGCGCCGACGGTGCGGTGCTGGGGAGCGAAAGGTTCCACCTGGGGTGTGGGTCAGGTCGAGCGCGCGCGAGAACTCGATCAACTGCCCGAGACCGTGGTCGTCTCCCTCGGCACGAATGACATCTGGTGGCTCGGTGTCTCCATGGAGCAGACGGTCGATTCCATGATGGCCGCGCTCGGTCCGGATATCACCGTGTATTGGGTCAACCTGTGGTTCGGACCGCACGGCTATGACCGGCTGCCCGAAGCCGGCCCGGCGAACGAGGTGCTGGAGAGCAAGACCAGTGAGTACCCGAATCTGCGCGTCATCGACTTCGCCGGAGCATTCCAAGACGCGCAGGCGCGGGGCGTATCCGTGGGCTGGCTCGATGGTGTGCACATGAACGAGGCCGCTCGCATCGTGCGGGTCGAGGCGATCGTAGAAGCGCTCGCCGAACACCGGCGCAGTATCGCGGCCTGACCCTCATCGAAGAACGGGACGCATTCGCTCAGGGCTGAGCCGTCTGCAGGCGAGCCCCGTGCGCTTGTTGCAACCCTGTGAGGGAAACCCGAATAGCCGCACCGATGGGGTCTCTGATCCCATGGCGATCCCACATAGCCTGCCGAGACGGGGATGAGGACCCATGCGCGAAGGTAGGAGTGGGGATGGCGGGTATCGAGGAGCTGAGCCGGCGGCGAGTGCTGCAGGGAATCGGAGCCGCGGGCGTGCTCACCGGTGCAGCAGCGATGGGGACAGGCCCAGCGCAGGCAGAAGACCTCCCGGAATTCACCCCACGAGGCCGGCTCAAGCGGCGGCCGAACTTCCTCGTTGTCGTCGTCGATGAGCAGCGCTACCCCGTCACCTATGAGTCGGCGAGATTGGCCCAGTGGCGTCGGGAGAATCTGGATTCGCAGAATCTGCTCTTCTCGCGCGGGATGCAGTTCACCAATCACCACATCATGGCGTCCGCGTGCGCACCGAGCCGGGCCTCGTTCTTCACCGGGCAGTATCCGTCGCTGCATGGGGTGACCCAGACATCCGGGGCAGCCAAGAGTGCGATCGAGGACGACCTGTACTGGCTGGACCCCACGACTGTCCCGACGATGGGGGCATGGTTCCGGGCCGCAGGCTACGACACGTTCTACAAGGGCAAGTGGCATGTGTCGGACGCTGACCTTTACCAACCTGGCTCCTACAACGCGCTGCCCTCCTACACCGACACGTTGCTCCCCGATCCGGCGCTGGAGGAGATGTACCTGGAGGCCAATCGGCTTGCTGCCTACGGGTTCGATGGCTGGATCGGTCCGGAGCCCCACGGGTCGAGCCCGCTGAACTCGGCGTCCTCCGGGCCAGGTGGCCGGGGTCGTGACGAACTGTTCGCCGGTCAAGGTGCGCGTCTGCTGCGTGATCTACGCGGCAGTCGGAAACCCTGGCTTGTCGTCACGTCGTTCGTGAATCCCCATGACATCACCCTGTGGGGCGACCTGACACTTGCTGATCCCCTGATGTACCTGGAACGCCAACTCGATGGCTCAGATGTTCCCTTGGATCTGTTCGACGACAGATATGCCGTGTCGGTGGATGAGGACCTCAGCGGGAAACCCACGTGTCAGGCCAGTTATCGCGATGTTTACCCCCTGGCACTTCAGCCAACGGGTAACAACACTCCCATGCATCGGTTCTACTACCAGTTGCAGAAGAACGTCGACATCCAGATCGGCCGGGTCCTGCGCGCCCTTACTTCCTCTCGGCGCGAATATCGCGACACCATCGTGATCTATCTGTCCGACCATGGTGAACTCCTCGGCGCGCACGGCGGGCTGCATCAGAAGTGGCATAACGCCTATGACGAGGTTGTCCGGGTGCCGTTCGTCATCCACAACCCACAACTGTTCCCCGATGCGACATCAACGAACCTCCTGACCAGCCACGCGGACCTGTTGCCGACGATGCTGGGCCTGGCTGGAATCTCCGAGCGGTCAGTGGCTCGCCGATTGCGCGCCAGTCATACGCAGGTGCACTCGTTGCCGGGTCGCGATCTATCCGGACTGATTCTCGGTGAGCAGGACGAATCCGACTTCGATGAAGCACCGCAGTTCTTCATGACCGATGATGAGGTATTCCGTGGCGAAAGCCAGGTTGCGTGGAATGGGAACTACTACCAGCCTGTCATCCAGCCGAACCACCTTGAGACGGTGATCGCGATGTTGCCCACCGGTGCGGATGGTGGCAAGCAACGCTGGAAGCTCACGCGGTACTGGGATAACCCGCAGTTCTGGACCACCCCTGGATTCCGCGATGTGCAGAACTACACCGAGGGTTCGGCGAATGCACCGGGGGAGAAGACCACCACAACCACGGTCAAGTATGCGAAGCCGGTCCTCGGACAGAGTGGGCCTGCTGAGGATGAGTGGGAGTGCTACAACGTCGATGACGATCCGATGGAGCTGACGAATCTGTATGGCGATGCTCGATACGCCGACACGATCGCGGAACTGAAGATCATGTTGCAGCAGCAGGTGGATGCCAAACGAATCGAACCCCGAGAGATTTCGTGGGCGGATGGAGTCGGGGGTCTGCCATCAGGTCAGTGGTTCTTCGGAGATCCGGTGAATGTCTGACGAGATTGCCTGGGACTGATCTCCAGCAGAAGCAGAATCTCTCGCAGTCGTGTGGAAACCGAACACGGAAGTTCGTGAGTCAGGAATCCACCAGGTAATGCCGCCTAGTGTCACTGTCGAAGCCGTCATCGATGAGGGGAACAACCGTGAGCGCATCTACACGATCACGCACAGTCTTTGCCGGAGTGGCCAGTGCATTGATCGCGGGGGTGCTGGTTGTTCCTTCAGCGGGTGTCGCCACAGGGACGGAGTCCGTATCGGCGAGTGAGACTTCGGCAGCGGCCACGTCCAAGAACCTAAGAAAGATTCGTCGAACGGCAACGCAGGCCGCGATCTGGGCGCTGGCGCCGGAATTCAGCTACCGCTTCAATCGGTACAACAAGCTGGTCACGGCTCCCTACAACACCATCGCCTACGCCCCCTACGCCGCTCAGTGGGATAACGCGTCAACGAATGCCGGCAACGCATCGGTGATTTATCTCAACGCTTCGCTGTCGCTGAAGCGTCAGGACCTCGTCTACACCGTTCCTCCCTCGAATGGGACATTCCAGATGAGCCAGGTCCTCGACTCCTTCGTCAACACGGTGGCGGATCCCGGCACGAGAACCACGCCGAGCGATGACATGGTCCACTACCTGGTCGTTGGACCCGAGTCGAAGTATGCGAGCAAGACCGAAGCAGTGATCGAAGGTAGAACGTTCCCCGTCATCAGCATCGGCACTAATCGAGGCGAGATCCTTGCTCGGGTCCTCGGGGACCCGAACGCTCCGCCGGAGGATCCTCGAAGCTTCGCCTCCTCGTTTGAGAATGTGGCCAAGAAATACGCACTCAACACACTCGAGCAGTTCCAGCAGAATGGCTACGCTCCGGTCTACCCCACGGGCCCGTATGCGTATCAGATCCCCCCGGTCAGCCCCGAGCGAGCCCAGCAGGCCGCGAAGTGGCGGAATGTCCCCGACAACGCGGTGGCCTTCTTCGAGCAGGCAGGTGCAGCCATTCGGTTGAGCCCACTACCCAACCGCAACACCGGTATCGGCGGCACAGCAGCCGCCGATCTGCCCTCGTATGTGCCGCCGCAGCCGGGTTTCGATGGTGTCTACTACTCCCCATCTTCCGGGCAACGAACCACACTGAAGAAGTTCGCTTCGATTGGGCTCACCGCCAAGGGGTACAAGATCCCGAGCGGGTGGGGTGCTGCTGAGATCAAGGCCCTGCAGCAGGGATTCACCGCAGGCCTGACGGCAGCGAAGGTGCGCCTCCTCCAGGCGACGACCGCGGAGACGAACTACTGGCTGTATATCAACCGCGATGACGAGTTCGGGACGTATGCGAATACCAAGGTGGGCTACCTAGGCCGCGCCTCGGCCATCTTTGCGGGGGGCTTCCCCAATTTGCCCAGTGATGGGTTCTACTCGACTCAGTTGCGCGAAGACGGGGGTCCGACTCCGCTGCAGGGCGATAACTCCTACAGCATCACGTTCTCACCGGAGGAGGCTGCGGGCGGAGCTATACCCGCAGACGGGATCCTGCCTCCGATCGCTGCGGACTCTGAGGGCAACCTGTTGGGCTTCTGGTCCTTGACCGTTTACCAGACGGACTTCTCGGAGGCTGCTGCTCCCTTCATCTCGCAGGCGAGTGTTTTGAACACGGCGTATTCGCAAGCTGAGACCACCGTGTACGCGATCGACACTGACAACTCGACGATCACTGTCAGTGCGTCGGCAGTCGGTCCCCTTCGTCCTGGAACATCCATCATGTTCGGAGAGAATGCGGCTGACTTCGGGCTCGAAGCAGACAAGGCCTACTTCATTGCGACCTCGCCGGTCATGAATGAGGCGGGAAGCATCCCCGGTGTCAGTGAGGTGTCCTACACCTTCCCCATCGCCGCCACCTGGCAGCAGGAACTCTCCTCCGAGGGCACTCCGATCCAGCAGGTCAACGCTGAGACCTCGCAGCCACAGGGCGCGATCATCGACCTTCCGACACCACAGCGTGTGGAGGATCCGTTGACATATGGGGTGGTCCAGCCGGTGTCTCAGTTGGGATCGCTGCAGATCGAATCGAAGAACAAGGGCGGAGTGGGCCTCGAGGCGAATGAGGATGGCTCCTACACGATCTGGATGGCTCCCCAACTGCCCGAGGGTGTACCAGCGACGAACTGGATCCCCACTCCCTCTCAGGAGTACCTGCAAGCCATCTATCCAGGTGTGAGCACCTTGAACTCCGAGATCCAGCCGATCCTCCGCATGTACTACGCACGGTCGGGTGACCAGCCGCCCTCGATCCTGCCCTGCCCGGCAGGAACGACGGGGTGCGGTGATGGGTTGCCGACGACGTACATGATCCCCGAGATCATCAACCACTCCCGATGAACGCACCGAGCATCGGTGGAACGGCGAATACCAGGGGGCGCGAGGGACGGTCATGACGACCAAACTCGAGGACGGAATCTACGAGCACGTCTTCCAACTAGAGGAGTAGCAATGAATGTGAACACCCTTGCAAGACGCATGGTGGCAGTAGCGGCTGCGGGTGCCCTGGTGGCTGTTCCCTTGACCACCGCGTCGGCCGCCAATGCTGCGGGAGTGTTGAACTCCGGTTTCGAACAGCCCTTCGCCGGGGTGAAGAAGTACCTGCCTCTTGCGCCCAAGGAAGCGACGCGAGGCCGACAGGTCAACATGCCACTCGGTCAGGCGAAGGCCGATGCGCTGGCTGCCTCGTTCGGCTTCGACAAGGACAAGGCATTCTCGGATCGACAATTCCGCAAATTCGTCACCGGTCGTGGCAAAGGCAAGTGGACCGCAGCGGAGCGCGCGAAGGCTGCAGAGTTGGTCGATATCAGCACGAGTTACCTGACGAACACCTCCGCCAACCCGATCTATCGCACCATCGACGGTGTGCGCACTGAGGTCGTGCTGGGCAGCTACGGGCTGATCGTCAATAAGGACGGATTGCTCGAGAGCCCCGCTAATGCCTCATCACCCGTGCGTCAGGTCAACTGGGTGCTCGCACCGGATGCGATCTGCCAGTTCCCTGAGATCGAGCCGCCGCCGGGTATCCCGTGTGGATACATGGGCAAGTGGATGCGCAAGAACGGCGCGAGGGACACTCTCAAGGAGTTGTACGCCTCCGCCTACACCGCAGAGGCGGTCTATGGATCCCAGTCGCAGGGTTCCTCGGAGCCGTGGGAGCTCGTGACCAATACCAGGGGCGATGGATCAACTGCCACGGTGGGAATGGCAATGGCCCCGTCGATCTGGATCGCGAACTTCCTGCTCATCTACAGCCTCAATCCGCGACTTGCGGCGAATATGCCCGCGAAGTGGGCGGCGATCCCCGATGAGGTAGCCGAGGCGCTCTACGCATCAGAGACCGGCCAGGTCGCGTATGCGGATTACATGCAGTACTTCAAGTAGGACCTGTCAGGCTAATAACTGTGAGTTGTGGCCGCTGCCCTGGGAATACTCAGGGCAGCGGCCATTTCGCGTCGGATCTCCCGTGTCACCACATCTTCGAAAGCGTCGGTGCATCGGCCTTGCCGCGCTCGATCCCAGCTTCAAGTGCGGGACCGATTGTGGCCGGGTCCATGAAGTCCGTCTGCGGATCTGGATTCGCGATGGTGACGTGGACGGTGCTGCCCTGCGCTCGGAGTGCCTCGGCCTCGCGCTCGGCAGTTCCTGGAGCGAGACGTTCCGCCAAACCGAAGGACGGATTGACCTGGTGCGGGGGGTGAGCTTTGAAGTCGAACATAGCGATGATCAGCACGGACTTTGCACCTGCCAGCACCTCCGCGTGGGTGCTGGAGTGGCTCACCCCTCCATCCATGCAGAGGCGATCATCGAGCCAGGTCGGTCCGTTTACCCCTGGCAGTGACGAGCTTGCCGCGCACGCTGCCGCGAGCGAGACCCCGGAGTCAGCGCCCGCGATCAGCGGCTCACCGGTGTAGCAGTCGGTGCTCGTTGCGTAGTGGCCAGGAGGCCAAGCCGTAACACTGAGCAATTTCTGGATCAACTCGATGTAGTCCGTGTCGGGGGCATTGCGAGCGGCCATGGCAGCACGACCGATCTGTTGAATCGTCGCTGGAACGAGCTCGGTTGTCTGCGCCATCACGTTTCGAGCGCGTTCCTGTGATTCGGCTCCGGTGGGGATCGTCAGGGCACCACCCGACTGATTCGAGGCGCTCATCTGCTTCAGCTCAGAGATGAAGTCTGAGAGAACACCTGCCTTGACCACCGCGCCCACGACCGATCCAGCGCTCGTGCCAACGGTGACGTCTGCTTGGGCAAGGTCGACACCAGAACCGGCCAACCCGCTCGTGTAACCAGCCATCCACGCGATGAACCACTCACCCCCACCACCGAATGCGACGGCTCTGGCAGCCGATTCTCCAACAGGTCCGACTTCGTGCGTAGGCCGTGCAGGCATCGGTATCTCCCCGAATCGTCAGTGGGATAGGTAACGTCCTGTTCAGGGAAGCATAGGTGCAACATTCCCGGCATGTTCTGTGGGCGGCGAGACCCTCAGGGCAGCGGCCACAGGACACGCAGCACTGATCCTCCGCCTTCCCTGGGTGCGAGATCCCAGACGCCACCTGAGGTGGTGATGCCCTTCAAGCCGAGTCCCATCTGAAAACCCTGGACTGGCCCCTGCCCATCGTCGAAGACGCGCAGGCTGAGATGAGACGAGCCCTCCACGCTGACAATGATTCGGGCATGACGTGCCAGTCCATGCCTGCTGGCATTGGTTAGGGCTTCTTCGGCGCATTGAACGACACGGGCAGCCCATGCCGGATTCCCATCGAGTAACGCTGCGGTTCCGGTCTCCACATCGATCGTGGTTTCTAGGAAACCTCCCCAGCGCCTTGCGAGTTGGCGAATCGACTCGGTGGGTTTCAGGGAGGCGGCAGTGCTGGGAGTGCTCAGATTCCTGAGGTCTGCCGCGGCTTCGTCGAGCATGACGGTGATGTCGGCCGATAGTTGCGAAATGGCGGGCCTTTCGCCTGACATCATGCGATCCATGTGCAGACGGAGTGCCATCGCTGCAGCAGCCAGACGACCTTGGATCGGTCCGTGCAGGAATTGAGAGACCTGTGCCTGGGTGAGTGAGCCAGCAAGATTGAACTGACGGGTGACATCGGCAATCTGCTCATTGGTGACCCTCAGGTCGTGCACCATCTCTGCGGCTTGGGCAGATGCCTGGACGACGACCGTCAGTCCGAGGAACAGCGTAAACGCGGTGAGGAGGCCGATCGCTGATTCCCATCCGGTGGATGTCCAGGTGCATTGAGCCGGACCGAGGTTCAGCATGTAGCGATAAGCGGCGAATCCTGAGAGGAATGCAATCGTGAGCCAGATCAGACCTATCGGAGGGTGAGATAGAGGGCCGAGACGACCGAGTGCTCCGACACCGAGGGTGACTATCAGGAAGGCCAGAACCGCAAGGGTGGGGACACCGAAGCAACCAAGATTGAACTGCGCGATGAAGAGGAGGACGGCGCTGAGAATGGTCAGTGATCCGCTGATTCGTGCCGATGCGACCAGGCGCACGCTATCTCGCCATGTCGACAGAATCGGCGTGGGGGAGACGTCGATCCGTTCAGGGGGAGGGACCATCTCAT
>CBFHQG010000037.1:0-18879 GCA_965657825.1 Actinomycetes bacterium | reverse complement strand
CGGCTTCATCCTCGTCGGGGTGATCGCGACGAACCCCGAAGGTGTGGCAGCAGTCATGTTCTACCTCGCCGCCTACGGGTTCGCGACACTCGGAGCATTCGGCGTGATCAGCCTGGTGCGTGAGCGCAGTGGTGGTGAGGCGACCCACCTGTCGAAGTGGGCGGGTCTGGGCAAACGTTCGCCACTCCTTGCCGGGGCGCTCGCCCTGTTCATGCTGTCCTTCGCCGGCATCCCTCTGACGAGCGGGTTCATCGGTAAGTTCACCGTTTTTGAAGCTGCCATCATTGGCGATGCCACACCGCTGGTCATCGTCGGTGTCGTCGCCAGCATCATTGCGGCGTTCTTCTACATTCGGGTGATCGTGCTGATGTACTTCACCGAGCCGGGCGATGACGCTCCGGTGATCGCGGTGCCCTCGGTGTTCACCACCCTGGCGATCTCCGTCACTGCAGCGGTGACCGTGGTTCTCGGGGTGCTGCCCCAACCGGTGCTCGATCTCGTCGAGCGCGCCGATGTCTTCCTTCGGTAGTACCGTCGTCAGACGGGGACGAGAAGGGATACCCAGGTGAACTACGCCAATTTGTCCAGCCTGGGAGCCGACCCAACCCTGGTCGACGAACTCGATCGGGGTATGGAGCAGGTCGAGAAATACCTGCGTGATGCGGTGCGCAGTGACTACCCGTTCGTCACGGAGGCCTCGCGCCACCTCGTCGATGCCGGAGGCAAGAGATTCCGACCGCTGCTGGTCCTCCTCGCCGCCCGCTACGGGGACCCGGAAGCACCAGGAGTCGTGCCTGCCGCGGTCGTCGTGGAACTCACCCACCTGGCGACGCTCTACCACGACGACGTCATGGACGAGGCGGACCTTCGCCGCGGGGCGCGCTCTGCGAACGCTCGCTGGGACAACACGGTCGCCATCCTGACCGGCGACTTCCTGTTCGCCCGGGCATCGGACATCCTGGCCGATCTGGGACCTGAGGCGGTGCGCATCCAGGCTCGTACCTTCGAGCGCCTGTGCACCGGTCAGATCCGCGAGACGGTAGGGCCTGCCGACGGTGATGATCCGGTGCGCCATCACCTGCGGGTGCTCGCGGACAAGACCGGCTCGCTGATCGCAACCTCCTGTCGTTTCGGAGGGATGCTGTCGGGTGCGCCGACCGAGACGGTCGAGACTCTGACCCGATTCGGCGAGGCGATCGGGGTGGCGTTCCAGCTCGCGGATGATCTGGTCGACATCACCAGTGACACCGAGCAGTCTGGGAAGACTCCGGGAACGGATCTGCGGGAAGGCATTCCCACACTGGCGGCACTCATGGCGCTACGCGATGACGATGATCCGATGCTCGCGGAAGCCTTGACGCGCCCGATCGACGACGACGTTGAGCACGCCGAGATCCTGGCGCGGCTGCGGGCCCATCCGGCGGTTGCTGAGGCTCGAGCCGAAGCGCGCGCATGGGCTGATCGAGCACGTGATGAACTCACGCTCCTCCCACCGGGCCCCGCCACCTCTGCGCTGTCGGCCCTGTGCGACTACGTCGTCAACCGGACCGGCTGACCCCGTCCGTTACGTCTGAGTAACGGTTGTGGTCGTTAGCCGGGGGAGTTAACGACCACAACCGTGACTCAGACGCTATGGGGGGGAGGAGTTAGTAGCCGAGGAGGCGAGCGGCGAGGTCGGTCATGACCTCCGTGGCGCCGCCACCGATCCCGAGGACTCGGACGTCCCGGTAGTGCCGCTCGATCTCCATCTCACGCATGTACCCCATTCCGCCATGGATCTGCACTGCCCGATCGACGACGTACTCGGCTGCCTCAACCGCGGTCTGCTTGGCGAGTGCGGCCGCCACGATGAGGTTCTCCCCGGCGACATGTCGCTCGGCGCTCGCTCTCGTATAGGTGCGAGCGACATCGGTACGTCGGTACATATCGACCAGCTGGTGGCGGATCGTCTGACGAGTGATGAGCGGACGTCCGAAGGTCTCACGATCGCGGGCCCACGCCACAGCGAGGTCGAGGCTGCGTTGAGCGGTCGCGTAAGCGGTGACGGCGATGGAGAGGCGCTCGGAGACGAAATGTCGGGCGAGTGAGGAGAACCCCTGGCCGAGCCCGAGGACATCCCGATCAGCTACAGCAACATCGGTGAAGGCAAGCTCTGCGGTGTCCGAACACCACCAGCCCATCTTCTCCAGCGCTCGTGGGGGGGCATAGCCGTCCGCGCTCGGATCGAGGATCATCAGCGTGATTCCGGCCGCTCCCTCACCGGTCTGTGGTGTACGCACCGCGGTGACGACCCGATCTGCACGGACTCCGGAGGTGATGAAGGTCTTGGCTCCCGACACCGCCCACCCACTCCCGCTGGGTTCGGCGATGGTGCGCAGCCGGGCAACATCGGAACCGCCGTCGGGCTCGGTGACGGCGAGCGAGCAGATCATCTCGCCGGAGAGGACAGGTCTGATGACAGTTTCAGCGAGGTAGCCGGCACCCTCGATGTCACCCGATGCGATGCGACGATCATGCTCATCGATCACGTGGGGCAGCGAGATGCCGTGGGTGAACAGGGCTGAGATGAGTCCGCCGCTCGCACCGGACTGCAGCATCGCCTCTGTCATCACCACGACGTCGAGGAAGTCACCACCGCTGCCTCCGAGTGCCTCGGGGAAGCCCAGGCCGAGCAGGCCGAGCTTTGCCGCCTGGCGATGAAGTTCCCGGGGGAGGCAGCCAGCGCGTTCCCACTCGGGCAGGTACGGCACGATCTCGCGGGTGGTGAAGTCAGTGACGAGATCACGCAGGTCATTGCGCTGGGGAGTCGCCCATGCATCGAATGGCATGACGCTCAGCCTAGGAGAGTCTGACGGACCGTGTTGAGCGGCATGGTGCAGGTCAGGTGGGTTCAGCAACCTCGAGTGCATCGAGGGGTGAGGGTTGACGGGAGTGGCGGACCATGTCGATGGTGAACACGGCGAGTGCGAACCAGATGAGCCCGAAGCCCCACCATTCCACGATGCTGACCGATTCGTTGAAGAGGGTGATGCCGAAGATGAACAGCACGGTGGGGGTGAGGTATTGGGCGATTCCCAGAGTGCTCAGCGCGAGGCGATTGGCCGCGGCAACGTACCCCAGCAGCGGAATGGCGGTCAGCGGACCGAGCAGGATCAGCATCACCGAGATCCCCAGCCCGTCGACGATGAAGGCCGCCTGACCGGTCACCTCGGCGAAAGCAAGAACCCCGATGGCCAACGGAAAGAGCATGGCTGTCTCGATGGTCAAGCTGGGCACGGCATCCACACCGGCCAACTTCTTCACCAGGCCGTAGCTGCCAAAGGACAGGGCGAGGACGATGCCGATGATGGGGGCAGCGCCAGCGCCGAGACCGATGAGGATCACCCCGGCGACCGCAAAGCCCACGGCACCCCACTGCAGCCCCCGTAGTCGCTCTCTTAGGACGAGGACTCCGAGAGTCACGGACACCAGCGGGTTTATGAAATAACCAAGGGATGACTCGACGACCTGATCTGTGCTGATGGCGTAGATGAACGTGGTCCAGTTCACGGTGATGGCGATCGAGGCGAGTGCGAGCAGGATGAGGGAGCGTCGAGAACGGAAGACCGTGATCACACTCGACCAACCTCGCGTCACCGCGATGATGGCCAGGAGGAACACCAGTGACCAGATCACCCGATGGGCGACGATCTCGATGGGTGAGACCGAATCCAACAGGGCGAAGTACAGGGGGGTCGCACCCCACAGGCCGTAGGCGATGCCGGCGAACCCCAGGCCGCGCCAGAGGTTGGAGCGGGGTTCGGTGGGAGTCCTCAGGATACGGTCCAGGTGTCGGACCCGGCGAGAAGTGTGGAGAGGTCTCCGGGTCCCTTCGCCGCGCGGGCGGCGGCGACCTGCTCGCGGGCGAGTCGGTCGTACGACGAACGGGAGACATCTCGGAAGACCCCGATCGGGGTATCGGCGAGGGTGTGCGGGTCAGAAAGGCGGGACAGGGCGAAGGCGAGTCCTGGATCGTCGGCATGGGCGTCGTGACGCAGGATCAATGACTCGTCGACCTCGTCGGCGCCGACGACCGCAACATGCCCATCGTCTTGTCGGATCACCACACGTTCCCCGTCGGTGCCGAATCGGATCGGTTCGCCATGTTCTAGGCGGATGAGCATGTTGTCGCGGGTGTCACCGTCTTTCAACGGTTCCCAGGCGTTGTCGTTGAAGATGTTGCAGTTCTGGTAGATCTCGACCAGTGCGGTGCCCTCATGTGCTGCCGCTGCCCGCAGGACCGAGGTGAGGTGGGCGCGATCGGAGTCGATGGTGCGGGCGACGAATGTCGCCTCGGCACCGAGCGCCACCGATACCGGGTTGAAGGAGTAGTCCAGGGAGCCCATCGGTGTGGACTTGGTGATCTTGCCGGTCTCCGAGGTGGGGGAGTACTGGCCCTTGGTCAGGCCGTAGATGCGGTTGTTGAACAACAGGATCTTCAGGTTCACATTACGGCGTAGGGCATGGATCAGGTGGTTACCGCCGATAGACAGCGCATCACCGTCACCGGTGATGACCCACACCGACAGGTCCGGCCGAGACACCGCGAGCCCGGTGGCGATCGCAGGCGCGCGACCGTGGATCGAGTGCAGGCCGTAGGTGTTCATGTAGTAGGGGAACCGCGATGAGCAGCCGATACCCGAGACGAAAACGATGTTCTCCCGACGCAGGCCGAGCTCGGGGAGGAATCCTTGAACCGCTGCCAGGATCGCGTAGTCACCGCAGCCGGGGCACCAGCGGACCTCCTGGTCGGACTTGAAGTCCTTGGCCTTCTGCGGCTCATCGGTCTTGGGCACCAGATCGAGCGCGGGGAACGCTGATGGCGCTGGCGGGGTGGTCATGATTGCTGCTCCCTCATGGCGCGGATGCTCTACTTCGCGGAGATGGTGTCGAGATGGGAGATGACGTCGGTGATGGTGTCAGCGAGCTCGTCGGAGGTGAAGGGCAGTCCGCGCACCTGGTTGTATCCGATGGCGTCGATGAGGAAACGACCGCGCAAAAGGAGCGATAGTTGCCCGAGGTTCATCTCCGGGACGATGACGCGGTCGTAGGCACGTAGGACCTGTTCGGTGTTGGCGGGCATGGGGTTCAGGTGGCGCAGGTGGGCCTGGGCGACGGAACCGCCCGCATCGCGCACCTTGCGGCAAGCCGCTCCGATCGGTCCGTAGGTGGAGCCCCAACCGATGACCAGAACGCGTGCGTCACCGTCCGGATCGTCTACAGCAAGGTCGGGGAGAGTCCGCGCGATCGCCTCGACCTTCGCTTGCCTAAGGCGCACCATGCGGTCGTGGTTGTCCGGGTCATAGGAGATCGCACCGCTGCCATCGGCCTTCTCCAGACCACCGATCCGGTGCTCCAGACCGGGTGTGCCGGGAACGGCCCAGGGTCGGGCGAGGGTGTCCTCGTCACGCAGATAGGGCCAAAACTCCGGTGAGTCTGTGTCGGTGGCGTGATTCGGTTCGGTGGCGAAGGCGGGATCAATCCGGGGAAGACTGTCGGTATCGGGAATCCTCCAGGGCTCGGATCCATTCGCGAGGTAGCCGTCAGACAGCACGAAGACCGGCGTGCGATAGGTGATCGCGATGCGCGCGGCTTCGAGTGCGGCGTCGAAGCAGTCACCGGGGGAACTCGGCGCCACGATGGGCACAGGCGCCTCCCCGTTGCGCCCGAACATGGCCTGGAGCAGGTCAGCCTGCTCGGTCTTGGTCGGCAGTCCGGTCGAGGGCCCACCGCGCTGGACGTCGATGATGACCAGGGGCAACTCCAGGGACACGGCCAGGCCGATCGTCTCGGATTTCAACGCGATCCCCGGACCGGAGGTCGTGGTGATACCGAGGGCACCGCCGTAGGCTGCCCCGAGTGCCGCGCCGATACCGGCGATCTCATCCTCAGCCTGGAACGTTGTCACGCCGAAGGTCTTGTGCTTGCTCAACTCGTGGAGGATGTCCGAGGCCGGGGTGATCGGATAACTGCCGAGGAAGACCGGAAGGCCCGACTGCACTCCCGCGGCGACGAGTCCGTAGGACAAGGCGAGGTTCCCGGAGATATTGCGGTAGGTCCCCGCACCCATGGGAGCAGGCTTGACCTCATAGCGAACCGAGAAGTCCTCGGTGGTTTCACCAAACGACCAGCCAGCCTCGAACGCCGTTACATTCGCAGCGAGAATGTCGGGCTTGGCTGAGAACTTCGAGCGAAGGAACGCCAGGGTGCCCTCCGTGGGCCTGCTGTACAACCAGCACAGCAGGCCGAGGGCGAACATGTTCTTGGCGCGCTCTGCCTCCTTCTTGGAGATGTCGAATTCGCTGAGAGCCTGCACCGTCATCGAGGTGAGGGGAATCGGGTGGACGGCGTATCCCTCGAGTGAGCCATCCTCGAGCGGGTTGTCGACGTAGCCGACCTTGGTCAGATTCCGAGTGGTGAATTCATCGGTGTTGACGAGCAGATCGCCACCCGGTCGAAGCGCGTCGATATTGGCCTTCAGCGCCGCCGGATTCATCGCCACGAGTACATCGGGCCGATCACCGGGAGTCATGATGTCGTGATCGGCGAAGTGCAGTTGGAAGGCTGAGACCCCCGGCAGCGTGCCGGCAGGTGCGCGGATCTCGGCCGGGAAGTCCGGCAGGGTCGACAGGTCGTTGCCCAGGCCTGCGGTCTCCGACGTGAAGCGATCCCCGGTCAACTGCATGCCGTCTCCGGAGTCACCGGCCAGCCGGATCACGACCTGGCCGAGGGTGACGAGCTCCTTGCCATCGGGGGTGTCTCGCCCGTTCGGGGTTGCGTTGTCCGGGGCGCTGGAGGAGGCGGGTGTGGCCTGGGACGTCACGTCCCTCACGCTACCGTCTGCAGCCCCTCGCGTGGCCACAACCGTCCCGTGCAGCGGCACTCTGTCGCCTGCTCCATCGTCGGCCCATCGGTCCACGTCAGAGACCCACCCGATCGATTTCCCCGGCGCAAGCCCGGTCGGGCTACCCTGGCCGGCATGCTCACCGCCCGTCGCTACCGGGTCGCCGGCCGACCTCGCCTGCGGGTCCATGTCGCCGATCTAGGGATGGCATGCTGCGCGGTCGAGTTCGCGGCGGCGGTCGGTCGCGGACTGCTCATCCCAGCCGACGATGACACCCCGCAGTCCGGAGGGGACGGCGAGGTGATCGAGGTGCTCATCGTGTCGGGAACAGTGACGCACCCGCAGGTACCGGCTGTCCTGGAGGCATGGGAATCCCTGCCTGAACCCCGCGTCGCCATCGCGTTTGGTGCGTGCACGATCTCCGGCGGCCCCTACTGGGACTCCTATGCGGTGGTACCCGGGATCGCCGAGATCGTGCCGGTGTCGCGTTTCGTGCCCGGTTGCCCTCCGCGACCGGAGGCTGTCCTCGAGGCTCTCGATGCGGTCGATCCACACGTGCCCGAGACCGTGGTCACGACAGGCGGAGACTGACATGCTCGTCGACGTCGAGAACCGCGATTGGCGTGGTCGACTCGAGGAGGCCCATGACGAGGGGTACGTGTTCCTCGACCTGCTGACGGCAGTCGACCGGCGTCGATGGGATCCCCGGACGGGGGAATCGCTTGCCAGTGACGATGCGGCCTCGTGGGAGTTCATCGCCCACGTTGTGCGCCCCGTCGACGGGGCACGACTGTGGATCCGCGCTCTGCATGCGCAGGCCGAGCTCGACTCGGTTGTCGATCTCTTCCCTGCTGCTGCGTGGCACGAACGCGAGGTGAGCGAGATGTTCGGGGTCAGGATCGTCGATGGCAGCGGGCGCCCCAGCCGACCGCTGCTGGTCTCCGGCGATATCCACCCGCTGCGTAAGGACACGGCGCTCCCCGCGCGGCTAGCCAAGGAGTGGCCGGGTGCCGTTGAAGCCGGGTCTTCACGACGGCGAGTGCGCACGCCGGGCATCCCCGCGATGTGGCGTGTGTCAGATGATTCCGGGGCGAAGGAGCACGATGAGCGCGGATGAGGTGCGTGGCTCCATCGAACTCCACGCTCCGGCGTGCACCTCGTGCATGCTGTGCGTCCGCGAGTGCCCGGTCTGGTGCATCGAACTGACCAGCCACACCGAGCAGATCGAGGAGCCCGGCAACCGTCGCCCCCGGACCGTCGCCGTCCTCGATGCCTTCACCATCGACTGGGGATTGTGCATGTTCTGTGGGATCTGTGTGGAGGTGTGCCCCTTCGATGCACTGGCGTGGTCACCCACCGCGGAGGCGAGCACCGATAGCAGATCGGACCTCGTCGCAGGGATCGACCGGCTCGCTGCAGGGACACCGGGCGAGGGCGCCGAGCAGTCCCTCGATCAGCGATCAACCGATCAGCGGTAGTTGGTGAACTGCACCGGGAAATCGAGATCGGCGTCCTTCACCAACGCGATGACGGCCTGCAGGTCGTCTCGGCTGGAGCTGGAGACTCTCAGTTCATCCCCTTGGACTTGGACCTTGATCTTCTTCGGGCCCTCATCGCGAATCAGTTTGCCGAGTTTCTTCGCCTGCTCCTGAGTGATGCCGGCCTTCAGGGTGCAGGTGATCTTGTGGATCTTGCCCGAGACGCGCGGGTCGCTCGCCTCGAGAGCTTTCAGGCTGATCCCGCGTTTGACGAGTTTGTCCTTGAATACGTCGAGTGCTGCTCGCACCCGGTCCTCGGTCTCCGCCTCGATCTCGACGCCCATGTCGCCTGACCAGGTGATCGCAGCACCGGTGTTCTTGAAGTCGAATCGCTGAGCGAGTTCCTTAGCCGCCTGCTGGAGAGCATTGTCGACCTCCTGGCGATCGACTTCGGAGACGATGTCGAAACTGTTATCGGCCATGGCCTCCATTGTGCCCGGGCGGGTGGCTTGTGGGTGTGGCGAGGGGGAGGTGGACCGTCCAGCGAGGGTCGGGCAGGGCGGCTAGTAGCATGAGCGGGCCCGTTTCGACGGGATGCGGCAGGTTGCCCGAGCGGCCAATGGGAGCGGACTGTAAATCCGTCGGCGAAAGCCTACGCAGGTTCGAATCCTGCACCTGCCACGCTCGCACGACCGGATCGATGAGGGGACGGGTATGGATTTCGCTGAGGATGCCCGTAGTCGAGAAACCCGGACGATCCTCGAGCAGTTCCTGCGTGATCGCATCCACCCGGCCGAGTCGGTATTCGCCGAGCAACTTCAGGCACTCGATGACCCCTGGGCGTGGAGTCGAACGCCGATCCTCAAGGAACTCCAAAGCGAGGCTCGGGAACTCGGATTGTGGAACGCGTTCCTACCCGGGCCGCGAGGTGCGGGACTCACGAATCTTCAATACGCGACTCTCGCTGAGCTGACAGGTCGCAGCATCCATCTTGCGCCCCCCGCGCTGAATTGTGCAGCCCCGGACACGGGCAATATGGAGGTTCTCCACGAGTTCGGCACACCCGAGCAGCAGGAGCAGTGGCTCGAACCGCTGCTCAACGGCGACATCCGCTCGGGTTTCGCAATGACGGAGCCGGCCGTTGCCTCCTCCGATGCGACGAACATCCAGACCTCGATCGTCCGCGATGGTGACCACTACGTCATCAATGGACGCAAATGGTGGACGACGGGTGCGATGAATCCTGACTGCGCGATCTTCATCGTGATGGGCAAGACCGATCCGACGGCAGATCGTCACCGTCAGCAGAGCCAGGTTCTTGTGCCTCGCGATACTCCTGGGCTCACGATCGAGCGTGGGACGACAGTGTTCGGCTACAACGATGCCAGCCATGGCGGGCACGGGGTGCTGAACTTCGACGATGTGCGTGTTCCCGTGTCGAATCTGATCGGGGTGGAAGGCGGCGGTTTCGCTATCGCGCAGGCACGTCTGGGGCCCGGACGCATCCACCACTGCATGCGGTCGATCGGGGTCGCGGAGGTCGCCATCGAGTTGATGTGCGATCGAGTCTCGGAGCGTGTCGCCTTCGGGAAGCCGCTGGCTGAACAGGGTGTCGTCCGCGAATGGATCGCGCAGTCTCGAGTCCGTCTCGAGCAGTTGAGGCTCCTCGTCTTGAAGACCGCATGGCTGATGGACACGGTCGGCAATAAGGGTGCGCATACCGAGATCCAGGCGATCAAGATCGCGACCCCCCGAACGGTGGAGTGGATTCTCGACAAAGCCATTCAGGCCCATGGCGGGGGCGGCGTCAGCGGTGAATTCCCCCTCGCCGAGGCGTTCGCGGGGATTCGTACGCTCCGTCTTGCAGATGGGCCCGACGAGGTCCATGAGGCCTCACTGGCGAAGGCCGAACTTCGCCGGCAGGCCACCCGTCAGGGGTAGCGCACGTCGGTGAGGTCCTCGCTGATCTCCCACAGTCGGGCGGCTGCGTGCGGATCGCGGGCAGCGGTGGACATGCCGACCACCGTGGGGTGCCCGCGCTGCTCGGCGAAACCGCCGGGTCCGACGTAGTCACCTCCCGCCACACCCTGGCCGGTGGCGGCGTACAGCGTGGGTAGGGCCCCCATCTGCGGGCTCTGGGCAAGGACGCGGGTGGCGAAGGAGGTCAACGCACCCTGCAGCCGATTGCCGGACATGTTCGGCCCCACCGCCTGCAGGTTCGTCGCGGCGTATCCGGGGTGGGCCGCGACGGAGATCTGGGGGAGGCCGCGTTCGGTGAGGCGGCGCTGCAACTCACCGGCGAAGAGCAGGTTGGCGAGTTTGCTCTGCCCGTAGGCCCGCCACGGTGAGTATCGGTCGCGGCCCATCAGGTCGTCGAAGTTCATCCGCCCCATCCGATGGGCCTGGGAGGAGACGGTGACGACCCTGGCATCGGGCCGGAGAGCATCGAAGAGCAGTCCGGTGAGGGCGAAGTGTCCGAGATGGTTCGTGGCCAACTGCATCTCGAATCCATCGGCGCTCTCGCGCCGGGGGATCGCCATGACCCCGGCGTTGTTGATCAGCAGGTCCAGGCCCTCCGGGTGATCCGATCGCCAGCCCTCGGCGAAGGTGCGGACCGAGCCGAGGTCGGCCAGATCGCAGATCCCCACATCCACGATGGATTCCCGAGCACGGGCGCGGATCTGATCGGCCGCACTGCGACCACGGTCAGCGTCGCGGACGGCGAGGGTGACGACAGCCCCGTGCCGGGCGAGCTCCTCGGCAGTCACCAGGCCGATACCGGAGTTGGCACCGGTGACGAGGGCGGTGCGTCCGGTGAGGTCGGGGATGTCGGCGGCGGTCCATCGGGAGTTCGGCATACCACCCAGCCTGCCGTAGTGGGATGAGTCCCGCGAGTGGTCGCCGGTCGGGGGACTCATCCCGCTCGTGGCAGCCATCGGCGGGAGAAGGTTCGGCAGGGGGGAGTCCCCGACTGGGCCGCTGGGGCGCCCGGCGTGTAGTCTGCTCAGGCTTCACCGCCCCAATAGCTCAGTCGGTAGAGCGTCTCCATGGTAAGGAGAAGGTCTACGGTTCGATTCCGTATTGGGGCTCTGCACGGCCGGGTTCGCAGCCTGCGATCTCGGCGGTCACGCGGCGGAGTAGCTCAGCCAGGTAGAGCAAGCGGCTCATAATCGCTGTGTCGCCGGTTCAAGTCCGGCCTCCGCTACTCGACCATGCACCATCCCGCAGCACGCACCACCAGAATCACGCACCACCAGAAGCACGCACCACCAGAAGCACGCACCACCAGAAGCACGCACCACCCGCAGCTAGGACGATCGGCTGCATGGCAGCATGACGATCCACCGTCCGGTTCCGTGCCGGCGCACCACAGGAGGGCCCCATGGCTAAGGCGACCGATGTCCGCCCCAAGATCACCCTGGCCTGCGAGGAGTGCAAGGCCCGCAACTACATCACGAAGAAGAATCGGCGCAACGATCCCGATCGTCTCGAGATGAAGAAGTTCTGCCCGGTGTGCAAGAAGCACACCGCGCACAAGGAGACCCGGTAGGTCCTCGGCCCACGGGGTCGTCGTTCCTCAGTCCGCGTGAGGAGGTAGTGGCGTGGCACTCAACCCGGACTTCGTCGGGCGCACCTATCCGGCATCCGAGCCCTATCTGGTCGGCCGCGAGAAGGTGCGCGAGTTCGCCCGGGCGATCGGCGACACCAATGCGGTGAGCCTCGACCTGACGGCCGCACGTGACATGGGTTATCCCGATCTCGTCGCACCGCCTACCTTCGGATTCGTCCTCACTCATTCGGCCATGGGTCAGGCGATGTTCGATCCTGATCTCGGCTTGGACTACTCGCGGGTGGTGCACGGCGAGCAGCGGTTCTCCTACAACCGACCGATCGTGGCTGGCGACGAGTTGACGGTGCAGGCAGTGATCGAGGGTATTCGTGAGGTCGCCGGCAACGACATGCTGACATTGCGGGCGGAGGTCACCGATCCTGAGGGCCATGTCGTGGTGACCACCCATTCGGTGATCGTCTCCCGAGGCACAGCCGCGGGGGAGGGGGCCTGATGTCCGGTTCTTCTTCCACTGTGCCGGTCTACTCCGCGGTCGACGTCGGCACCGAGGTGCTCTCGCGTGAGGTCACCATCACCCGACTTGATCTGATCCGTTACGCCGGTGCGTCGGGAGACTTCAACGTCATCCACTGGAACGAGCGCATCGCGAAGGCTGTGGGGCTGCCCGATGTGATCGCGCACGGGATGTTCACCATGGCGCAGGCAGGCCGGGTCGTCACCGATTGGCTCGGGGACCCGGGTGCGCTGAAGGAATTCGGGGTGCGGTTCACCCGACCGGTCCCGGTGCCGGATGACGACGCAGGAGCCACTCTCCGCATCTGCGCAACCGTCGCCGAGAAGCTCGATGAACGGCTTGTGCGCCTCGATGTGTCAGCGACCTATAACGGCCAGGGTGTGCTCGGTCGGGCATCCGCCATCGTCGCCCTCGCGTGACCACGCCGCTTTCTGACTGGACGACCCTCCGGGTGGGGGGCGCACCCGATCGTGTGGTTGTCGCTCAGTCGCGTCAGGAGATCATCGAGGCGGTTCGTGCCGCTGATGCGACAGGTGAGCCGCTCCTGATCCTCGGCGGCGGCAGCAATCTGGTCGTTGCTGATGAGGGCGTCACCGGCACTGTCGTGGCGATCCGGTCGCGGGGGATAACCCTCGATGACGAGGGATGTGGCGGTGGCTGGATCGAGGTCGAGGCGGGGGAGGACTGGGATGGCCTCGTCTCCTGGAGCATCGAGAAGAACCTGCGCGGGATGGAGGCGCTCGCGGGGATCCCCGGCAGCGTCGGTGCGACTCCGGTGCAGAACGTCGGGGCGTACGGCCGCGAGGTGGCGAGCCTCATCGCTCGGGTGACCGTGCTCGACCGGCACGACGGGCAGGTGCGGATCCTGCCGGCGCCGGATTGCGGGTTCGGCTATCGCTGGTCGATGTTCAAATCACAACCGAACCGTTGGGTCATCCTGTCGGTCACTTTCCAGATGCGACGTGGCGACATGTCCGAGCCGGTCGCCTATGCCGAACTCGCCGAGCGACTCGGTATCGCGGTCGGGGAGTGCGCACCGAGTGCGCAGGTTCGCCAGGTGGTCCTCGACCTCCGGAGAGCCAAGGGCATGGTGCTCGATCCCGACGATCACGACACGTGGAGTGTGGGCTCGTTCTTCGTCAACCCCGTCATCGACCCGTCTGCCGACCATCCGACGATCCCCGATGGCGCTCCGCGCTGGGTGCAGCCCGATGGTCGGGTCAAGACCAGCGCCGCATGGCTGGTGGAGCACGCGGGGTTCCCGCGTGGATTCCGACTTCCCGGCTCGAATGCCGGGGTGTCGACCAAGCACAGCCTGGCGTTGACCAACCGCGGTGGCGCCACAGCCGCGGAGGTTGTGCAGTTGGCGCACGCGATCTCATCCGGGGTCCGGTCGACCTTCGGGATCGACCTGGTCATCGAGCCCACCGTCATCCACCCCCGCACCGGACACGTCTGAGTCACGGTTGCGGTCGTCAAGGGTCTGAGTTAACGACCACAACCGTTACTCAGGTGTGCAGCTCAGACGCGTTGATAAGACGATGGCCGGCTACTCGGCGAGGAGCTCGGCGATGCGGTGCACCCCGGTGACCAGGTCGTCATCGCCGAGGGCATAGGACAGGCGGAAGAATCCCGGGGTACCGAAGGCTTCCCCGGGAACGACGGCGACCTCAGCTTCGTCGAGGACGATCTCGGCGAGTTCGGCTGATGTGGTGGCGGTGCGCCCGCGGATCGTGCGACCGAGTACGCCCTGCACGCTCGGGTAGACGTAGAACGCACCCTCAGGTTCAGGACACTCCACACCGGGGATCGACCGGAGCATCTCCACGATCGTCCGACGTCGCCGGTCGAAGGCGATCCGCATCTGATCGACCGCCTCGAGCCCACCGCTGACGGCTGCGAGGGCGGCGATCTGGGAGACGTTGGCGACATTCGATGTTGCATGCGACTGCAGATTGGCCGCTGCCTTGACCACGTCGCTCGGCCCGATCATCCAGCCCACCCGCCAGCCTGTCATGGCGTACGTCTTGGCCACCCCGTTGATGACCACGCACTGATCGGCGAGGTCGGGGACCTCGACGGGCATGGACGAGAACCGGGCGTCGCCGTACACCAGGTGCTCGTAGATCTCATCGGTGACGACCCACAGACCGCGCTCCAGGGCCCACTGCCCGATCTCGCGTACCTGTTCGGGTGTGTACACCGCTCCGGTGGGATTGGACGGGGAGACGAAGACCAGCATGGTGGTGCGATCGGTCGTATGGGCCTCGAGGTCGGCCACGGTGGCGCGATAGCCGGTCTCGACGCTGGTCGGCACGATCACCGGATCGCCCCCCGCCAGTCGGATGGACTCGGGGTAGGTGGTCCAGTACGGGGCCGGGAGCAGGACCTCATCGCCGGGATCGAGCAGCGCGGCGAAGGCGTTGTACAGGGCCTGCTTGCCACCGTTGGTCACGAGCACCTGTCCGGCGGCGACCTCCAAGCCACTGTCGCGGCGGGTCTTCACGGCGATGGCGTCGCGCAGTTCGGGCAGCCCGGCGGCCGGGGTGTAGCGGTGCCAGCGGGGATCCGCGCATGCCGCCACCGCGGCCTGCACGATGTAGTCGGGAGTGGGGAAGTCCGGCTCGCCGGCCCCGAATCCGATCACCGGACGCCCGGCCGCCTTGAGGGCTTTGGCCTTGGCATCGACGGCGAGGGTGGCTGATTCGCTGATGGCGCCGATGCGCCGGGAGACCCGATGGATAGGTGCGGTCATGGCCCCATCCTCGTGGACTATCCCCGGTGGGCGGCCTCCGGGGGTTGACTGGCCTGCGCCGGTCGGCTGGCCCCCCGGTGGAGGGCGGGTGCCCGGCGGCCGTAGACTCGGGGAACCGGTGGTTGTCCACCCGTGTGCGTCGCACCTGCCGTGGCCCGCCGTGCCTGCAGGTTCGCTCGCGGGTTCGACCTCCACAGGGCCGTAGCTCAATTGGTAGAGTCCCGGTCTCCAAAACCGGTGGTTGGGGGTTCGAGTCCCTCCGGCCCTGCTGCATCCGATCGGCACGACCGAGCACGACCGAGTACGGCGCACAACCGCCGGTCCCCGCGACCGGCACGAGACGAAAGGTTCGCCAACGTGAGCGATGCAGGCGCGACACAGACCCAGCGATCGTTGCTGGGGCGGTTCGCGCTGTTCCTCCGGCAGGTCGTCGCGGAGTTGCGCAAGGTCATCTGGCCGACACGCAAGGAGCTCATCGCCTACACGATCGTCGTCGTCGTCTTCGTGCTGGCCATGGCCGGCATCGTCGCCGGACTCGACTACGTGTTCACCCAGGTCGTGTTGTTCATCTTCGGCTAACCGCCGTCATCGTCGTCAAGGAGTCGTCCCGATCGTGTCCGAGCAGCCCCCCATCACCGATCCATTCGCCGCCCCTGCTGCCCCCGGCGGCGAGGTAGACGATTCTGTTGTGAACGGGGTTTCCGCGAGCGATGTAGACCAGCAGGTCACGGCCGACGTTGTCGAAGAGGCCGTCGCCGAAGCAGTCGAAGAGGTTGTCGCGGAAGCAGTCGAAGAGGCTGTTGCGGAGGCCGCCGAGGAAGCAGTCGAAGAGGCTGTTGCCGAAGCGGTCGGAGAAGCGATCGAGGAAGCTGCTGACGAGGACGAGGTTGATCCTGTCGAGGCGTTCCGCGAGCAGATGCGACTGTCTCCGGGCGACTGGTTCGTGGTGCACTCCTACGCCGGATACGAGAACCGGGTGAAGACCAACCTCGAGTCGCGTATTGCCAGTTTGAACATGGAGGACTACATCTTCCAGGTCGAGGTGCCCATGGAGGAGGTCACCGAGATCAAGTCCGGCCAGCGCAAGGTGGTGTCGCGTACGAAGTTCCCCGGCTACGTCCTGGTGCGAATGGACCTGACCGATGAGTCGTGGGGGGGCGGTCCGTCACACCCCGGGGGTCACGGGCTTCGTGGGCCATGGTCACACCCCGGCACCATTGAGTTTCGAGGAGGTCGTGGCGATCCTCGCACCGGCACCGGAGAAGAAGCCCGGTGCCCCCGCAGCGGCCGGTGCGGCTTCCACCACCGAGATCCGAGTCGTGGATTTCTCGGTGGGCGATTCGGTGACGGTCGTCGACGGGCCCTTCGCCACCCTGCACGCCACGATCTCCGAGATCAATGCCGAAGCTCAGAAGGTCACCGGCCTCGTGGAGATCTTCGGTCGAGAGACCCCCGTCGAACTCGCTTTCAGCCAGATCCAGAAGAACTGATCACCCCCGCCCGATTTTGTCTTTCGGGCCTGAACAAGGACACTATGCGCCATGGCTCCGTCGAAGAAGGTCTCCGGCCTCATCAAATTGCAGATCCAGGCCGGCCAGGCCAACCCCGCACCTCCCGTGGGTCCTGCCCTCGGCCAGCACGGGGTCAACATCATGGATTTCTGCAAGGCCTACAACGCCGCGACTGAGAACAGCCGCGGCCAGGTCATCCCGGTGGAGATCACCGTCTACGAGGATCGCTCGTTCGACTTCAAACTCAAGACGCCCCCCGCGGCGAAGTTGATCTTGAAGGCCGCCGGGCTCGATAAGGGCTCGGGCAATCCGCCGACCGTGGTGGGTTCGATCACGCGGGATCAGGTTCGTGAGATCGCCGAGACGAAGATGGCGGATTTGAACGCCAACGACGTCGAGGCTGCGATGCGCATCATCGAGGGCACCGCCCGCAATATGGGCGTCTCGGTGAGTGGCTGACTCTCGCACCAACGGATCGCCCGAGATGATCGGTACGGACGATCACACCGCACCATCCACATAGCTGAATAGCCAGTGAGTACGAATATCCAGTGAGTATGAATAGCCAGTGAGTATCTGAATACCCAGCGAGTATCCGGGTGGGAGGGCCGCGCGCGGCCCGCTGACCACCACTGCCACCTGGTCCGTCCCTGAGGCGGGCCGACGAACGCAAGGAGCAGCAGCATGAAGCGCAGCAAGGCTTATCGGGCTTCGGCCGCCAAGATCGATCCGGCGGCCCTGTACGCCCCCCTGGCGGCCACCCGCCTGGTCAAGGAGACCGCAACCACGAAGTTCGATCCCTCCGTCGAGGTGTCGATGCGTCTGGGTGTCGACCCGCGCAAGGCTGACCAGATGGTCCGCGGCACGGTCAACCTCCCGCATGGCACCGGCAAGACCGCTCGGGTCATCGTTTTCGCAGTGGGCGATAAGGCCGAGGAGGCCCGCGCTGCAGGAGCCGACGAGGTCGGGGGAGATGAACTGATCGAGCGGGTCGCTGGCGGCTGGACCGGCTTCGACTCCGCCGTGTCCACCCCCGATCTGATGGGCAAAGTCGGCAAGCTGGGCAAGGTGCTCGGCCCGCGCGGCCTCATGCCCAACCCCAAGACCGGAACCGTCACGATGGACGTCGGCAAGGCCGTCGAGGACATCAAGGGCGGCAAGATCGAGTTCCGGGTGGACAAGAACTCCAATCTGCACTTCCCGATCGGTAAGGCGTCGTTCTCGGATGTGGCGCTCGCGGAGAACTACGCCTCCGTGCTCGAGGAGATCCTGCGAGCCAAGCCGTCCTCGGCCAAGGGTCGTTACATCTCCAAGATCACCATGTCGACCACCATGGGCCCGGGTATCCCCGTTGATCCGTCCCGGACCCGCGACGTGGCCAGCGAGGACTCGGCGTAACCGGACCCTCGCTTTGACGGATGCGATCACCGTCGCGTACTGTCTGCCCTCGGATCGGTTGACTACCGAACCCGAATCGCTCTACCGAAGACCGCCGGTCGTGCCTCGTCCCCCCGGACTCGGCACCGAAGGACCCCAGGGTCGGCCCGCGCAGGTGGCGCCTGACGCACCCATGGTGCGTGGCCCTCGCCCGCGTGGACCGTCCCGACCACGACGATCCACCCTGATGCGAGGAGGTGCCCCCCGTGGCACGTGAAGACAAGGTCTCCGCTGTCGGCGAGATCACCGAGGAGTTCCGCTCCTCCTCAGCCGCCGTCCTCACCGAGTATCGCGGCCTGTCGGTTGCCCAGCTCAAGGAGCTGCGCCGTTCCCTGGCCGGTCTCGCCTCCTATGCGGTGGTCAAGAACACCCTGACCCGACGCGCGGCCGCCGACGCCGGGATCGACGGTCTGGACGACCTGCTCACCGGACCCAGCGCGATCGCCTTCGTCAAGGACGACGCGGTCGCCGTGGCCAAGGCTCTACGGACCTTCGGCAAGGACAATCCCGCACTGGTCGTCAAGGGCGGGTTCATGGATGGACGCGTCCTGGACGCCGCTGCCATCTCCAAGCTTGCCGATCTGGAGTCCCGTGAGGTTCTGCTGGCCAAGCTCGCCGGCGCGATGAAGGCTTCGATGTCGCAGGCTGCGGGTCTGTTCAACGCCCCGCTGTCTCAGGCCGCTCGGCTGTTCGCAGCACTCCAGGAGACTCTTCCCGCCGACGCCGGGGC
>CBFHQG010000036.1:0-19202 GCA_965657825.1 Actinomycetes bacterium | reverse complement strand
GCCGGTCGACTGGGGAAGGGCGAAGACGTATCGGCTCTTGCCCGCCGAGACCGGGACGGTCAAGGCGACGCGAGGATTCCCCAGTGCACGCGGTCGGATGAGCACGTGGGTGCCACGCGATAACCGCATCGGCAGCGTGTCATCCCACTGGCCTGACCAGACTCCCACGGCGAGGATCACCGCCCGGGCCCGCAGGGTGTGGCTGCCCCCGCGTAGGGCGTCGTGGACGACGACCTCGTCCGACCCGATCCGGCTGGCGCGCATCCGGGTGAGGATGCGCGCACCGTAGGACGCCGCGGTGCGGGCGATGGCGATCACGAGGCGGGCGTCATCGACGAGTTGGCCGTCCCAGTACCCCACGCCGCCGTTGATTCGGGAAGTGTCGATGGCGGGGACGAGGCGGCCCACGTCAGCCGTGGACAGGTGCCGCGAACCGGGGAGGACATCGCGTGGGGTGCCGGCCAGCCTGCGTAGGGCATCGGCACCGGCGAGCCCGGTGCGGACGAGAAGGTCACGCGACCGTGCCTGGTCCTTTGGATGCACCAGGACATGCGGAAGTGCTCGGATCAAGTGGGGAGCGATCGCGGTCATCAGGTGATGTCGTTCCCGGGCGCTCTCCCAGGCGACAGCGAGGTCGCCGTGAGCCAGATAGCGCAGCCCCCCGTGCACGAGTTTGCTGGACCATCGGGATGTGCCATAGGCCAGATCCCGAGCCTCGACGAGCGTGACCGTCAAGCCCCTGCTCGCAGCATCGAGTGCGATGCCCGCACCCGTCACGCCTCCACCCACGACGATGACGTCGCTGATCGTGTCGATCGCTGCCGCTAGGTCGTCATCCCGGCGCGCCCGATTCAGATCCGGGCTGGCCGTCGGGAACGGGATCGTGCGTGCCACATCGGCAGCGTGCCACATCAGCCCGGGTCGCCGTCGATCCGGAGGGTCACGGCCCGGGGCTGCCGTGGAACACTCACCACGTGAGCGGTTCACCAGGTTCGAACGCCAGCGGGCACCGACCCGGCCGCTGGGGACTGCCGGAGCAGGCCCGACAGCTACCGCCGGAGATCAGGTCCTATCTCGATGAGAACGTCGGCTCGACCACCCCATGGCCCGCTGTCCCACCGGACCTGTCATCGGCACCTGCCTGCCCCCTCGATGGGTCGTTGCTCGAGGACCTTTCGCGGATCGTTGGTCCGTCCCATGTCGTCACGACCGCGGAGGGGCGGTGGGGAGCTCTCGGGGGCGCCTCCTACCTGGACTATGTCCGTCAACGAGCCGGAGATGTGCAGGGATTACCCGACGCCGTCGTGATGCCGGGTGATCACGAGGAGGTCCAGGCGGTCCTCGAGGCGTGTTCTGCAGCTGCCGTGGCCATCGTCCCGGTGGGTGGGGGTACCTCCGTCGTCGGTGGTCTCGCGGCTTCGCGTCCGCACGTCATGCTGGACACCTCTCGCCTGCGGGCGGTCTTCGACATCGATGAAGAATCCGGGGTGGTATCGGTGGGCCCGGGTATCACCGGTCCGGCACTCGAGGCGATCCTGCAGGCACGGGGTCTGACCCTGGGTCACCTACCCCAATCGTGGCAGCGAGCGAGCATCGGTGGATACGTGGCGACCCGCTCGGCCGGGCAAGCCTCCACGGGGTACGGCCGCAGCGACGACATGGTGGAATCGCTGACGCTCGCGACCCCGGCAGGTGCATGGAGTATCGGACACGCGCCGGCATCCGCCGCTGGTCCTGAACTGGTTCAGGTGGCGATCGGCTCGGAGGGAGCCTTCGGCGTGATCACGCGGGTGAGCCTGAGGGTGCGACGGGCACCGGGAGCCACTCGCTATGAGGCGTGGGTGTTTCCGGACTTCAGTTCAGGAACCGCGGCGTTTCGGGATCTGGCGCAGATGCGCATCCCCGCCGATGTGATGCGATTGTCGGATGCGGAGGAAACCGCGACGACCCTGCTGATGTCCGCCCCCGGAGGACTCGTGGGCGCCGGGTTGGACGCATATCTCGGTCGTCGTGGGGTGCATCGCGGCTCGGCAGCTTTGGCGATCTTCGGGTGGGAGGCCGCTACCGACGCGATCGTGAACTCCCGGCGGGATATGGCGACGAAGGTGGTGCGACGTCACGGGGCAGTCTCACTGGGCCGGCGACCGGGGCGGTCATGGCTGCGGCACCGCTTCGATGGCCCGCACCTTCGAGATGCGCTGATGGATGCGGGATACCTCGTCGAGACGGTGGAGACCGCTACCACCTGGTCGACGCTGGCCCCGCTGCGTGAGGCGATGCACACCGCGCTACGGGATGCCTTGACCACGGAGCGCACCCGTCCGTATGTGATGACCCATGTGTCGCACGTGTACGAGACCGGTGCCTCGCTGTACACGACGGTGATCGCTGTGGCCGATCAGGCTGATCCGGTCAGCCAGTGGCAGGCGGCGAAGGAAGCGGTAAGCGAGGCGATCGTGCGCGGACGCGGCACGATCACGCATCACCACGCTGTCGGCCGTGATCATGCGCCCTGGCTCACGGCGGAGATCGGTGAGCGAGGTGTCGACGTGCTGCGCGCGGTGAAGTCAACGCTCGACCCGAATGGAGTCTGCAACCCCGGAGTCCTCGGCCTTAACTGAAATCCGCAACTTTTGGCTCGTTGTCGCCTCTAACGTGTTGCGGATTTCGCAATCAGGAGGCCAGAGTTCGGCGGAGTTGTACCGCCTTTCGAATGGTGCGACTGATTCCCACCGGATCTTCGAGGATCTGTTTCCACTCGCCCGTCCGTGGTCGATCCATGTCCCATCGGTGATTCGTCGGCGGGTGATCGCGTGGTGCAACCCCAGCGACGTGAGTTGGCGACGTGCGAGGACTCCATGTTGGCTACGGGCGAGGTCGATCACGTCCTCGGGGAGCGGTAGGTAGGCCACGCGGTGATCGTGCCCCAGATCAGACGGTGACCGGAGTCGTCATCCACAGGGAGGCGCCAGAAGGTGAAATCCGCAACTTCCTCGGGGCGAGAACGTGCTGATTGTTGCGGATTTCAGTTAAGGGCGGTGACGAGGCGGACCTCTCGGATCGTCTCGTCACCGCTGGGGATCTGCAGGTCGCGGAATGCGGAGTCCGGGCCCCAGCCAGCGGAGACGAAGAATGCCCGGCGGGGTTCATCGTCCAGGGCGATCCAGGTGACGCACTCGTTGACGCCGGTACCCCGGAGCATGTCGATCGCAGCGTGCATCAGCCGCGAACCGTGTCCCGCGCGCTGGTGATCGGGATCGACGAACAGCGCCCCGATCTCACCGATCGTCAATCCCTCCAGGTCAGGATCCCCGGTGGGACCGACCGACGCGGCGCCCACGATGGCACCGGAACCCTCGGCGACAGCGACGAACACCCGGTGAGCCTCACCGGAGAGCAGAGCCCGACCCCATTCGAAGGCCATCTCCGACGGATCGAGGGTGGTGAGGACATCCGAGGGGAGGAGGTGGGCATAAGCCTGGCGCCAGGCCCGGACCTGGACATCGGCGATCGCGTCGACATCGCTCGTACGTGCCAGTCGCACGCTGTTGGAGACCGCCACACCCCCTGCCTATCACCGGTGAGCAGGCCGGGCGACAGTAGGGTCACCTCATGGCTGAGCAGTCCGAGGAGTACCCGATCGAGTTCCGCAGCGATGTCACGGTCGAGTTGGTGAAGTCCGCTGCCAGCGACAGCGACGTGATCTGGGCGGCCCGGGTGTCCACGAAGGGTGAGGCGTCGCTGGAGGACGTCGACGCCGATCCCGAGCGATCCAAGGGACTCATCAACTACCTCATGCGGGATCGGCACGGCACTCCGTTCGAGCACACGTCCCTGACGTATTTCGTCTCCGCACCGATCTTCGTATTCAGGGAGTTCATGCGGCATCGGATCGCGTCGTATAACGAGGAGAGCGGTCGCTACCGCGAGTTGCGCCCGGTGTTCTACGTGCCAGGGCCGGATCGCAATCTGATCCAACAGGGCAAGCCGGGAGCCTATGAGTTCGTGCCGGGAACAGCTGAACAGCACGAAGTCGCCGTCTCGCAGACCAAGGAAGCCTGCGTCGTCGCGTATTCCGCCTACCAGCGCATGCTCGAAGCCGGCATCGCCCGCGAGGTCGCCCGGGGGGTCCTCCCGGTGGCGACGTATTCGTCCATGTACGTGACGATGAATGCCCGGGCCTTGATGAACTTCCTGTCACTGCGGACCAAGCAGGAGGGGAGTTACTTCCCGTCCTATCCGCAGCGTGAGATCGAGATGGTCGCTGACCTCATGGAGACCGAATGGGCCGCACTGATGCCCTTGACGCACGCCTCGTTCGTGGCCAATGGACGCGTAGCCCCATGAGCGGGCTCGAGGAGTAACCTTGGTCACCATGACGAGCACGCGTCCGGCGCCCTTCGGGACGACGCTGACAGCGATGGTCACCCCTTTCACTCCCGATGGTGCACTCGACGTGACCGGGGCTCAGCGACTGGCCGCCTACCTCGTCGATGACCTCGGTCACGATGGACTCGTGGTGAATGGCACCACGGGTGAAGCGCCCACGACGACTGATGCCGAGAAGGAGCAGGTCGTCTCCGCGGTGCTCGAGGCTGTCGGGGATCGGGCGCGCATCCTGGCGGGAGTGGGCACATATGACACCGCGCACTCGGTGCACCTCGCCCACCAAGCGGCGCGGGCCGGTGCGCACGGCCTCCTCGTGGTGAGCCCGTACTACAACAGGCCGCCGCAGGAGGGCCTCGTCGAGCATTTCACGACGATCGCAGATGCGACCGAACTCCCCGTCGTGACCTACGACATTCCCAAGCGCACGGGTGTCGCATTGGAACCCGACACACTCTGCCGACTCGCTGAGCACCCGCGCATCGTGGCCAATAAGGACGCGAAGGGAGACCTGGAGGCGGCACAGCGCGTGCTGGCGAGGACCGATCTGGCCTGGTACTCCGGTGACGACATCCTCAATCTGCCGCTGCTGTCCATCGGAGCCTGCGGATTCATCTCCGTCGTCGGTCACCTGGTGGGGGATCGGTTGAGCGATCTCGCCGCCGGATACTTCGCCGGAGATGTCGAGCAGGCACGGCGGAATAATGCATCCCTTATTCCGGTCTACGTCGGGTGTTTCCGCACCCAGGGGGTCATCCTCATCAAGGCGGCCCTGCGTGAGTTGGGGCTGCCCAGTGGCCCGGTCCGTGCCCCCCTCCTCGATGCGACCGAGGAGCAGGTGCGTCTACTTCGTCGCGACCTCGCTGACGGTGGGTTGAGTAGTTTCGCGGTGGATGCCGCGTGAGCCACGCCCATCCTGAACCACCTGCACCACCGCCATTGATTGCCGGAGCTGTTCGCATCTACGCACTCGGTGGACTCGGTGAGATCGGTCGCAACATGACGGTTTTCGAATGCGACGGGCAGATCCTCATCGTCGACTGCGGGGTGCTCTTCCCCGAGGATTCCCAACCGGGTGTTGATTTGATCCTGCCCGATTTCACACCTGTTGAGGATCGACTCGACGATGTCGTAGCCGTCGTTCTCACGCACGGCCACGAGGACCACATCGGTGCGCTTCCCTACCTGCTTCGGTTGAAGCCGGATATCCCGATCGTCGGGTCACGGTTGACCCTTGCCTTCGTCGAGTCGAAATTGCGCGAGCACCGCATTTCTCCCTTCACCCTGGAGGTGAAGGAGGGAACGACGGAACGGCTCGGGGTCTTCGAGGTGGAGTTCCTCGCGGTCAACCATTCCATTCCCGATGCCCTCGCCGTCGCCATCCGGACTCCGGCAGGTCTCATCCTGCACACCGGTGACATCAAGTTGGATCAGCTGCCTCTCGACGGACGGATCACCGATCTCAACGGATTCGCCCGGCTCGGCGACGAGGGTGTGGACCTGTTCCTCGTGGACTCCACGAATGCGGATGTTCCTGGGTTCGTACCTAGCGAGCGCGAGATCATGCCCGTGCTCGACTCGGTGTTCGCCAAGGCTCCCGGTCGCATCATCGTCGCGTCATTCGCGTCCCACGTGCACCGGATCCAGCAGGTCATCGACACCGCAGCAACCCATGGACGCAAGATCGCCTTCGTCGGTCGGTCGATGGTGCGCAACATGGGGGTGGCCCGCGACCTGGGTTACCTGCACGTGCCCGAGGGCATCCTGGTCACGTTGGACGAGTTGAACGAGCTACCCGATGACGAGGTCGTGCTCATCTGCACCGGATCCCAGGGAGAACCGATGGCGGTGCTCTCACGCATAGCCAATCGTGATCACGCGATCCGGGTCGGACCGGAGGACACCATCGTTCTCGCGTCCTCGCTCATCCCGGGCAATGAGAACGCGGTGTACCGCGTGATCAACGGCCTCACCCGTTGGGGAGCGACCGTCGTGCACAAGGGCAATGCCCGTGTTCATGTCTCAGGGCATGCTTCAGCGGGGGAGTTGCTCTACCTGTACAACATCGTCAAGCCGCGCAATGTGATGCCTGTCCACGGCGAGTGGAGGCACCTGCGTGCCAATGCTGAGCTCGCTGAGCGCACCGGGATCCCGCCCGACCGGATCGTTCTCGCCGAGGACGGGGTCGTCATCGATCTCGTCGACGGAGTCGCCAGCATCGTCGGTGCGGTCCCCGTGGGCTATGTGTACGTCGACGGGTCCAGTGTCGGTGACATCACCGAGGCCTCGCTCACCGATCGGCGGGTCCTGGGAGAAGAGGGCTTCATCTCCGTCTTCGCGGCGGTTGACATCGCATCCTCGAAGGTGGTGGCCGGTCCTGAGCTCCATGCGCGCGGTTTCCACGAGGATCCCGAGGTGTTCGCGCCTGTGCGCGAGGAGGTGCGTGCTGCGCTGGAGGCAGCCTTGGCCGACGACATCACCGACGTCCGTGACCTGCAGCAGAGGATCCGCCGGGTCGTCGGGCGCTGGGTGAGTGCGACCCATCGCCGTCGACCGATGATCGTGCCCGTCGTGGTGGAGGTCTGAGGAAGCCCCCGATTTCCGTCGCATGGGCTCTTCGTCTGGTACGCGTGTACTGAGGTGAGTCCCTGCGACACGCGTGTGACTGCCGGGACTCCAGAGGTTTGCGCAGTACCCTCGCCGGTATGGCTCGTAGTTCGAGCGCGTCCACGCGCGCCCCGAGGAGTAGTGGTTCGTCGCGCTCATCCACCCGACGGCCAGCCTCAGGGGCGAAGTCCCGCTCGACCTCACGCAGCTCGTCGTCTCGTACGCGCACATCCGGTTCACGCCCCGGGCCGGTTGCGCGACTGTTCACGAGCATCGGCCGTGGCATCCGGGGAGTGTGGCTGGGAGCCGCGGGCCTGCTCGGCTCAGCCTCCCGTCGTATCGGCACCGGGGCACGTGACCTCGACGCTGTCCATCGTCGTGATGGCCTCGGTCTGCTGCTGGTCGCCTTGGCCATCATCGTGGCCGCTGCGGTCTGGTTCGGCGTGGACGGCTGGTTCACCGCCGGACTCGGTGTCGTCAGCGCCTATTTCCTGGGTGTACTCGACGTGGCCGTGCCACTCCTGCTCGCGTTCGTTGCGTGGCGCACCCTGCGCCACCCTGATGCCACAGCGGTCAATGGACGCATGCTCATCGGTGGTATCGCGCTGGTCTTCTCCATCGCCGGTATCTGGCACCTGACCCACGGTGCACCCACTCCGGGTGAGGGGTTCGAGGCGCTGACCTTGGGAGCCGGCATCATCGGGTGGGTCATCTCCGCACCGATCAGCGCGGCTCTCGGACCGGTCGTGACCGGTATCCTGCTGGGGCTGCTCGGTATTTTCGGTCTTCTGGTCGTCACCGGGACTCCGTTGGCCTCGATCCCTCGCGCGGTCGGCCGGGTGGGGATGTGGATGCGGCCCCGTCACGATCAGGGTGTCGATATCGACGGCATGCCACTGGATGGCGACCAGCCGTTCGTGTCTCCCCTCGCGGGCGTAGGCGCGATCGACGATGACGAAGAGACGAGCATCGTCGACGGTGTCGGATACGACGACGAGAACGCCGGCGAATACGACGAATACGACGATGAAGGTGACGACGCCCTGACGGCCGCGGTCGCTGGGACCGATGCGCACTCGGAGTGGTCCGACCACGGGGCGCACCTCGACTCCGGGACCAGTTCGGGTCACCTGTCCGCTTCGCAGGACACCGCGGCGCTACCCGTCGTCGTCGCTCCTGTCGGCGGCACTCCAGAGCAGTTGCCCCTGACCTCGCACAGCGAATACGCGCTGCCATCGCCCAACGCGCTGAAAGCGGGCCCTGCCGCCAAGGCGCGCACGAAGGCCAATGATGCCGTCGTCGCCTCACTCACCCAGGTGTTGCAGGAATTCTCCATCGATGCTGCCGTAACCGGCTTCACCCGCGGGCCGACCGTCACCCGATACGAGATCGAGTTGGGCCCGAGTGTGAAGGTGGAGCGGATCACGGCCCTGGGCAAGAACATCGCGTACGCGGTTGCAAGCCCGGAGGTTCGTATTCTCAGCCCGATCCCGGGCAAGAGTGCGATCGGTGTTGAGATACCCAATACTGACCGTGAGGTCGTCAGTCTCGGGGATGTGCTGCGTTCGCCCACCGCAACCAACGAGCATCACCCCCTGACGGTCGGACTCGGCAAGGACGTCGAGGGCGGCTACGTCGTGGCGAATCTGGCGAAGATGCCCCACGTGCTGGTGGCGGGCGCGACAGGGGCGGGCAAGTCCAGTTGCATCAACGCGCTCATCACGTCGGTCCTGATGCGCGCGACACCCGATGAGGTCCGGATGATCCTCGTCGATCCCAAGCGCGTCGAGTTGACTGCATACGAAGGCATCCCGCACCTGATCACTCCGATCATCACGAACCCGAAGAAAGCCGCCGACGCCCTTCAATGGGTGGTCAAGGAGATGGACGCACGCTACGACGATCTCGCCCACTTCGGGTTCCGGCACATCGATGACTTCAACAAGGCGGTGTCGACGGGTCGATTGCGACCGGAACCAGGAAGCGAACGGGTGCTTCGCCCCTACCCCTACCTTCTGGTCATCGTCGACGAACTTGCCGATCTGATGATGGTGGCCCCCCGGGATGTGGAGGATTCCGTCGTCCGCATCACCCAGCTCGCGCGCGCGGCGGGCATCCACCTGGTGCTGGCGACCCAGCGACCGAGCGTCGATGTGGTCACGGGGCTGATCAAGGCCAATGTGCCCAGCCGGCTGGCCTTCTCGACCTCCTCGTTGGCCGATAGTCGGGTCATTCTCGATCAACCCGGCGCGGAGAAGCTCGTGGGGCAGGGCGACGGATTGTTCCTGCCCATGGGGGCTGGCAAACCGGTGCGGATCCAGGGTGCGTTCGTCTCCGAGGCTGAAATCAGGGCCGTCGTGCGACACGCTCGCGAACAGGCGGACCCGGAGTACCGGTCGGACGTCACGGCTCCGGTCACCTCAGGCCGGGTCGTCGACGAAGAGGTCGGTGATGATCTGGACGTGATGTGCCAGGCCGCTGAACTGATCGTCTCCACCCAGTTCGGGTCGACCTCGATGCTCCAGCGCAAACTTCGCGTGGGGTTCGCGAAAGCCGGGCGTCTGATGGATCTACTCGAATCCCGGGGGGTGGTCGGGCCGAGTGAGGGCTCCAAGGCCAGGGAGGTCCTGGTCAAGCCCGAGGAACTACCGCAGTTGATGGCTCGGCTTCGGGGAGAACCCAGCGCATAGGCTGGAGTCATGCCGCGGGTTCACCTCACCACACTGGGCTGTGCCCGCAATGACGTCGACTCCGATGAGCTGAGCGCCCGCCTACGTGAGGCGGGGTGGGAGGTCACGGCCGGCCCTGACGCTGAGGGTGACGCTGACATCGTGGTGGTCAACACCTGCGGGTTCATCGCCAGCGCGAAGAAGGATTCCATCGATACGGTTCTCGCCGCGGCTGATGAGGGTGCGCCGGTCATCGTCGCCGGGTGCCTTGCCGAACGTTATGGGAGGGTCCTGGCCGAGGAGTTGCCCGAAGCCGCAGCGGTCATCGGCTTCGACGACTACGCCGGTCTGCCGCAGATCCTCGGCCGAGTCCTAGCGGGGGAGTCCATCCAGCCTCATTCTCCGCGCGATCGGCGCCATCTCATCCCGCTGTCTCCGGTCGAGCGGACCCTCGGCGAGACTCCGGGAACAGCGGGTTTGCGACGCACGGTGAGCGCTCCGGTCGTCCCGGTCAAGCTGGCCTCCGGATGCGATCGTCGTTGTTCATTCTGTGCGATACCGGCTTTCCGGGGTTCTTTCGTCTCGCGTAGGCCGACCGACGTGATCGCCGAAGTGGCCCAGGTGGTGGGTGATGGTGCCCGCGAGGTTTTCCTCGTCAGTGAGAACTCGACCAGTTACGGCAAGGACCTCGGTGACATCCGGCTGCTGGAGTCGCTGCTCCCTGCCATCGGTGCGATCGAGGGTTTAGTGCGAGCTCGCGTCAGTTACCTGCAGCCGGCTGAGATCAGACCCGGGCTGATCGAGGTCATCGCCGACACTCCGGGGATCGCGCCGTACTTCGACCTGTCCTTTCAACATGCCAGCGCGTCGATCCTTCGACGGATGCGCAGATTCGGGGACGCCGAGGCCTTCGGTGAGCTGGTTCAGCGCATTCGAACCCTGGCACCGCACGCAGGAATTCGAAGCAACGTCATCGTGGGCTTCCCCGGCGAGACTGAGCAGGACGTGACCGAACTCATGGCCTTCTTGCAGTCAGCTCTACTCGACGTGGTGGGGGTCTTCGGGTATTCCGATGAAGAGGGGACCGAGGCAGTGGCCCTCGACGGTCATCTGCCCGAGCACGTCATCGGGGAGCGGGTCGAACTGGTCAGCGCTCTATGCGATGAACTCATGATCGAACGTGCGCAGATGAGGATCGGCGAAGTGACCGAGGTGATCGTGGAGGGGATCGATGAGTCCGGTGCCGAAGGGCGGGGGACCCATCAGGGCCCGGAGGATGCCGGCGTGGTGATCCCCGGATGCACCGCCGGCATCGGTGATGTGGTGCGGGTGGAGATCACCGGGGTGGATGGTGTGGATCTCGTGGGAAGACCGGCATGAGCGTGACCGGTGGAATCCCCGATCATGTCGGGGATCCGGTGGGTCAGCGCCGATTGCTGACCGGCCCTAATGCACTGACCGGTCTCCGGCTCGGTCTCGTTCCCGTCCTTGCCTGGCTGCTCTTCGGAGCGGGTGATTTCGACGAGCGATCGCGGTGGTGGGCTGCCGGTGTGTTCGTCTTCGCGGCGATCACCGACGTGATCGATGGGGCGTGGGCTCGCCGTCAGGGGAGTGTCACCACCGTCGGGAAGATCGCCGATCCCATTGCGGACAAGGCGTTGACAGGTGTGGCCCTGGTCGGGTTGTCCTGGTGGGGGGCATTGCCCTGGTGGGTGACCATCGTGATCCTCGCCCGGGAGGTGATCGTCACCGTTGCGCGCTTCGTGGTGATCCGGCACGGTGTCATCCCGGCATCACGCGGTGGCAAGGCGAAGACCATCGCCCAGATCGTGGCGATCACCGCGTTCCTGGTACCTGTGTCCGCTGCCTGGGACTCAGTGCGATGGATCGCCATGGCGATCGCGCTGGTCTTGACCGTGGTAACCGGAATTGACTACCTGGCACGCGCGGCCACGCTGCGTCGTCGAGGAGGACTCGATGACTCGAGGGGATGATCCCGTGGTCGAGGCGATGCTGGCCGATGGACCTGCGACGACCACCGATGAGTTGGCCGCTCAGGTCATCGCAGGATTCACGGCTGCGGGGGCGACCCTGGCGACAGCGGAGTCGGTCACGGGTGGCGGATTGTGCGCGGCTCTCACGGATGTACCGGGTTCCTCGCAGGTGGTCCTCGGGTCTGTCGTGTCCTACGCCACGGTGGTCAAGGAGCACCTGCTCGGAGTCGACGGTGCGCTTTTGTCCCGGCGAGGCGCGGTCGACGCCGAGGTCGCCGAGCAGATGGCGCGTGGGGTAGCCGGGCTGCTGGGGTCGGGATGGGCGGTGGCGACGACCGGTTCGGCCGGTCCTGATCCTGCTGCCGGCGGTAGCGCGAACGATCCGGTCGAGCCAGGCACGGTGTTCATCGCCATTGCATCCCCGGACGCCACCTGGGTGGAACAGCTCCAGTTCGCCGGCGACCGGGCGGCTATCCGGGCGGCGACCGTCGATGCGGCCCTGCGCATCCTCGTCCGTACCTTGATCCACACCCTCCCGACTTCTCCCGCGATCCCTCCCACGCCGCCGGGAGCCGCATCACTCACGTGATGCGCAGCATCCATCACGACCACAACCGTGACTCAGACGCACGAGGGGGGAGTGTGGTGCGGTATCCGGCGTGGATGCCCTCGACGGGGTACCGTAGGCAGGTGATCCTCTTTCGCGATGCTCTGGGCACGCACCTTCGCGCACGGCGCCAGGTGTTGGGCCACACCCTGCGCGATGTGTCCGCACGCGCACAGGTGTCCCTCGGCTATCTCTCGGAGATCGAGCGTGGCCATAAGGAAGCCTCGTCTGAACTCCTGGGAGCCATCTGCCTGGCCTTGGATACCTCGCTATCGCAGGTCTTGCACTCGGTTGCTGTCGATGTGGCCGCGCAGGAGCGCGCGCACATCGAGGTCGCTCGAGCCGCGTGAGTTCACACCAACCGGCCCGTCCTCGATTCGCCGCGGCCACCTAGGGTCGGTATCGCGTTCGACCGGCAGTGCGTAGTGCGCGCCGCTGCGCACCCGTCAAGCCTTCAGGTGCCGGGCCCTGCTGGCATCGGGGACACCAGTAGGCCAGTCGGGTGAAGGGTGCCTGGCCCTGCCAGGCGACTTCGATCACCGTTCCGCATCGCCGGCATGGACGTCCCGCCCGCTCGAATGCCCAGTGCCATCGATCGGGCTGCAGGTCGCCGGTCGTCGACTGGATGTAGTGGTGGCGATTGCCGCGCATCAACCGTGATGCCGTGTGCAGGAGATCGCTCATATCGTCGATGTCGCCCACCGGAGTCCACGGTGAGATTCCCTGAATGAAGAGTGACTCGGTGACGTAGATCAATCCAAGGCCGGCAACAACCCGCTGATCGAGGAGCGTCTCCCCGATCGGGCGTTGTTCAGGCTGGGCCTGACAGTTGGCCAGGGCAGTGCTCCAATCGACGTCATCGATGATGAGATCGGGGCCGAGGGCATGAAGGAGGCGCGACTCCTCGGACAGCGAGATCAGTTCGACGACAGGGAGGCGGTACCCGACAGCGGTGACGGTTGCGGTGGTGAGGAGCACACGGATCTGCCACCCGGGCCCGCCCTTCCAGCGAACGCCGTCGGAGTACAGGTGCCAGGTGCCATCCATCCTGAAGTGTGTATGGAGCACGCGTTCATCGTCGAAGTGGAAGAACAGGTGTTTGCCGTAACTTGTGACGCTGTCGATCCGTCGGCCACTCAGGTCGACCGTGGCCAGCTGCGGAACCCGGAAGTCAGAGCGGGTCAGGATGTCACCGGCGAGTGCATCGTGGAGGGTACGTCCGGCCAGCCAGACGGTGTCACCTTCGGGCATGACTCGAGTCGGTGCCGGTGAGGGTGGATGTCGACGGTCGGCGTGCGGTCAGACCTCGGGGTGTGTGGACGAAGCCGCCGTCGCTCAACGCGACTCGGACGGCGTCGTCGGCTGCTATCTCCGCCACCGGTCTTCCGTCGATGCGTTGCACCGTCAGTCGTGGTGAAAGCCGGTCGACGGCCTGCATGAGTGCTGAGACAGCGAGGGAGTAGGTCGTGGAGTCGGTGGGCCAGGTCAGCATCGACGTGAGTCCGCGTTCCAGCCACAGCACCGGTTTCGCATCCACCAGAATCACCACGGCACCGGCTGCTCGAGTGGGTCGGCCCGCACCGGGTCTCTCCGGCCAGGCGAGTGCCGCACCGTATGGCTGGGCTGGATCACTCGCAGCGAGGACGACGGCGGGTCCCTCCGTGGCGCGCCGGAGTCGATCGGCGACGCCGGGGAGGGCGAACTGGGCGCCACCGAGGCCCTCCACGGCGTAGGTCCGCTGCACGGTGCCCGCCTCCTCCATCGTGGTCAGGACCCGGTAGGCCGATGCGAATCCTCCCGCGGGTGACTCACCGGCGACCACTGCACGCGCGAGGAGGCCGTATCTCTCCATCATGGCCTCGGTCGTGGCCAGTGTGCGCATCGTCCGATCCGAATCGATCGGCTCCAGGAGCGTCCATCGGCCCGCCATCTGCGGTGGCCCCGATCTGCTCGGTCCGCGAGGAGCCCGCGAACGTCGTGGTAGTCGACCCGGTGTGCGCACCGCCGGGGGAGATGGGGCAGGTCGGCGCCTGCGGGGGCCCGAGCGAGACCGGATCGCAATCAGCGAATCGTTCGTGACGTGCCCCGACCAGATGAGCTCCATCAACGCATCAGTGAGGTCATCATCGGTGATCGGGGGCTGTTCGGAGTACCGGTCCAGCCTCGATCGCTCGAGTCGGTCGCAGAGGTCGCGGAAGAACAACGCACCACCGGACCTCAACTCGCTGAGCACCCGATCGCGCAAGGAACCTTCGGGTGGATCCTCGGGCTGGGGCAGGAGTAATCCGGCGAGGTCGGCAGGAGCCAGGGCGATCCATGCGTCACCGGGAAGCGACGCCACACCCCACCAGACGACCTCTCCGGATGAGATGAGCTGGTCGAGCATCCCCGGTGTGTAGCTGGCGATCCTCGCGGGGAGGACGAGGGAATCGAGATGCCGTGCGGGCAGCGGATAACCGGCCAACTGCTCGATCGCGGAGCGCAATCCATCGGCGGCTGAGGAATTCGTCCGGCCCGCGTTGGCGATCCCTTGCCACTCGCCGAGGAAACGAGCGAAGGCATGTTCGCCGACCGGTTCAGCCTGATCGCGCAGCCGCGCGATACTCGATCGTCGCGCCCGACGCAGGACGTCGACGTCGCACCACTCCTCACCACTGGAGGACGGCGTGAAACCGCCACGAACGAGACGTCCCCGATCGGCAAGATCGGCCAGGGATCGCTCGGCGACACGAACACCGACAGCGAAAGCGGCGGCGATCTCAGTGGAGGTGAAGGGGCCGTGGGTTCGCGCGTACCGGGCTAGCAGCGCGCCGAGAGGATCGGAGCTCGCGTCGAGGAATACCTCGGGTATCCCGGGAGGCAGAGGACAGCCGAGGGCATCGCGGAGCAGCCCTGCATCCTCGATCGCCGCCCAGTGGCGCTCACCTCCGATGCGAACCTCGATGGCTCGTTTAGTGGCGACGAGGCGATCGGTCAGATCGGTTGAGATCCCGCGGCCGTTGAGTTCCGCATCGCTCAGAGGTCCGAGGATTCGCAGCAGATCAGCCACGTCCTCGTGGTCGCGCACGGTGTGATCGCGTCGAGCGACTCTATGGGTGACCTCGGCTAGTGCGTCTGCATCGATAAGGTCTCGCAGCTCGGTCTGGCCGAGGAGTTCAGCGAGCAGGCCGGTGTCGACAGTGAGGGCGGCGGCTCGCCTTTCGGCGAGAGGCGTGTCACCGTCGTAGAGGAACTCTGCGACGTAGTCGAACAGCAGACTCACGGCGAAGGGTGACGGTGCCGACGTCTCGACGTCGACGATGGAGACTTCGCGTCGGGAGATGCGCTCCAGTAGGAGCCGCAGCCCGGGAAGGTCGAATACGTCCCGCAGAGCTTCGCGGATCGCCTCGGCCACGATCGGGAATTGCGGGTATCGACTGGCCACACTCAGCAGATGCGCGGACCTTTGTCTCTGCTGCCACAGGGGAGAGCGCTTGCCCGGTGTGCGACGGGGTAGCAGCAGGGCGCGTGCCGCACATTCTCGGAAGCGTCCGGCGAATAGCGCCGAGTTCCCGATCTCGGCTGACACGATGGCCTCGATCTCCTCGGAATCGAAGGCGATGAGATCGGCCACGACCCGTGTTGTGGCATCGTCGATCGTGTCGGGCAGTCGCAGCACGATCCCGTCGTCGGAGTACATCACCTGCGCGTCGACGTCGTGCTCCTGGCGGAGTCGAGCGGTGAGCGCCAGCGCCCAGGGGGCGTGTACCTGGGCTCCGAAAGGAGTGTGGATGGCGACCCGCCAGTCACCGAGTTCATCACGGAAGCGTTCGACGAGGATCGTCTGATCATCCGGCAGGGCACCGGTGGCCTGCTTCTGCTCCGACAGGTAGGCCAGCAGATTCTCCGCGGCGAAGGCATCCAAGCCGATGTCCAGCAGGTGCTGGCGTCCAGTCCTGGGGTCGATGCGACGGAGGAACTCACCGACGGCCATGCCCAACTCGAGGGGTCGGCCGACTGGATCACCTCGCCAGAAGGGCATGCGGGCGATCTCGCCGGGGGCTGGGGAGACCCAGACGCGATCGGCGGTGATGTCCTCGATGCGCCAACTGCTGGCACCGAGAGCGAAGAGGTCGCCGACGCGTGATTCGTAGACCATCTCCTCGTCGAGTTCTCCGACACGCATCGTGGTGCCGAACAGGTACACGCCGAACAGGCCTCGGTCGGGAATGGTGCCACCGCTGGTCACGGCGAGACGCTGAGCTCCTGGGCGACCGGTCAGGGTGCCGGTGGTGCGGTCCCACACCAGGCGCGGGCGCAGTTCGGCGAATTCCTCACCCGGGTAGAGACCGGCGAGCATGTCGAGCACCGACGTCCAGGAGGCCTCGCCCAGCGTGCGAAACGATGCGCTGGATCGGATCACCTCCAGCAGTTCGTCGACGTTCCAGTCGTCCATCGACACCATGGCCACGATCTGCTGGGCGAGGACGTCCAGGGGATTCTCCGGCATGTGGAGTGCCTCGATCGCACCTGCTCTCATGCGCTCGACGGTGACGGCCGCCTGCAGGAGGTCCCCGCGGTATTTCGGGAAGACCACACCCCGGCTGATGGCACCGACCTGGTGCCCGGCCCGCCCGACTCGTTGCAGACCGCTGGCCACGCTCGGTGGGGATTCCACCTGGACGACCAGGTCGATGGCGCCCATGTCGATTCCCAGTTCCATGCTGGAGGTGGCGACGACTGCAGGAAGTCGTCCGCTCTTCAGATCCTCCTCGATGATCGCGCGCTGTTCGCGACTGACTGATCCATGGTGGGCGCGGGCGAGGGGACCCTCGGTTCCACTGCGCTCGCGCCATCGCTCGTTCAGTGATGACGTCAGCCGCTCGGCAAGACGACGGGAGTTGACGAAGATCAGGGTCGAGGTGTGCCCGGTGATCTCGTCGACGAGTCGGTCTTCCACATGGGGCCAGATGCTCGAGGCGCGTGGGCCGACGGCGGCAGAGCCGTCGAAGACGGTGCCGTCCTCCGCTCCGGGATCGCTCATGTCCGCAACGGGGACGACGACGCGAAGGTCCCACTCCTTGGTGCTCTCCGGAGCCACGATCTGGACCTGTCCCGATGGTCGCAGGTAATCGGCGATCACCTCGACCGGACGAGCGGTTGCCGATAGTCCGATGCGCTGGATCTGCACAGCCGCCGACTCGCCGTCTTGCTCGCCGTCTTGCTTGCGGTCATGGGTGCCGTCAAGGGTGCCGTCAAGGGTGCCGTCAAGGGTGCCGTGGTGCGCGACGAGGTGGTCGAGTCGGGCTAGGGAGACGGCAAGGTGGGCACCGCGCTTGGTTCCGGCCAGGGCGTGGATCTCATCGACGATCACGGTGCGGACCCCCAGCAGTGACTCCCGTGCCGCGGAGGTGAGCATCAAGAAGAGGGACTCGGGAGTGGTGATGAGGATGTCGGGCGGGTGCGAGACCAGGCGACGTCGTTCCGCGGCGTCCGTGTCGCCGGTACGGACCCCGACGGTGATCGCGGGCAGATCCAAGCCCAGTCGGTCTGCGGCCTGGGCGATCCCGACCAGCGGTGAGCGCAGATTGCGTTCGATGTCAGCGGCGAGTGCCTTGAGCGGTGAGACGTACAGGATGCGACAGCGCGCCCGAGAGGGTGCCGGGGGAGAGGTGAGGATCTCATCGATCGCGGTGAGGAAGGCAGCGAGAGTCTTGCCCGATCCGGTCGGGGCGACCACCAGGGTGTCCTCACCCCGCCCGATCGCCGCCCAGGCTTGCTCCTGGGCGGGGGTGGGCTCAGCGAAGGCATCGGCGAACCACGCCCGGGTTGCCGGGGTGAGTCCACCCAGGGGATCAGCCACGACCACATCCTCTCCTGACGCCCCGCACGCTGTCTGCCCTCCTTCGATGGGTCCCGCGGTCCGGTGTGCTTGACTGCCCACGATGCCCACGATGAGACTCACCGATTTCTGGGAGCGCATGGATGCGGTCCTCGGATCGGAGTACGCCCGGTCATGGGCGGGTGATGTCGTCCTCGGTCCCCTCGGTTCGCGCACGGTCATGCAGGCGATCGACGCCGGAATCGATACCAGCGTGATCTGGCGCGCGGTGTGCGAGGTGGCCGATGTTCCCTCCTGGCTGAGGTAGCGTCGCCGCCGTGACCGCGACCCTTCCGATGTCGGCAGGCTCCGTGGAGCGCATCCAGCGACATTCCATCGCCGTGCTCTCCGGCGGTCAGGCGCTGGGCAGTCTGGCCGTCGCCGGGGCAGTCGCAGCCGGTGCCCTCATCGCGGCCGGGGTTTCCGGTAGCGAGGGAGCAGCCGGCCTCGCGCAGACATTCGGTGTCCTGGGAGCAGCGATCATGGCGTTGCCACTGGCCCGGCTGGCGCTCAGCCGTGGTCGGCGCGTGTCCTTGGCCTTCGGCTATGGGCTCGGTGCGATCGGGGCGCTCATCGTCATCGCCGGTGCCGTGTGGTGGTCGTTGATCCTGGTCTACGCCGGAACCTTGCTGGTCGGGGTCGCCACCGCGTCGGGCCTGCAGGCGCGATACGCGGCCACCGATCTGGCCACGGAGGAAACCCGCGGTCGGTCCCTGTCGATCGTCGTCTGGGCGGGCACGATCGGGGCGGTAGCCGGACCCAATCTGCTGGAGGTCTCCGGTCACCTCGGCGTCGCCCTGGGCCTTCCGCAGTTGGCCGGCCCCTACGTGGTGGCCTTCCTCGCATTGGCCGGAGCCACGGTCGTGCTCGGTGTCTTCATGCGCCCCGATCCCTACCTCGTGGCACGGGCCCAGCGGGCAGCCATCGACCCGGTGGCGGCTGCTGAGGTCGCCCGGCCACGGTTGCGGGACGGCATCGAGCACATCCGAGGCAATCGGTCGGCGATCCTGGGGATCAGCGCCATCGCAATCGGACACATCGTGATGGTGGCCGTCATGGTGATGACCCCTATCCACATG
>CBFHQG010000035.1:0-19220 GCA_965657825.1 Actinomycetes bacterium | reverse complement strand
TGACGGAATACATCATCCGGAACTTCTTGCCGCCGCTCTGGCGGATGTGCTGAGATCGAGAAGTACAGCGAGCAGCGAGTGATCAATGTGGTCACGATGAATGAGGATGGTCACTCGGTGAGGATGTTTCCATGGCGTTGACAGCAGAGGTCAAAGACGAGCTCAGTCGGTTGGAGGTCACTCGGACCTGCTGTCGCAGGGCTGAGGCGTCTTCGCTTCTGAGGTTCGCCGGGGGCCTGCATGTCATCAGCGGGCAGGTGGTTGTGGAGGCCGACCTGGACGCGGGCGCGATCGCCCGGCGCCTGCGTCGCACTCTGGCCGATGTCTACAACGCTGACAGTGATGTCGCGATCGTCACGTCCTCCGGAATGCGCAAGGGCAGTCGCTATGTCGTACGTGTGGTTCGGGGTGGCGATCATCTGGCGCGGCAAACCGGGTTGGTCGACGCGCTCGGCCGCCCTATCCGCGGGCTTCCTCCGACGGTTGTCAACGGGGGCACCTGCGATGCCGAGGCCGCATGGCGGGGAGCATTCCTGGCTCACGGATCCTTGACTGAACCAGGGCGCTCGGGTGCTCTGGAGATCACCTGTCCCGGGCAGGAGGCCGCACTGGCCCTGGTCGGTTCGGCGCGACGCCTGGGGATCGCTGCCAAATCGAGGGAGATCCGCGGGGTAGATCGAGTGGTGATCCGTGATGGTGACGCGATAGCGGCGATGCTGACCCGGATGGGTGCACATTCCTCCGTGCTCGCCTGGGAGGAGCGGAGAATGCGGCGCGAGGTGCGCGCCACGGCCAATCGGCTGGCGAACTTCGACGACGCGAACCTGCGTCGCTCGGCTAGGGCAGCGGTCGCAGCAGGTGCCCGGGTCAGTCGGGCCCTGGAGATCTTGGGCGACGATGTGCCCGAGCACCTCGCTCAGGCCGGGAGGCTGCGATTGGAGCATCGTCAGGCCAGCCTGGAGGAACTCGGCGCCCTTGCAGATCCGCCGATGACCAAGGACGCGGTGGCCGGACGCATCCGACGGCTGCTGTCCACGGCGGATCGTCGCGCGGAGGAGCTCGGCATCCCCGGGACGGAGGCTGCCTTGACCGAGGCGATTTTGAACGGTGATTGGGAGGACAACGAGACCGGATAGGGTGGAGGCTCACGATGGAATCTCGAGGAGGAACCCCATGGCAGTCCGGGTAGGTATCAACGGTTTCGGTCGAATTGGCCGCAACTTCCTTCGGTCGCTCTATGTCGCCGGGATGGCTGACGAGGTCGTCATCGTCGGTATCAACGACCTCACCGACACCGCCACGTTGGCTCACCTGCTCAAGTACGACAGCGTCCTGGGACGTTTCGATGCGCAGGTCAGCGCCGGAGAGGGTTCTATCACCGTCGATGGTCGCACCATTGCGGTCATGGCCGAACGGGATCCGGCGGCTCTACCGTGGTCGGAGCTCGGCGCTGAGATCGTTCTGGAGTCGACCGGTCACTTCACCGATGCGACGAAGGCTCGGGCTCACATCGAGGCCGGTGCCCGGAAGGTCATCATCTCCGCCCCCGCCAAGAATGAGGATGTCACCATCGTGATGGGGGTGAACGAAGGCGACTACGACCCGGCCACCGATGTGGTGATCTCCAATGCCTCCTGCACCACCAATTGTCTGGCTCCCATGGCGAAGGTCCTCGATGACTCTTTCGGTATCGAGCGCGGCATGATGACCACCATCCACGCTTACACCAACGATCAGCGCATCTTGGACTTCCCGCACTCCGATCTTCGACGTGCGCGAGCCGCCGCGATCAACATGATTCCGACCACCACCGGGGCTGCCAAGGCCGTCGGTCTTGTTCTTCCGCAGTTGAAGGGTCGGCTGGACGGGTATGCGATGCGCGTACCGACACCGACAGGATCGGCGACGGACCTCACGGTCGAGTTGAAGAACCCCGCGACGAAGGATGAGATAAACGCGGCGATGAAGGCAGCGGCCGATGGGCCGCTGCGCGGGATCATGCACTACACGGAGGATCCCATCGTGTCGACGGACATCGTCACCGATCCCGCGTCCGTTGTCTTCGATGCAGGGATGACGAATTCGATGGGGACGATGGTGAAGGTCCTCGGCTGGTACGACAACGAATGGGGCTACTCCAATCGACTCGTCGACCTGATCCGCTACGTCGGTGCCCGGCTGTAGCGACCCTGCCGTGACAGTGTCTGTAACGGATCTTCCGGTCGACGGACGCGTCGTCGCTGTGCGATGCGATCTGAACGTACCCCTCGCATACGACGATGATGGATCTGCGCGGATCACCGATGATGGTCGTATCCGGGCCAGCGTGCCGACGCTGCTCTCCCTGCTCGACCGTGGGGCCCGGGTCGTCGTTCTGGCACATCTGGGCAGGCCTAAGGGGTCGGCGGATCCGTCCCTCTCACTGAGCCCTGTCGCTCGTCGATTGGGCGAGGTACTCGGTCGATCGGTCGGTTTCGTCAGCGAGCCCACGGGCGCGGAGCTCTCTGCCGCGGTGGGGCGCCTCGGTGATGGGCAGGTCCTGGTGGCAGAGAATGTGCGGTTCGACCCCCGCGAGACCAGCAAGATCGAACAGGAACGGGCTTCCTTGGCCGACGAATGGGCTCAGTGGGCTCAGGCGTATGTGAGTGATGGCTTCGGGGTCGTCCACCGGGAGCAGGCATCGGTAACCGATCTGGCTCGACGGCTGCCACACGCGGCCGGACTCCTCGTCGATCAGGAGCAGCGCGCCTTCGCGCGCGTGCTGCGGAACCCTCAGCGGCCCTACACGGTCATCCTGGGTGGCGCGAAGGTCTCTGACAAGATCACCGTGATCGACAACCTGCTCGATCATGTCGACCAGGTGCTGATCGGTGGAGGAATGGCGTTCACCTTCCTGGCGGCGCGTGGCCTGGGAGTCGGTCGTTCCCTCCTCGATGAATCGATGCTCGACACGGTCACGCTGCTGATGGAGAAAGCCGATCGTCTCGGTGTCGAACTCGCCCTACCCCGAGACGTTGTCGTGGCGCGCGAAATCAGTGATCAAGCGGAATCCTGGACGACGTCTGTCGACGACATTCCTGATGACGCCATGGGGCTCGATATCGGGACTCAGACCACGGAGGATTACATCACTCGGATCGATGGATCACAGACGATCGTGTGGAACGGACCGATGGGTGTGTTCGAGATTCCCGCGTTCGCCAACGGCACCCGCCGGATCGCGGAGGCCATCGAGGCGTCCTCGGCCTTCACCGTCGTCGGGGGTGGCGACTCGGCTGCTGCGATCAGGTTGCTCGGACTCGATGAATCCCGGTTCAGCCACATCTCTACCGGCGGCGGAGCAAGCCTTGAACTCCTCGAAGGCAAGACCTTGCCCGGACTAGCGGTCCTCGAGGAGCCCGATCCGATCTGAGCTGATTCCATGTCGAGATCGCCCCCCGCGATCTCCAGACATCCTCCCCGGGACTACCGACCGAACACGACGAGAACAGGACGCCGATGACGAAGCGCAAGCCGATGATGGCGGGCAACTGGAAGATGAACGTCAATCATTTCGAGGCGATTGCTTTGGTGCAGAAGATCGCATTCGCTCTGAACGACGAGGACTTCGATGCGGTGGACGTCGTCGTACTGCCGCCATTCACGGATCTGCGGTCCGTGCAGACCCTGATCGACGCGGACGGCTATCGCATCGAGTTCGGTGCCCAAGATGTGTCGGCCCATGAGAAGGGGGCCTACACGGGGGACATCAGTGCGGCGATGCTGGCCAAGCTCGGATGCCAGTACGTCACGGTGGGTCAGAGTGAGCGTCGTCTCTACCACCATGAGGACGATGCGCTGGTCGCCGCGAAGGCGGCCGCTGCCCTTCGGCATGAGATCACGCCGATCGTCTGCGTCGGAGAGGACCTGCAGGTCCGTCAGGCTGGCGAGCACCTCGAGGTAACAGTGGCGCAACTCGCCGGGTCACTGCAGGGCCTTACCGACGAGCAGGTGAGTTCGCTGGTGATCGCCTACGAGCCGGTCTGGGCGATCGGAACGGGCGAGGTCGCGACTCCCCAGGATGCGCAGGAGGTCTGCGGGGCGCTACGGGAGTACCTCGCCGAGCAGATCTCCCCCCGAGCCGCGGAGGAGTGCCGGATCCTGTACGGCGGCTCGGTCAAGGTGACCAACATCGCCGGAATCATGGCGCAGCCGGATGTCGATGGAGCGCTCATCGGGGGGGCGAGCCTCGACGCTGAGGAGTTCGTGGGCATCGTGAGGTTCCGGCTGCACCCGGCTCCGGACGCGGGATAGGGGTGCCCATCGTGATAACGTCACGCGGGTTATCGGCGGACAACCGCGGCGCTCAGCGCCGGGAGCGACCCAGAGGAGTTGAACATCCATGACGACTGCCTTGATCATCGGGCTGTCGATCCTCCTGGTCCTGACCAGCGTGATCCTCGTGGTGCTGATCCTCCTGCACCGTGGCAAGGGCGGGGGTCTATCGGATCTGTTCGGCGGCGGGGTGACGTCGTCGATCGGTGGTTCCTCGGTCGCGGAGAAGAATCTCGATCGGCTCACCATCGGAATCGGTCTCATCTGGGCGGCCTCGATCGTGGCCGTCGGTCTGCTCGTACGTACTGGAGGTTAGGTCGCATGGCAGGTGGAAGCGCGATCCGGGGAAGTCGAGTCGGCGCCGGTCCGATGGGCGAGGCCGAGCGCGGCGAGGCAGCTCCTCGAGTCTGGGTCACCTTCTGGTGCGCCCGTGGGCACGAGACGACGCCCAGCTTCGCTGCTGAAGCTGCGATTCCCGAAACCTGGGACTGCCCGCGCTGTGGCTGGCCGGCCAGTCAGAACTCCCAGGAGCCACCGGCGCCACCGAAGATCGAGCCCTATAAGACTCACCTGGCCTACGTCAAGGAGCGCCGCTCCGATGCGGACGGGGCAGCCATCCTCGATGAGGCGCTTGCACGGCTGAAGAAGCGCTAGGACGCAACGCTCAGACGTATTCCACCCGGGGTAACGTCGCGAGAGCCTCGGCATAGATCTCATCGGGCGTCAGCCGCCGAAGATCCTCGGCTATCAGGTCCGCCAGTCCACGCCTGGACAACGCCACCGGAGCATCTGGGACTCCGGGAACACGCAGGGTGGCGACATTCCCACGAGGCCGCGACAGGCTGATCTCTCCGTCATCGGTGGAGATGGCGACCGCGGCGATTCCAGGTGTGTCGATGCTGCGCACCTGGGCAGGGATGTCCAGGGCCCAAGACAGCCACGCGGCAAGCAGGCATGCGCTGGGATTGCCACTCGCTGCATCCACCGTCACAGAACGTGGCGTGGCCAGTGGCCGGTCCAGAACGGAGGCTAGGACGCTGCGCCAATGGGTGATCCTGGTCCAGGACAGGTCGGTGTCGCCAGCCTGATAGTTCTCTCGGCGAATCTGCAGCGCCTGCAGGGGCTCAGCGACGGTCGCGACGTCGGTGATCCGACGCTCGGCGTGGTGGCCGATCGGATCGTAAGCCAGGGAAGTCGGTGCCTGGCCCGGCCACCAGGCGACGACCGGTGTGTCCGGCAGGAGCAGAGGAATCGCCACGGAGTTCGCATGGGTGCTGCGATCGCCACGGAGTCGGAGCACCGCGACCTCACCGGGACCGTCATCACCGCCGACACTGATGTCGGCGTCGATCCGGTCGGCGTCGCCGCCGGGACGCGGGACGAAGGTGAGAATGCGCATCGGGTGCTCGCGCGCGCTGGCGACGGCTGCGGCCGTGGCGTCGGCCTGGAGCGTCTCATCGGTAAGGATGAGAAGCGTCAGCACCATGCCCGTGGTGGGGGAGCCCATCCGGTGGCGTTCCGCGGCGATGGCGGCGGCAATATCGTGGCCACTGGTGTCCTCGAGTCTGATCACGGCCGCCTCCAGGTGCGCCCGTCGCGAGCGATCATCTCGTATGCCGAACCTGGCCCCCAACCACCGGACGCGTAGGGGTCAGGTCGTCCGTGCTCGGCCCACCGGTCGAGGACCGGATCCAAGATGCGCCAACTCAGGTCGACCTCACGCGCCTGAGGGAACAGCGGCGGCTCACCGAGCAGGACGTCGAGGATCAGTCGTTCGTACGCCTCGGGACTGGTATCGACGAAGGAATCCCCGTACTGGAAATCCATGGTGACATCGCGTACCTCCATGGCGGCGATTCCCGGGACCTTCGATCCGAATCGCAACGTGATCCCCTCATCCGGCTGGATTCGGAATACCAGCGCGTTGTCGGACAGTTCAGTCACAGACGATGAAGCGAAGGGCAGGTGGGGCGCCCTCTTGAAGATGACGGCGACCTCGGTCACCCGCCGACCTAGCCGTTTGCCGGTACGCAGGTAGAAGGGGACACCGGCCCACCGGCGATTATCGATGTCGACGCGGATCGCCGCGAACGTCTCGGTCGTCGAGTCCGGCGGGATGCCGTCCTCCTCGAGGTATCCGACCACGGGGACTCCGCCCTGCCAACCTGTCGCGTATTGCCCCCGAGCGGTATGCGCGTCGATGTCCGATGGAAGGGTGATGGCGGCGAGCACCTTCTCCTTCTCGTGGCGCACCTCGCGGGGATCGAACGACAGTGGCTCGTCCATCGCGGTGAGAGCGAGAAGTTGAAGGAGGTGGTTTTGGATGACGTCCCGAGCCGCGCCGATCCCGTCGTAGTAACCCGCACGGCCGCCAATCCCGATGTCCTCGGCCTGGGTGATCTGGACGTTATCGACATAGCGAGAGTTCCACAGGGGCTCGAACATCTCATTGGCGAATCGCACCGCGAGGATGTTTTGTACGGTCTCCTTGCCGAGGTAGTGATCGATGCGGAAGATCTCATCGGGTTTGAAGACTTCCGACAGCACCCGGTCGAGATCCTGGGCACTTGCCAGATCGTGTCCGAAAGGCTTCTCGATGACCACGCGACGCCAGGCACCCTCCGGGCGTTGGGCCAAACCTGCCTTGTCTATCTGGGTCACGACCGTGGGAAAGAGGCCGGGTGGGATCGACAGGTAGAACGCGTGATTGCCGAGGGTGCCTCGCTCAGCATCAAGTGCTGTCACTGTGCGCCGCAGTTCGTCGAAGGCGGCAGGATCGGTCAGGTCGCCGGCCACGAAGCGGATTCCCTCCGCCAACTGCTCCCACACCTCCTCGCGAAAGGGTGTGCGGGCGTGCTCGCGCACCGCGTCGTGGACCTCGGCGGCGAAGTCCTCATCGGCCCATTCCCGACGCGCGAACCCGACGAGTCCGAATCCGGGTGGGAGCAGTCCGCGATTGGACAGGTCGTAGATCGCCGGCATGATCTTCTTCCGGGCAAGATCTCCGGTGACTCCGAAGAGGATGACCGCGCAAGGGCCCGCCACCCGCGGCAGTCGCGCATCACGTGGGTCTCTCAGGGGATTCACGATGATCCTTCGATCCTTCGATTCTTCGAAAAAAGCGGCCGAATGGGGCAGTCAGGCCTGTCGCGCTGTTGCTAACTGACCCTCCACCGCATCGAGAAGGTCGATCCAGGACTTCTCGAAGGACGCCACCCCTGCCTCCTCCAGATCGGCTGCCACCCGGGCCTCGGTGATGCCCAGCGCCTCCAGCCGCGCCCAGACCTCTCGGGCATGGTCCTGTGTTCCGCTCACGGTGTCACCGTCGAAGACGCCGTGGTCAGCGACGGCCATGAGGGTTTTCTCCGGCATCGTGTTGACGCATCCGGGGGCCACGAGGCCGAGGACGTAACGGGTATCGGAGAACGCGGGATCCTTCACGCCGGTCGATGCCCACAGCGGCCGTTGAGGTTGCGCACCCTGCTCGCGCAGCGCAGCCCACCGTGAGGTCGATAAGGCGTCGGTGTACACGCCCCAGGCGAGTCGGGCGCTGGCGAGAGCTGCCTCGCCACGCAGATCTGCCGAATCGGGGGAGTCGAGGGCATCGAGGGCATTGTCGACCGCTGTGTCGATACGGCTGACGAAGAACGATGCAACCGACACGATCGAGGACGGCTCGTGTCCACGGGCGAGGGCGAGTTCCAAGCCGGACATCCACGCGTCGATCACTGCCGCGTAGCGTTCGAGGGAGAAGATGAGCGTCACGTTGACGCTGATGCCGTCGCTGATCACCTCCGTGATAGCCGGCAAGCCTTCCAGCGTGGCCGGAATCTTGATCAGAACGTTGGGTCGGTTGACCTCTGCCCACAGTTCCCGGGCCTGGATGATCGTGGACTTGGTGTCGCGTGCAAGCCGAGGATCGACCTCGATGGAGACACGACCGTCGGTGCCACCGCTGGACTCCCACAGTGGGGCGAAAACATCGCAGGCGGCCCGAACGTCGTCGGTGGTCATCGCCCGGACCGCACCTTCGGCATCGACTCCGGCCGCAGCCAATGATGCGATCTGCGCGGCGTAGGCCGAGGACTCACCCGTGATCGCGCGGCCGAAGATCGTGGGGTTCGTGGTCACTCCGCGCACTGCGCGTGTGGTGATGAGTTCGGTCAGGTTGCCTGACTCCAAGCGATGGCGATCGAGATCGTCCAACCAGATGGAGACACCGGCATCGGTGAGTTCGGTGAGCACGGCGGGTGTGGTCATAGCGAACCTCTCGCGTAGGTGGGTGCGGTGTCAGTTGGTGATAGTGCGACGAACAGCCTCGGCAACCGCCTCAGGGGTGATGCCGAACTCGGTGTAGAGGGTCGCTGCCGCAGCACTCGCGCCGAAATGGTCGAGGCCGATCGTGGCGCCCCGGTCTCCTACATAGCGGTGCCAGCCGATCGTGGCTCCAGCCTCTACCGATACACGCGCGCGCACGGAGGGGGGCAGCACGGCATCGCGGTAGTTGGCGGGCTGGGCATCGAACCATTCCAGGCAGGGTGCGGATACGACGCGGACTCCGATGCCTTCTCCCTCCAGAGCCTCGCGTGCGGCCACAGCCAGCGATACCTCCGATCCCGTCGCGATGATGATCGCCTGCATGTCACCAGCCTCAGCGTCGGCGAGGACATAGGCACCGCGGGCAACGCGGGCCGCGTCGAGGCCTTCAGTGCCGGAGAGCACAGGAAGGCCCTGGCGACTGAGGATCATCCCGACGGGGCCGCGCTGCTGCAGGGTCGCCAACCACGCCGCTGCAGTCTCGCGGGCATCGGCTGGGCGGACGACTGCCAGACCAGGGAGCGCGCGTAGCGACCACAGGTGCTCGACCGGCTGGTGGGTGGGGCCGTCCTCGCCGAGACCGATCGAGTCATGGGTCCAGACGTACGTCACCGCTGTCTGCATGAGCGCGGACAGCCGAACCGAGCCACGCATGTAGTCACTGAAGACCAGGAAGGTCCCACCGAACGGCCGAGTCAGACCCGACAGGGCGATTCCATTGAGGATCGCCCCCATCGCGTGCTCACGGATCCCGAAGTGCAGGATCCGCCCGTAGGGAGAAGCGTCGGGGGCCAGGGTTCCGGCGGGTAGGAAGGACAGCCCGCCGTCGATCGTGGTGTCATTGCTGCCGGCGAGATCGGCTGAACCACCCCAAAGTTCGGGCATGTGCGCAGCGAGCGCGTTGATCGTCCTGCCCGAAGCCTGCCGGGTGGCCAGGGAAGTGCCGGTCTCGAAATCGGGAAGCTGATCGGCCAGACCATCGGGGAGGGCCCCGCTGAGCAGGCGATCGAGCAGGCTGGCCCGGTCGGGGTGGGCGATACGCCATTGGGCGTACGCAGCGTCCCAGGCCTGACGCAGCGGACGGTTGCGGTCGGCGACCGCCCTGGTGTGGGCCAACACGTCATCGGGCACGGCGAAATCGACCGAGGGGTCCAGTCCGAGGCGGGCCTTGGTGGCAGCGACCTCGTCGGCGCCCAGGGCAGCCCCATGGGCCTTGGCGGTGTTCTGCGCGTTCGGTGCGGGCCAGGCGATCACCGACCGCATCGCGATGAACGTCGGCTGCTCGCTTTCCAAGCGCGCCGCCATCAAAGCCTCGCCCAGCCCTTCGACATCGACGTCGCCTGTCGGGGTGAGGCCCACCTCGTGGACGCGCCAGCCGTAAGCCTCGTAGCGCGCGGCGGCGTCCTCGGTGAAAGCAACCTCGGTATTGCCCTCGATAGAGATGTGATTGTCATCCCAGATGACGGTCAGGTTCGCCAGGCGCTGGGTACCGGCCAGGCTGGACGCCTCTGCCGACACACCCTCCTCCAGATCGCCATCGGAGGCGATCACCCACACGTGATGATCGAACGGGCTGGTGCCCCAGGGTGCGTCTGGATCGAGCAGTCCTCGTTCGTACCGAGACGCCATGGCCATGCCGACGGCTGTGGAGATCCCTTGTCCGAGGGGACCGGTTGTGGTCTCCACACCGATGGTGTGGCCGTGCTCTGGGTGACCGGGAGTCAGGCTGCCCCAGGTGCGGAAGGACTCCAGGTCGGACAGCTGCAGCCCGTAGCCGGTGAGGAACAACTGGATGTACAGGGTGAGGGATGAGTGCCCGCAGGACAGGACGAATCGGTCGCGGCCCAGCCAGTTCGGGTCGGTCGGATCATGACGCAGGAACCGGCTGAAGATCAGATGAGCCGCGGGGGCGAGGCTCATGGCGGTGCCGGGGTGGCCATTGCCGACCTTCTGGACGGCATCCATGGCCAGGCCGCGGATCGTCGCGACGGTTCGGTCATCGAGGGGGCCCCAGGCTGGCAGATCCATCACGGGAGCGAGGGGGTATTCCGGTGTCATCGAGGTCACAGGCCGCAGCCTAGCGACCTAACTCCCGGGGCAGAGGGCCAACGAGAAGTCGGTAGGTAGACTCGCAGATGAACGTAAGGCGGTGGTTTCCCCGGATCCAGATCCGGTGGATACGTCCCGGATCGGGTGTCGACGATGAAAGGCGGGCCGAGCGTGGCAACCCTCGATCGCCGCTCGGTCGACCTCGAAGCCACCGGCGGTGGCGAACCCACCCAGGGACTTCGGGGCACGGTCGCCGCCTACGTCTCCTTGACCAAGCCGCGGATCATCGAGCTCCTGCTCGTCACCACCATCCCGACGATGATCCTGGCGGCCGGGGGATGGCCTGATCTGGGCACCATGGTCGCGGTCATCGTCGGGGGTTCGTTGGCAGCCGGTGGAGCCAGCACGTTCAACAGCGTGTATGACCGGGACATCGACCGGCTCATGCAGCGCACCGCCCATCGACCGGTCGCAAGCGGTCGTATATCTGCGCGGGCCGGCGTGGTGTTCGGCACGATCCTGTCGGTTCTCAGCCTGGTCGTCCTGGCTGTTTTCACCAATGCACTCGCGGCGGTTCTCGCAGCAGTCGCCATCATCGCCTATGCCGTCGGGTACACGATCCTGCTCAAGCGCCACACCGCATCGAACATCGTGTGGGGTGGAGCCGCCGGTTGCATGCCCGTACTGATCGGCTGGGCTGCGGTGACCGGGAGTCTGACCTGGGCACCGGTGGCCCTGTTCCTCGTGGTCTTCTTCTGGACCCCACCTCACTACTGGCCGCTGTCGCTGCGCTACCGCGAGGACTACCTGGCCGCCGGCGTCCCGATGCTTCCGGTGCTCGCGTCTCCTCGGATCGTGATGCGTCACATCGCGGTGTACTCGGTGCTGATGATCGCGTCATCCCTTGCGTTGATCTGGCTCGCGCCCATGGGTCCGGTATACACCGTCACAGCCGCGGCGCTCGGCGTGCTTTTTCTCGCGGAGGTCACGCGCTTGTGGGTGAGTGTGGCTCGAGGTGTTGCCGACCCTGCTCCCATGCGACTGTTCCATGGCTCGATCACCTATCTCGCGGTGCTGTTCCTCGCTGTCGGCATCGACCCCTTCGTGGGCGCAGCGATTCTGGGCTAGTTCGCGCAGCGACTCACTAGCTGACCGACTCATTCGGGGATGGCCGACCCGGGGTCGTCTGAAGGACCGAATCAGCATCGAGACTGCCACCCACCACCCCGCGAGTGCGGATACCCAGCAGCAGCCAGACAGCCCCAGCCCAGGTGAGGCAGGCCCCGATCATGTGCAGGGCAACGAGAACTTCAGGGACGCCGAGGGCGTACTGGGCGTACCCGATCGCCCCCTGGGTGACCGAAACCGCCGCGAGCAGCCAGGCCCGCCGACTGACGGGAGCGGGCCAGCCCAGCAGCCAGGAGACGGCGATGACACCGACGAGCAGTCCCAGGAACAGCCAGACTGCATCAGCGTGCAGCCATGCGACGGTGCGCAGGTCGAAGGGGAATCGGGAGGCAACATCGTCATCCCCGGCGTGGGGCCCCGATCCGGTCACGACGACGCCCAGGACGACGACGACTCCAGCGACGCTGACGAGAGCACGGATCATCACCCGCAGGGGAGTGGCGACCGAATAGCACCGGGGGTGGTCACCGGATTCTCCTGCGCGTACGACGAGCACGACGCAGCCGGCGATGATCGCCATCGACACGAGGAAGTGCCCGGCGACCGCGAGTGGATTGAGGCCGGTGAGAACCGTGATCCCACCGAGGATCGCCTGAGCGACCGTGCCGATGAGGGGGATCGCGGCGAGGGCGAGTAGCACCGGTCGACCTGCCGAGCCCGAGGCGCGCCGGCGTCGCAGCCAGATGATCGTGGCGACGACGGCTGCGATAGCTAAGGCGGCCAGCACGAACGTCAACAGACGGTTTCCGAATTCCAACGCCTTGTGCCAGGTGGACTCCTCCTGGGCGGAGGTGGGGGTGAGCGAGCCCTCGACGCACTCCGGCCAGGTGGGACAGCCCAGCCCGGAACCCGTGATACGCACGATGCCGCCGGTGATGACGATTCCGATCTGTGCGATCAGGTTGGCGATGTACAGCCGGCGCAGGCCACGCGGAACAGCACTGACCGATCCACTCGCGATGTCGGCTCCCGAGGTCACCTCACCAGGCTACGACCAGACCGCCCATGGTGCTGCACAGCCCGACGTGCGCAGGCTGCGATGTGTCAGTCCCAGCGAAAGGTACGTCGGGCCACGAGGGTCGCCGCCGCTCCCCACATGATGAGGGCGAGGAGCGACCACGTGGGCAGACCAGGAAGCTCCAGCAGGCTCCAGCGCAGCCCATCGGCCAGGGCTCCGCTGGGAAGAGATTGTGCGACCGGTGCCCACCAGGAGGGCAGGCTGGAGGCCGGAATCGCAGTCCCGCCTGCGACGAGGAGCAGCAGGAACACCCCATTCGCCAACGCGAGCGTCGCCTCGGCGCGGGCGACACCAGCGATCATGATGGCGCACGCGGCGAGGCTCAAAGCCCCGACGACGACGAAGGCAGCGCCCGCGATCGCAGGCGGTGTGGGCCGCCAACCCAGCGCGGCCGCGATGACCAGGAGGATCAGGACCTGCCCAGCCACGATGGTCAAGGTGCTGATGGCGCGCGCCCAGACGAGGTCTGTTCGGGACAGGGGAGTGGTCGCCAGAAGGAGCAGGCTGCCGGATCGTCGATCGAAACCTGTCGCGATCGCCAAGGAGGCGAAAGCGCTGGAGAGGACGGCCACGGTCAGGGCACCGGGGAGGGCCAGGTCGATGCGCGGTGTGTCCGTCGCGGCTCCGGATGGGACGAGGGCGAGGGCGGGGAACCAGTACAGCCCGAGAAGGACACCGATGGGGATCACCACCGTGAGGAGCAGTTGCTCCCCGTTCGCCATCGTCAATCGGGTGTCGTATCCGGCCTGCAGTCGGATGCGCCGCGCTCTGCTCGGAGGCGCTGCGGACTCCCGTGGCCCGGTCATTGGCTCATGGCTGGTCATGGCGCATCCCTGCGATGGGAGGGGGACGTGACTGAGAAATACAGATCCTCCAGCGACATGGCGGCCACGCGGATCCGATGATGCGGAATCCCGTGCTGCCCGGCCCACGCGGTGACCGATGCGATGTCCGCCGGACTCACCGCACCCTGTATGCGGTAGCGGCCCGGTATGAGTTCGTCGATCCGCACGCCACGGGGCAGTGCATCTCGAAGGCTCCCGGTATCCAGATGGAGTGGGCCCTCGAAGACCACGGCATCGGGGGTGTCCCCGAGCAGCATGTCGCGCGGACCCGACACGACGGCACGTCCCTGATCGATGATGACGATGTCGTCGCCTAGGCGTTCGGCCTCGTCGAGATCGTGAGTGCTGAGCAGGACGGTGACTCCGCGGGCACGCAGGCGGTCGAGGATGTCCCACGTCATCCGTCGAGACGACGGGTCCAGGCCCGCGGTGGGCTCATCCACCACCACGATGCGCGGGTGGCCGACCAGGGCGCAGCCGAGAGCGACGCGGCGACGCTGCCCTCCGGACATGCGACGGAATGTCGTGCGTCCGAGGCTGGTGAGATCGAGTTCCTCGATGACCTCGCTTGCCGTCGCAGGTGCGCCCCTCAAGTCAGCGTGGTGCCTGACGATCGAGACTGCGGTGGCCGCGGTGGGTATCCCACCCTCCTGAAGCATCACCGAAAGACTGTCACGAGCTGGCAGCGAGCCGGCGGGAACGCCGAGCACCTGAGCAGACCCGCTGTCGGGCTCGATGAGGCCCGCGATGACGGCGACCGTGGTGGACTTCCCGGCACCATTGGGCCCGAGGAGGGCCGTGATGCGACCGGGGCGGATCATGAGGTCCAGCCCGGTCAGGGCCCGGGTGGCCCCGTATCGGACCTCGACCGACGTCAACAGCACGGCCGGGTCATCATCTCGATCACCTGCAGCCAGGGGGCCGGTCACGAGGCGTGAGTCTAGGCGGGGTTGCACTTCGTCGGATTAATGACACACTAGGGGTGTGAAATTCCCGAGCCCCGGTGCCGAGCGAGTCGCCCGTGCGCTGCACGAAACGGGACCGGCTACCGCCGCGGCGTTAGCCGAATCCCTCGGGCTCAGCGGCGCCGTCGTCCGACGGCATCTGGACACCCTGTGCACCGAGGGTTTCGTCCTGGCTTCGGACCGACCACCCTTCGGCCCGACCCCCGAACGACGACGGGGCCGCCCGGCTCGGGTGTTCAGCCTCACCGATCGTGGTTCGCACGCCTTCGAGGTGGCCTATGACGACCTCGCCCTGAGTGCTCTGAGATACCTGGCCGAGGGCGGGGAGAGTGCGGTCAAGGGGGCTACGGATCAAGATCCGGTGTCGGCCTTCGCCGAGCACCGTGCCCGCTCCTGGGTCGCCCGTCACGCACAGACGCTGGCCGCTGTGCCCGACACGCCTGAACGCGTGGACACGCTGGTGGGCATCCTCAACGACGAGGGGTACTCGGCCACCTGCGTGGAAGCTGAGGGGATGGCGGCTGTGCAGGTGTGCCAGCATCACTGCCCGGTCGCCCACGTCGCAACGGCCTTCCCTGAACTGTGCGAGGCCGAGACCCAGGCTTTCCAGACCCTCCTGGGGACCCATGTCCTCCGCTTGGCCACCATCGCTCACGGTGATGGTGTGTGCACCACGCTCGTCCCGCTCACCACATCCGCAGAGGAAAGGGCTTGACATGACCACCACCGCACATCCCGAACTCGACGGCCTCGGCAACTACGCCTATGGCTGGCGCGATTCCGATGAGGCCGGGTCGAAAGCCAAGCGGGGATTGAACGAGGACGTGGTGCGCGAGATCAGCGCGTTGAAGGACGAGCCGCAGTGGATGCTCGACCTACGACTGAAGGGGCTTCGCCTATTCGAGAAGAAGCCCATGCCGGTGTGGGGATCCAACCTCTCGGGAATCAACTTCGACACGATCAAGTACTTCGTTCGCTCCACGGAGAAGCAGGCCACCAGCTGGGACGAGCTGCCCGACGACATCAAGACCACGTACGACAAGTTGGGGATCCCCGAGGCAGAGAAAGCACGTCTCGTCGCGGGTGTCGCTGCCCAGTACGAGTCCGAGGTCGTGTACCACCAGATCCGCGAGGATCTGGAGGAGCAGGGGGTGATCTTCCTCGACACCGACACCGGCTTGAAGGAGCACGAGGATCTGTTCCGCGAGTATTTCGGATCGGTCATTCCAGTGGGTGACAACAAGTTCGCAGCATTGAACACCGCCGTGTGGTCGGGCGGCTCCTTCATCTACGTGCCCAAGGGCGTCAACGTCGAGATCCCGCTGCAGGCCTACTTCCGCATCAACACCGAGAACATGGGCCAGTTCGAGCGCACCCTCATCATCGTCGACGAGGACGCTTACGTGCACTACGTGGAGGGTTGCACGGCTCCGATCTACTCGTCTGATTCCCTGCACTCCGCGGTGGTAGAGATCGTGGTCAAGCCGCGTGCTCGGTGTCGGTACACCACTATCCAGAACTGGTCGAACAACGTCTATAACCTCGTGACCAAGCGCGCTGTGGCACAGGCCGGCGCGACGATGGAGTGGATCGACGGCAACATCGGATCCAAGGTCACCATGAAGTACCCGGCGGTCTGGATGACCGGTGAACAGGCGAAGGGTGAGACCCTCTCGGTGGCGTTCGCCGGTGAAGGCCAGCACCAGGATGCGGGCGCCAAGATGGTGCACGCTGCTCCCCGCACCTCGTCCACGATCATCTCCAAGTCGGTGGCTCGTGGCGGAGGTCGGACCTCCTATCGAGGTCTCGTCCAGGTTCTCGAGGGTTCGCACGGTTCTAAGAGCACGGTGAAGTGCGACGCGCTCCTCGTCGATGACATCTCGCGTTCGGATACGTACCCGTACGTTGATGTTCGTGAAGACGATGTGTCGATGGGCCACGAAGCGACGGTCAGCAAAGTCAGTGAAGACCAGCTCTTCTACCTGATGAGTCGCGGAATGGAAGAAGACGAGGCGATGGCCATGATCGTTCGAGGCTTCGTCGAGCCCATCGCGCGGGAACTGCCCATGGAGTACGCCCTGGAACTCAATCGTCTGATCGAACTGCAGATGGAAGGAGCCGTTGGCTGATGTCACCGGTCATGGTCCCGGCATCGGATCACGCACCACTGGTGGTGTCCTACGATCCGGACGCCTTCGAGATGCCCACCGGTCGCGAGGAGGAGTGGCGGTTCACTCCGATCAAGCGGCTCGGTGGGTTGCTGGATGGCCCTGCAGCGATGTCAACCCCGGAGGTGGAGGTCATCGCTCCGGCGGGTGTCGTGGTGGAGGCAATCTCCCGGGAGTCTGTTGAAGGCGATGCCAGTTCGGCACCCATCGACCGCATCAGTGCGGTGGCGTGGGCGGCGTGCCCGCAGGTCACGCGGATCACCGTCGATGACTCGGTTGCCGACCTCGTCGAGGTCGTCGTCCGTACCCCCAGCGGGGTTTCCTACGCGCAGATCCGTCTCGAGGTGGCGGCGTTCGCGCGGGTTAACGTGCTGATCCGCTTCACAGGGTCCGGCGTCTTCGCTGGTGCCGTTCAGCTGATCGCGGCCGATCAGTCGAACGTCACGATGGCCACCATTGTCGAATCCGATCGTGACGCAGTGCACGTCAGTCGCGTGCACCTGCGCCTCGGCCGCGACTCGACCGTCCGCAACTCTGTGATCTCACTGGGCGGAGACCTCGTGCGCGTCAATGCGACAGTGGAATACACCGCGCCTGGAGGCAACGCCGAACTGCTGGGGTTGTTCTTCGCTGATTCCGGTCAGCACCATGAGCACCGCGTCTTCGTCGACCACAGCCAGCCCCACGGACGAAGTTCTGTGATTTACAAGGGTGCACTCGAGGGGGCCGGGACTCACACGGTCTGGATCGGTGACGTTCTGGTTCGTGCGGCTGCAGTTGGTATCGACACCTATGAGGTCAACCGCAATCTCGTACTCAGCGATGGAGCACGCGCCGATTCTGTTCCGAACCTCGAACTCGAGACCGGCGAGGTCGTCGGAGCAGGTCACGCAAGCGCCACCGGACGCTTCGATGACGAGCAGATGTTCTACCTGCGAGCACGGGGGATCAGCGAGGAGCTCGCCCGCGTCCTCGTGGTGCGCGGGTTCTTCGCTGACATTCTGGGCAAGACGGGCATCGATGGCATCGCCGGTCAGGTGATGGCAGATATCGACGCTCGGCTCGGTGTCACCGAGATCGTCGCCGATGTCCTCGGTGATGAGGAGGTCGACGCATGAGCGCCGTAGACGTCTGCGCCGTGGAGGACATCCCCCAGCCCGGTGCACTGCGAGTGGAAATCGACGGCGAGGCCGTCGCGGTGGTCCGGGATGACAGCGGGATCTACGCCATCGCCGATCGTTGCTCGCATGCCGATGTCCCTTTGTCCGAGGGCGAGGTCGCTGATTGCACCATCGAGTGCTGGCTGCACGGATCTGTGTTCGACCTGCGCACCGGAGCCGCCCTGACCCTGCCGGCCACCGAGCCGGTAGCGGTCTACGCCGTCACCGTCGAGGGTGAGGGCGACGCTGCCCGTGTGCTCGTCGACATCGCTGTACCCGCATCCGATCTTTCGACATCGCCCGCCCATCCCGAGAAGGAGTAAGACCTGTGTCCACCCTGGAGATCCACGACCTGCACGCATCGGTGGAAACCGACACCGGCGAGCAACCGATCCTGCGGGGGGTCGACCTGACCATCAAGCAGGGTCAAACCCATGCGGTGATGGGACCTAACGGGTCGGGCAAGTCAACCCTCGCCTACGTCATCGCAGGTCATCCCAAGTACGTCGTGACGCAGGGCACGATCACCCTCGACGGTGAGAACGTGTTGGAGATGAGCGTCGATGAGCGGGCTCGTGCCGGCCTCTTCCTCGCGATGCAGTACCCGGTCGAGATCCCCGGTGTATCCGTGTCGAACTTCCTGCGGACATCGGCGACTGCGGTACGGGGTGAGGCTCCCAAGCTTCGGCTGTGGCTGAAGGAGATGAAGGACGCCATGGCGGCGCTGTCCATCGATCCGTCCTTCGCCGAGCGCAGCGTCAACGAAGGATTCTCCGGAGGCGAGAAGAAGCGTCACGAGATCCTTCAGCTGGAGCTGCTCAAGCCCAAGATCGCGATCTTGGATGAGACCGACTCAGGCTTGGATGTCGATGCACTGCGAGTGGTGTCTGAGGGTGTCAATCGGTACCAGGCATCGGGTGAGACCGGAACCTTGCTGATTACGCACTACACGCGGATCTTGAAGTACATCCATCCGGACTTCGTCCACGTCTTCGTCGATGGTCGGATTGTGAAGTCCGGTGGCCCCGAGCTCGCCACCACGCTGGAGGACGAGGGTTACGAGACCTTCATCGCGCAGGCGCGGGCAGGCGTTGGTTCGTGAGTCTGCTCGCGGCACCGTCGGGTGCGCTGGACACGACCAGGATCAAGGAGGACTTTCCGATCCTGGGCCGAAGCGTGCGGTCGAATCGGCGCCT
>CBFHQG010000034.1:0-19389 GCA_965657825.1 Actinomycetes bacterium | reverse complement strand
GCACGTCGATCGCGTCCGCTTGGGCGCGCCGGCTAGGGCCCGGGGGACCAGGGATGGGACCGGGTGGCTCAGGCGTGTTCTAGGGCAGCTGATCAGGCTGACTTGCGGCTGCCGGAGTGCAGCAGTGCGAGGCGCTCATCGAGCAACTCCTCAAGATCAGCGATGGTGCGGCGTTCGAGCAGCATGTCCCAGTGAGTACGGATTGGTCGAGACGCTTTCGGCTCGGGTCGCTCATGTTCGCGCCGAAGCGCTTCGGAACCGCAGCGGCACTCCCACAGAACGGGAATCTCCTCGGCCTCGACCGAGAAGGGGACCGACGTGAGGTGACCGCGCGGGCACTCGTAGTGGACGATCAGACGCTCAGCGGGCTCGACATGCTCATCGGACTCGTAGCTGCTCGCTCCTAGGCGGGTTCCCCGCAATGCTCCTTCAGCCATGGTCGCGCCTCCTCACCAGTGTCCTGCCCCGGGCCCCGGATGAGCCCTCGAGAGTCAGACGTCTGTCACGATGCTGGGGTTCCGCTCGCAGCGGAACCTTCACCGACCGGCCATGGATTGAACATTCCAGCCACAGTCCGGGTCAACCGGAATGCATCCATCGTACTGGTGTACGATCACCACAGGGAGCGTGCCTGCAGAATCCGTCGCAATTCGCTGGGTCGGTCGGTCATGATCCCGTCGGCACCCGCATCGAGGGCCGCGACGATGGACGACTCGTCGTCGAGGGTCCACACGTGCACCTCGCAGCCGACCGCGTGAGCGTTGGCCACGAAGGACGGCGTCAGGACCTGCCAGCGACCGATTCGTGGGGGCACCTGTACGAACCTGGGCTGGAATCGTGCGGGGGATCGCGGCAAGGCGGTGAGCGTGAGCACCTCGGCGGGGGACGCGGACGTCGAAACCGGAAGACTCCGCCGCACCTGTGTGATCCTGCGATGGCTGAACGAGCCCACCGTGACCCGATCGAGTGCCTCAGATCGGCTCAGGGCGCGGATGAGAGCGGGTACGGAGGGTGCATCCTTCACGTCGATCGTGACACGAACCCCGGGAAAAGCCTCGAGGAGTTCCTCGACCCGCAGGATCGGCTCTCGGCCATGGATCCGGGCTCGCCGTACTTCATTCCAGGTCATCTCGGCGAGACGACCGCGACGATCGGTGGTGCGATCCAAGGTCGCGTCATGGTGGATGACTGCCACGCCGTCGCCGGTGCCGCGGACATCGGTTTCCAACTCCACGAACCCCAGGGCTACCGCGCGGGTGAAGGCCTCGAGGGAGTTCTCCGGTGCCTCATGGGAGCCGCCACGATGGGCGAAGGCCCTGATCCGCCGCTGGCCGCTCATCCCCGCACCATCACCGTAATTCACCGATAATGCACATTATGTCATTATCCAGATCCCACGACGCCGATGAAGGACCGGCTGTTCGCGGCCCTGGCGCCCCGACCTCGACTGATCACGTGCCCCTCTTGATGCTGCTCAATTGCAGGTCCAACTCATGCTGCAGCGCCCGGACGGTGGCATCGGATATCTGCCGAGTGTCCCGCCAGCGCTGGAGTTCCTCCTGCTGGGCGTGGACGAGTTCGATCAGCAGTCGACGCCGAGTGGCGGCATCACCCATTCGCCCCTCCTGTCCGCTGGAGACCGATCGCCACCGCTGCTCGAAGGCGCTCCGGAACTCCGCCACGAGATCCTCCGGCAACTCCTCGTCGGACTCCGCGGCATCCTCCGTCAGGTCCTCGAGGCGTTCTAGGGCGGCAGCGGCAAGGGCTTGGCGCACCCGCCGTTGCTCGTCGGTCGTGTCATCCTCGGACAGTCCTAGGCGGCGCGCCAGAGGCGCCAAGGTCGGTGAGATCAGCAGGGTGATGACGATCACGCTCAGGGTCGTCGCCAGGAGCAGGGTTCGATCGGGTAGCGCTCCCCCGGACTCCAATAGGAACGGCAGGGTGAATGCGGCAAGGCCCGATACCGGTCCCCGAGCGCCCGCCCAGGCGATGACCAGCCAGCCGCGACGATCGATTCCCGACCGTCGGTTGATGAGCGCCATCAGCCCGATGAAGATGAACCGGGTCGCGATGAGGGCGGCGAGCACCCCCAGGACAAGCCACGGCAGCACCGTCCACTGCTGCTGTCGTAGAGCGAATAGTGTCTGCGGCAGTTCCAGACCGATGAGGAAGAACGCGAAGGCTTGCAGGATGAACGTGATCTGCTGCCACGCGGCGATGGAGGCCGGCCGTCCACGGAAGCCAGCGTCGGCGGTCATCCCGTGCGCGGCGATCAAGGCAGCGACGACGACGGCAAGGATGCCCGACCCTTCGATGGCCTCAGCGAGGAAGTACCCGGGGAACGGCGCGAGGAGGATGGCGGCATTCGCCACGATCGGATCCTGGGATCGCCTGATGAGCAGCACCAGGATTATTCCGACGATCACCCCGACCATGACCCCGCCGATTACGCTCAAAGCAAGCACGGTGGCTACCTCGGTCGCCGTGACGCTACCCGCAGCGGCGACGACGAGCGCGACCCGCAGGAGCGTCAGGCCGGTTCCGTCGTTGACCAGGCTCTCCCCCTCCAGGACATGCACCACTCGACGCGGGAGACCTGCACGCTTGGCGACGGCGGCGACGGATACCGCGTCGGTGGGAGCCAGGATCGCACCGAGTGCAAGGGCTACCGCCCACGGGATGCCCGGCACGATGAGCGTGGCCACGTATCCGACCACCAGCGACCCGACGACGACCAGACCGATCGCGAGGAGCAGGATCGGGCGCCCCACCTGACGCAGGTCGCGGTAGGAGGCCGATAGCGCCTCACCGAAGACCAGCGGAGCCAGGATGATCAAGAACACCTCACCGGCGTTGCTCGGGGCCGAGGGTCCGAAGGGGGCGATTCCGATCAGGATGCCCACGATCAGAACGGGCAGCGCGATCCCCCAACCGCGGTGGCGGGCGAATCCGGCCACCGCGACAGCGATGACGGCGCCGGCCAGCAACCCCTCGGTGATGTCCATGACAGACCGAACCTAGCCGACGCGATCACGTCTGAGTCACGGTTGTGGTTGCTAACTCGGTGAGTTGACAACCACAACCGTGACTCAGACGTCCTGGGTGGGTTCGGGGTTTAGGAGGTGGGGGCGAAGGCTTCGGGGCTAGGACAGGTGCACACGAGGTTGCGGTCACCGAATGCCCCATCGATCCGGCGAACGGGGGGCCAGTACCGATCCCGGCGCAAGCCCGGAACCGGGAACACCGCCGCCTCACGGCTATAGGGCCGGTCCCACTCTTCGACAAGGCAGGCCACCGTATGCGGGGCGGCTCGCAGCGGTGAATCCTCCACCGTCCACTCCCCCCGGGCGATCATGTCGATCTCGGATCTGATGGCGAGCATCGCCTCGACGAACCGATCCAGCTCGGCAAGATCCTCACTCTCGGTCGGCTCGATCATCAACGTCCCCGCCACTGGGAAGGACATCGTCGGTGCATGGAACCCGTAGTCGATCAGCCGCTTGGCGATGTCGTCCACGGTCACGCCGGTTTCCTTCGTCAAGGGGCGGATGTCCAGGACGCACTCATGGGCGACCCTCCCGCCCTCGCCGGTGTACAGCGTGGGGTAGGCGTCGGCCAGTCGGGTCGAGACGTAGTTGGCCGACACGATGGCCTGTTCGGTCGCGGCAACGAGACCCTCAGGGCCCATCAGACGGACATAGGCCCACGGTATGGGAAGGATCCCGGCACTCCCCCAGGGTGCGCCGCTCACCGGACCCACCGGGTGGTCGGTTTCGACAGCCCGGGTCTCAGCCGTGGGGACGATGTCGCCCGCCGGAGCCATCGGATGGCGGGGCAGGAAAGGTGCCAGATGCGCACCGACGGCCACAGGTCCCACGCCAGGGCCACCCCCACCGTGTGGGATGCAGAAGGTCTTGTGCAGATTCAGATGCGAGACATCCGCACCGAATTCGCCTGGGGCGGCGACTCCCACAAGCGCGTTGAGGTTCGCCCCATCGACGTACACCTGACCTCCGGCCGCATGGACGACCTCGCAGATCTCGACCACTGCAGCCTCGAACACTCCGTGGGTCGACGGATAGGTGATCATCAACGCCGCCAACGACTCGCCGTGTTCATCCACTAGCGCGCGAAGAGCCGCCACGTCGACGTTACCGTTCTCGTCGCACGGCACGACGATGACGCGCATCCCGGCCATGACAGCGCTCGCCGCATTCGTCCCGTGAGCACTCGATGGAATCAGGCACACATCGCGATGTGACTCACCCCTGGAGCGGTGATAGCCACGAATCGCCAGTAGGCCCGCGAACTCCCCCTGCGACCCTGCGTTGGGCTGGATCGATACCGCCGCATACCCGGTGATCTGTGCCAACCAGCCTTCAAGGTCTGCGACGAGTTGGGCGTAGCCGGCCACCTGATCACCGGGTGCGAACGGATGGATACGCGCGAAGCCTGGCCACGTGATCGCTGCCATCTCGGTTGCCGCATTCAACTTCATGGTGCACGAACCCAGCGGAATCATCGTCCGATCCAGTGCCAGATCGCGGTCGGAGAGCTTGCGCAGGTAGCGCATCATCGAGGTCTCTGAGCGGTGATCGCTGAAGATCGGGTGAACCAGGAACGGACTACTTCTGCGAATCGATTCGGGAATGTTCAGCCCTGCCACTGAGGTGGCGGATCCATCCGAAGCGGGTGTCCCTGTTGCCTCGGATATCCCGGCGATGACCGCCTCGATGTCCTCTGGAGTGGTCACCTCGTCGCATGTCACGCCGATGGCGTCTGCATCGATCCGACGGACATTGATCCCTCGACTCGCGATCGCAGCGACGGCTGCGTCTGAGCGACCGCCCGTACGCACCGTCACGGTGTCGAAGAATTCCGAGTGCTCGACTGTCACACCCATGGCTGCCAGTCGCGCAGCGAGGTGTCCCGCATGGCCGTGGACGCGTTCAGCGATCGCGCGGAGTCCATCAGGACCGTGATATGCCGCGTACAGTGCGGAGACGATGGCGAGAAGAACCTGAGCCGTACAGATGTTGCTGGTCGCCTTCTCCCTGCGGATGTGTTGTTCACGAGTCTGCAGAGCCAGTCGGTAGGCCGGGGTTCCATCTGCATCGACGCTGACCCCCACCAGGCGTCCAGGGAGGTACCGTTCCCAGCCGGCACGCACACTCATGTAACCGGCGTGCGGCCCCCCGCAGCCCATGGGAACCCCGAATCGCTGAGCCGAGCCGATCACGACATCCGCGCCCATCTCGCCGGGCGGTGTCAGGAGGGTCAATGCCAGAAGATCCGCTGCTATTGCGACCGCTGCGCCTTGGTCATGAGCGGACGTGATCAGCGGCAGGGGGTCTGCGAGTCGGCCTGAAGAACCCGGGTAGCTGATCAGGACTCCGTAGGCGTCGGATAGATCCATCCCAGCCTCGAGGGCGTCGATCCGTATTTCGATGCCCAGCGGTTCGGCGCGGGTGGCGAGTACCGCGAGGGTCTGGGGGTGGGTATCGGCGTCGACGACGAAGACGTTGCGATCGCTGCGATCGACTCGGCGCAGGAGCGTCATGGCCTCAGCTGCGGCGGTGGGCTCATCAAGCAGTGATGCGCCGGCGACAGGCAGTCCGGTGAGGTCCTCCACCATCGTCTGGAACGCCAGCAGGACCTCCAGGCGACCCTGGGCGATCTCGGGCTGATAGGGCGTGTACGCGGTGTACCAACCGGGATTCTCCAGCACATTGCGCACAATCACCTGCGGGGTGATCGTGTCGTGGAATCCCAGCCCGATCATCGATGTCATCACCGTGTTGCGACCCGCGATGGAAGCGAGCTCGGCGAGCACCGCTGATTCGTCGATCGCCTCGGGTAGCGCCATGCGTGTTCTACGCCTGATGACCTCGGGGATCACCGCACCGAGAAGGTCTTCGCGGCTGGTGACACCGAGTGTCTGGAGCATGCGATGGGCATCGAGATCACGTGGTCCGATATGCCGTGAGGCGAAGGATGTGACGCGGGAGGACGATGCCATGACGGGCGCTCCTTCAAGGGCACGACGGTGGCCAGGGCGGCCAGCCGCATGCCCCCTCTGGGCCCGTGTCGCCACGACCTGAGAGCTTCACCCCCGAAGGGGCTTGCACCGTCGGTGGAGCCGGAAGGCTCGCTTTCCAGAGACGCCTCTCCCCCGCGGTCCGGTTGCCTGAGAGTTTCCGGGGCGGTTGCTCCTTCGGCGGCATCCACGTGCGATGCGCTCTCCCGCGAGGGATCGATCAGCTGCAGGCGCAGGTTATCAGCCGACGTTGGCTCGCGCAGCACGCCGCGCCGCGAGCTCATCGGTGCCCTGGGTGTCGACCAGGGTCCCGTCGGTCTGCTCGCCGGGCAGGTCGGCGAGATTGCCCTCGACCTCCTGCCACACACTGCCGATGGCGATCCCGAACACCCCCTGGCCTCCCCGCACCAGATCCACCACTTCATCGGCACTGCGGCATTCGTAGATGGTGGCCCCATCGCTCATGAGGGTGATCCGGGCCAGGTCGTCGCCCCCGCGGGATCGCAGGTGGCCGACTGCTGCCCGAATATTGGGCAGCGAGACTCCGGTGTCGATCAGTCGCTTGACGATGCGCAGCACGAGGATGTCGCGGAATGAGTACAAACGCTGGGACCCAGAACCCGAGGCGGGTCGGATGGTGGGTTCGACCAGACCGGTGCGCGCCCAGTAGTCCAACTGCCGGTAGCTGATCCCCGCGGCAGCACAGGCGATGGGCCCCCGATATCCCAGGTGCAGGGAGGCCGGACGCAACTCGGCATCGTCGAACAATGCCGATTGGTCGACCGTGACCGGGATCTCCTCGGGGTTCAACGGGGTGGTGCCGGGGCGGACTCCGATCGTGCCCTGATCCACCTCAGCCACCTGCCTTCCGGAACCTCGACCCCTACTGGTTCGGCCGAGAGCGTCACCGTTCTCGTCCGGAGGCCTAACGCTAGGGCGTGCAGCCAGCACCGTCAACGCGACCCGCCGATAGGTCCGACCGAGGCCCAGCGATCTAGCCCTCCGGGGATGCCTCGCCCTCATCAGGGGGCTGGGGAGAGACTCCGAAATCCTCGGGTGAGATCTGATCGAGGAACTCGCGGAACTTCTCGACCTCACTGGCCTCGTCGGGGCCCTCGTCGGGCAGGTCCACGGCAGCTTCCTCGAGAACCTCATCGGCCACGAGAACCGTCGATCCCGTGCGCAGAGCCAAAGCGATGGCATCAGAGGGTCGGGCACTGACCTGTACACCGGTGTCGAAATGCAGTTCCGCGAAGAACACTCCGTCACGAAGGTCGGTGATGTGCACGTGTTCGAGGTGTGATCCGAACGCCTCGACGACATCCCGCAGCAGATCGTGGGTCAGGGGGCGATCGGGGATGATCCCCTGCTGCGCCATTGCGATAGCAGTCGCCTCGACGGCGCCGATCCAGATGGGCAGGTAACGGCCACCGTCCTGCTCCTTCAACAGCACGATCGGCTGATTGGAGGGCATCTCCACGCGTACACCGACGATGTCAACCGGCTTCATGACCCCAGCCTAACCCGGTTGCGACGATGCTCATCGAGCATCGTCGAGTGAAGCCCTCACCAACAGGGTCAGCACATCGGTCAGGTCTGCCGCAAGACGGCGTTGGCTACTGTCGATCTGAGCGAGGGTCTGGGCAGACCCTTCCGGCCGCATCGGCACACTCGCCTGCACCAGCGACACCTCGCGTTCGGCCGCCTGCCTCAACCACCTCAGATGCCGTGGTTCGATTCCGTGCTCTCGGAGCCGCGCCATGAGTGCGCCGATCTCCAGACCGGTCGCGTCGTAGCGGTTCAGCAGACCGGATCGCTTCATCTCCGCGACCACCTCGGGAGGGCAGAGGGATCGGCGGAGGAACTCGCTTTCGTCCAACTGGGCTGGTCGACGTGGCCGCATGGCCTGTTCGGTCGCACCGGAGCCGGACCGGACATCGACCGTATGGGACTCTGCCCCGCTGTCGCCGAGTCGATCCGCGATGACATCGAGGGGCAGGAAATCGCGTCGCTGCATGGTGAGAATCGCCCGCAGCCGATCGAGGTCGGCGGCGGAATAACGACGGCTTCCGCCGCGAGTCCGAACTGGTGCGAGCAGACCCCGTGACTCCAGGAACCGGATCTTGGAGACCGACACGCCCCCGAACTCGGCATCGAGCACTCGCGCCGCTTCACCGACACCGATCAGCGCATCTTCGCGTGCGCCACGTGCGGGTGAGGCGGTCTGGTCGGAATCCTGACTCACTCGCCTCCGATGAGGTACACGAACCGGTACTTGCCGATCTGGACTTCGTCTCCTGGTGCGAGTGCGACCGACTCGACTCGCCCTCGATTGACGTATGTCCCATTGAGGCTGTTCGTGTCGCGCAATGTCCACTCGCCGCCTTCACGCTGGAATTCCGCGTGCTGGCGACTGACCGTGATGTCGTCGAGGAAGAGGTCCGCATCGGGTGCACGACCCGCCACGACGATGTCGCCGGTCAACAGATAGGACGAGCCGGCATTCGCGCCACGACTGACGACGAGGACAGCGGCACCCGGGGTGATCCCGGAGACGTATCCGGAGCCCACCACCGGGATGGAACCGCTGGAGTGAGGTCCGGCGGTGCCGAGGAATGTCGACTCGACAGATCCCTCAGCATGCTCGTCTGCGATGGGTAGCGGCGCTCCGCAATGGGAGCAGAACCGATCCGCGGCGTCGGCAGGCTCCTGACAGGCGACACAGTGGCGAGCGGGGTCCGAACTCATGGGTGTGGTCCTGTTCAACCCTGGGCGACCAGGTCGGAGTACCCGGCCGCATCCAGGAGGTTGCCGAGTGCGATCTCCCCCGACGGACGCACCTCGAGTAGCCAGCCCTCACCGTAGGGCTGGGAGTTGATGACCTCAGGGTTGTTCGTGAGAGCGTCATTGCACGCCACCACCACGCCGCTGACCGGAGCGTAGATATCGCTAACGCTCTTGGTCGACTCCACCTCGCCACAGCTCGCACCGGCTTCGATCACAGAGTCGATAGGGGGCAGGTCGACGAACACGATGTCACCGAGGGCATCCTGGGCGTAATCGGTAATGCCGAAAATGATCGTTCCTGACTCCGTGGCGCGCACCCACTCGTGCTCGCTGGTGTACCTGAGATCTTCGGGGATCACGCCGCCTCCTCAACGCCGTCCGGTGACACGATCATGGCAGATACCTCCCTCGCTCGACACCCTGGTGAGCAGATCACCTGACCTGGGCCGTCGCGCAGAAGGTCGCTACTCACTCGATGCCCTCACCGGTCGTGGGATCGTGCGCATAATCCGAACCGCCTGCTCGACATAGAGCACTGCGCCGTACCAGTACAGCCCTATCCCCCACATCAGGAGCGCCCAGCCCATAACGTCGAGCACACCCTGCCAGGTCTGGGGCCCGGTACCGGCCAGCACCAGCGGGAAGGCGAGGAATAACGCGAAGGTCGCAGCCTTGCCCAGGTAGTGGACGGGCAGGGCCAGCAGTCCACGAGTACGAAGCAGCGGCACGAGGGCAAGCAGGAGTAGCTCCCTGGCGAGGAGCGCGACGACGACCCACCAGGGAATCGCTTCGTACAGCGCCAGGCTGATGACGACCGTCGCGATGGTGATCCGATCAACCAGCGGGTCGAGGATCTGACCCACACGGGATACCTGGCCCCAGCGTCGAGCAAGGTATCCGTCGAGGTAGTCGGTAACCCCGATGACGAGGAGAACTACCGCCGCTGACAGAACGTCACCCGCAGCGAAGACCAGCCAGACGAAAAACCCGAGCAGGATCAGACGCAGGATGGTCAGCGCATTGGGGACGGTCAGGACGCGGTCGGTCGTGACGATCGAGTCGTCCTGAACGGATCTGGAATCAGCAGGATCTTTCACACTGCCTGACGCCTCACACCAGCAGACCTACACCGCCGCGACGGTGAGGATGCCCAGGCACATCTCGTCGGTGGAACCCTCACCCCACACCACATGCCGCGGAGGAAGACCGGACAGCTCCGGCAACTTACTGCGCAGCGACGCATCATGGGTGCAGGTCACCCTGAGGGTGTCTCCCTTAGCAACGTCCACCGGTTCGGGCATCCAGGTGCGCGCTTGGTTGTCGAAGTCCCACAGCGGGATGTCGAGGAGATTGCGCTCCTCCCCCGCAGCCGTGACATGGTCGATGGTCAGCGCTCGACCGAGCAGGTGCATGTGGCCCGCCGCGGCGTAGATGCGCAGGTCGCTTCGTGCCGTGTGCTCGCAGGACTGGGTCGAACCCGCCACCGGATCGACGAGGTCGCCGTCGCACAGGAACTGCAGTCCCCAGATGGTCCGCAGCGATTCCCCACCGAACCGCTTGATGACATCCGAGACGGCCGCTTCGCGATCACACAGCGCTCCGGATTCCTCGGGCAGACAGGGCAACTCCACCGGAGCCGGAAGCAGGTAGGTGTCGAGCGCGACCAGATCAGCGGAGCCCGGCTCGGTGCGCAGGTGGACCTCGGTCAGATCCGGTCCGTCACCCGCAAGCATGTTGTAGTGCACCTGCAGAACAGCCGCAGACCCGGACTTGACCTTCACCCCGGTCCCCTCCGGGGTCCGAGACTCTCGGCCGCCGGGAGCCCATGCGGCCAACCAGGCGCTGCCTTGAAGGGACCTAACGGTGTCTCCCGAGGTACTCGCCGGGAGACCGGGACCACCGAAACACGACCAACCCTGACCCTCGTCATCAGCATCCTTGCGCTGAGCGGCGGTGACCTGGTCGGGTTCGACACGGTAGACGATGGCGTGGTGCACCACGGCCGGATTGCCCGGTGCGAAGCGAACCCCGGTGATGTACTGGTCCTCCTCGAAATCCAGGTCGATGAGGAAGCACCGGTAGTCGTCGGTGCCGTCTGCCTCGGCTGTGGGCACGTAGGGTTCGGCGAGGCCGATTGTGGTGATCGACGGATCCTCGACGTTGCGCGATGCTGAAACCCCGCCGGTCGTCTCGTTGCCACTGGGAGACTCCTCGGCGGTCACAGAGGGCTTCGCTGCCTGCTGACCGTCCGCCGAGGTTCCGGTGGCTGCGGTACCGCAGGCGGCAAGTCCCAAAGCCACAACCGCACCTAGAGCAACGCTGCCCGCCGCCACGCCCGAAGAGCGCCGGAGTCCCCACATTCGCTTCATACGCTCAGGGTAGCCCGTGAAGACCCGGTATGGCTTCACGGGACGCTCGGCGTGGGTGAAACCCGAAGAGGCTGGTCGCTAGCACCGGGAATTCCATCGGATGATCACCTGCTGTTCATGCTCGAACCCGAGCACACTGATGGTCGCTGGTTCCAAGGCCCATAGACGCCCGGCCCGCGCGGGCAGACCCAGCCATCCAGCGGTGAGGATGCGCAGGATGTGTCCGTGCGCCACCAGTGCGACCGAGCCGCCCGCCGCGACGACAGGCCGGATCCGACGCAGCACCCGGTCGGCCCTGATCTGGACGTCCTCCGGCTGCTCCCCATCGGGGATGGGGGCCGACCAGATCGTCCACTCCGGCTCCCCGAGCTCAGCCCGGATCTCGGCGGTGGTCCGCCCCTCCCACGCTCCGTAGTTCCATTCGACCAGGTCGTCGTCGAGATCCTCGTCCGACAGCCCCGCCAAGCGCGCCGTCTGGCGAGCCCGATCGAGGGGCGACACCAGCACAGCATCGAATGACCGGCCGCGGAGCATGGCCGTCAGCGCCTCCGCCTGCTGCCTCCCCACCTCATCGAGTGGAAGATCCGTGCGACCCGTGTGCCGGCCGGTATTGCTCCACTCGGTGCGCCCGTGTCGGAGCAGCCAGATCTCACCACGCCCCCGGACTCCACCGTCACCCCTCACCGGCACGGAGTCGGCATTCTCAGATTCAACCCGGGTGTCCATGGCGACACCGTAGGGCGTAACCCACCACCGCGACAGTAGCCGCAACATTGAGGGAATCGATCCCTACAGCCATCGGGATGCGCGCGACCGCCTCGACATGCTCCATCGTCGAGGTCTGCAACCCATCCCCCTCGGATCCGAAGATCGCTGCAACTCGACGCCCCGTGAGGCCTGCGATCACCTCGTCGAGATCGGCGTACTCACCTCGCGGACTCAATGCCATGGCGGACAACCCCGCAGCCACGACGGTGGGACCATCGTCGACCCACCTCGTTCCCCGCGCCCATGGGAGCTCCAGGACCGCCCCCATCGATGTCCTGATCGCCCGGCGATATAGCGGATCTGCGCAATCCGCAGACAGCAGACAACCCGTGAAGCCCATCGCCGCAGCCGATCGGAAGGCGAGTCCGACATTGGTCGGGTCGACCAGACCCTCGAGAACAGCGATGTTGCCAGTGGTTGCGCAGATATCGGAGACCGTGGCCGTCGGTGGTCTGTGCACCGAAGCCAGGACGCCACGGTGCATGTCGAAGCCAGTCATCGCCCGCAGCGTCTCCTCGTCAGCGACGGCTATCGGTGGTCGCATCGACAGTGGAATCGACTCCACGATCTCGACGACCCGCGGTAGTCGCTTCGCGGGGGTCAGGATGCTTCGGATGTGCAAACTCTTGGCCACCACACGCTCGAGGACCAGATAGCCCTCGGCAATGAAAAGACCGGCGGGTTGCTCCATTCGTCGACGGAAATCCATGTCCGTCAGGGAGGTGAAGTCCGACACCCGGGGATCGCCCGGATCGGTGATGACGATGACCCCGTCAGGAAAGACTTCCGTCACAGATCACCACCTCATCCACGCCACAGCAGCGGCGATGAGCCCGATGGCGACGACAGCTGCCCTGAGTGCACCTGGTCGCAGTCGACGAGCACCCTTGGCCCCCAGTGTTCCCCCGATGAGCGCCCCGATAGCAAGGAGAGCCGCTGCCCACCACCAGACTCGTCCGGCGAGGACGAACACGAGGGCTGCGGTGATGTTCGCTGTCGCGGCGAACAGATTCTTCGCGGCATTCGCACGCTGGGGGGATGGGTCGTACAACCACCCGAGGACCGCCATCAGCACCACCCCCTGACCGGCCCCGAAGTAACCCCCGTAGATCCCACTCACCCCGATCGCGACGGTAAGGGCACGAGGGTGGCGGGTATCAGCAACGCCACGGGAGTCCCTCGAAGAGGTCGATGCTGCACGTCGACGCACCCACTTCGTCACCACGGGTTGGATTGCAACGAGGACAGCCGCGATGAGAATCAACCACGGGACGGCTGCCGAGAAGACCGTCTCGGGTAGGACGATCACAAGTAGGGCTCCCACAGTCGCCCCTGCTGCGGATCCGACCAAGGCGGGGACGACCAGGTCTCGGCTTCCGCGCAGTTCATCCCGATAGGCGAACGCCGACGACCACGACCCCACACTCAAGCCCAGGGTGTTCGTGCCATTCGCGATAACCGGCGGCGCTCCGGCCGCCAACAGCGTCGGGAAGGTGATGAGGGTGCCAGCCCCGACAACGCCGTTGATCGCGGCACCTGCGAACCCTGCGAGGATCAGACCGGCGATGAGGACCGGGTCCAGCTCCATCGGCATGAGCGAATCCTGCCCTACGGTGCGGATGTCCCCCGCGCGGCAACCTCCGAGACCACCTGTTCTCGATCCGATAGCCGCTCCAGACCGCGCAGTGGTTGGGCGAGCCTGTGGTTGCCCACCAGGCGCTCGTGGTTGCGGTCGAAGAACGCCCAGTACCCAGCCGTGAAGGGGCACCCGCGCTCCCCCACCCGTTCAGTGGGCCGGTACTCGCACCCTTTGCAGTAGTTGGTCATGCGCTTGATGTAGGCACCTCCGGCGGCGTAGGGCTTCGTCGCCATGACTCCCCCGTCGGCATAGAGCGCCATCCCGATGACGTTGGCTGCCATCACCCAGGGATATGCGTCGATGAACACGCTGGTGAACCACTCGGTGACCTGATCGGGACGATATCCCTGCTGCAGTGCCCAGTTCCCCAGGATCATCAGCCGGGGGATGTGATGTGTCCACCCGCGGGCGTGGATCTCGCTGAGGGTGGTGGAGAGGCAGTTCGCCGTCACGTCGCCAGCCCGCATCTCCACCCACCATTCGGGCAGGTCTACCTGCGCTTGCAGCGCATTCGACGTCGAGACGTAGTCCTCCCCCAGATGCCAGTACAGGTGCCATACGTAGTCGCGCCAACCCATGACCTGGCGGATGAATCCCTCCGCACTGGCCAAACCGACGTCACCGGTGCGATACGCCTCCTGCACAGCATCGATCGCCGTCATCGGATCGAGAAGGCCGAGATTCATGGGGGCAGAAAGGAGCGAATGCGCCATGACCCAGTCCTCGGTCATGGCGGCATCCTCATACGGGCCGAAATCAGACAGTCGGTGTGCGACGAAGTCACGCAGTACCGCGGCGGCTTCGCTTCGTGTGGCGGCGAACAGTCTCGGTCCGTCCTGGCCGATCAGCCTGACGAGCCCCTGTTGCTCCCATCGATCAAGATCGGCGCGGACCTTGGCATCGATGTCGTCCTCCACCGGCCACAGTGGGTCGGGCAGTCCAAGATCGGGCACGCCTCGTGGCGGTGGCTGCCGATTGTCCGCGTCGAGATTCCACCGGCCGCCGACAGGTTCATCCCCTTCCATCAAGATCCCGGTGCGGCGCCTGACCGAGCGATAGAAATCCTCCATCACCAGCCGCTTGCGACCATCGACCCACTCGGCGAACTGCTCCTCCGGAGTGACGAACCCTCGCGCAGGACCTATCTGGATACCGAGCTCACGAACCAGCCGTCGGGCCCCATACGAGGTCGGATCACTGACCGCGACCTGGTCGGCGGATATTCCGATACGTTCGATGGCCTCGGCGAACCCCTCCCGGAAGGTCGGTGCCGTTACGTACACCGCACGATCTCCCAGCTCATCGGCGCGATGACGCAGCGCCGACAGAATCAACTGCACCGTCGCGCGATGGTATGCACGCCTGCGCAGCGATGACAGTGACTCGATCAGGATGACTGGACGATCATCGTCGACCCCGTCCAGGAAATGATCGCCGAGTTGATCAGCGAAAAGCCACCGTGCGGCGATCGTCACCGTGTCACGAGCTCGGGGGTGCAGTCGGGGGTCGAAGAGCACCTGCAAGGTGCTCGAGGGGTCCACTCAACTCACTGGGCAGGAGCCAGATCTTGTTTGACTCCCCCGCCGCGATCTGCGGAAGTGCCTGCAGATACTGATAGGCAAGTACACGGGAATGGGGGTCCGCAGCCCGGATCGCGGCAACGACCTTCTCGATCGCCTCTGACTCACCCTCGGCTGTCAGTACCGCCGCACGCGCCGAGCCCTCCGCACGCAGGATGGCCGCGGTCTTCTCGCCCTCGGCAGTCAAGATCGCCGACTGCTTCTCACCTTCTGCGGTGAGGATCGCCGCCCGCTTGTCGCGTTCGGCGCGCATCTGCTTCTCCATCGATTGCTGGACGCTGTTCGGCGGATCGATCGCCTTCAATTCCACTCGGTTCACTCGGATTCCCCAGCGACCGGTTGCTTCATCGAGGACGCCGCGGAGTGCGGCATTGATGCTGTCGCGTGAGGTGAGCGTCTTCTCCAGATCCATCGAGCCGATGACGTTTCGCAGGGTGGTCACCGTCAGTTGCTCGATGGCGAGGAGGTAGTTGGCGATCTCGTAGGTTGCCGCCTTGGGATCGGTTACCTGGAAGTAGATCACCGAGTCGATACCCACCACCAGGTTGTCCTCGGTGATGACCGGTTGCGGAGGGAAGGAGATCACCTGCTCGCGCATGTCGATGCGGGGCTTGAGCCGGTCGACGAACGGAATGATGATCGCGATCCCCGCATGCAGAGTCCGCTGATACCGGCCGAAACGCTCGACAATACTGGCGTGGGCCTGCGGGACGATCTTCACCGATGACGCGATGATGACGATCACCACCAGACCGATGAGAATCGTGAAGATCAGGAATTCCATGTCGTCGTCCTTCCGTGCCTATGGCGCGACGCGTTGTCCGCACCGCTGTCCGCACCGCTGTCCGTGCCTCGCATCCGGGCCTACTCCGCCACCAGAGCCGTGGCCCCGTCGATCTGCAGCACCCAGACTGTCGTTCCGGGCTCCATGGACGACTCCCCATCGAAGGATCGGGCCGACCAGATCTCACCGGCCAACTTGATCCGGCCATCTCGGCCGTCCACGGACTCCACCACGATCCCCGAGGTTCCCACCAGTGCAGCGACACCTGTTTTGACCGATGCGGTCGGGCGCAGGTGTCGGCGGGCGATGGGCCTGACACCCACCAGGCCTATCAGGGAGCCAACCGCGAAAGCGGCCACACTCCACGGCAGTGATCCGGTCGTTCCCGCGACGATGCCCCCGAGAATCGATCCGAGTGCGAGCATCGCGAAGATCAGCGCGCCCCCGGTGAGGATCTCCGCCACCAGGAGGCCCGCTGCTGCGATCGCCCACCAGATCCACGGGTCCACATCATCAGGCTAACCCGGATGGTGGCGGTCCGCCGCTCGTGCTGTCCAGCGACCATCCATCATCTTCACCGTGACATCGAGGTTGTATGTCGCACTCAGGTTCATGGCGGTGAGGGTCGTCTCGACCGGTCCGGCGGCCACCACCCGACCCTGTCTGAGGAGCAGGGCGTGGGTGGTTCCGCGGGGGATCTCCTCCACGTGGTGGGTCACCATCACCGTCGTCGGGGCGCCCGGATCCGCTGCCATCGCGGAAAGCCGTGACAGCAGGTCCTCCCTCCCGCCCAGATCCAGACCAGCGGTGGGCTCGTCGAGGAGGAGCAGCTCCGGGTCGCTCATCAACGCCCGGGCGATCTGGGTCCTCTTCCGCTCCCCTTCCGACAGCGTTCCGAAGGTCCGGCGCGACAGATCCCCCAGCCCCCATTCTGCGAGGAGATGATCAGCCCGCTGCCAGTCTGCATCGTCGTATTCCTCACGCCACCGACCGGTGACGCCCCAGGACGCGGTGATCACCGCGTCGCGCACCGCCTCCCTACGCGGGATGGCTGCCGCGAGACCCGCACCGACCAGGCCGATCCGCGGCCTCAGGTCGAAGACGTCGGTCAGTCCCAGATACTCCCCGAGCACCACGACGACCCCTGCCGTTGGATGAAGGTGGGTGGCCGCCACCTGGATCACGGTGGACTTACCCGCCCCGTTGGGCCCGAGGATCGTCCAGCGCTGACCTTCCTCGACGACCCAGTCGATCGCGTCGATCAGCAGCGTGGTGCCGCGACGCACGGTGACCCCCGACATGTGGATGACCTCGGCCACGCCTGCTCGCTCCCTTTCGTGCGACGACTTCCCGCGCGTCCGGGGCCTTGCGAACCCTGACGGCTATAGGTCATCCCCTGCCTGACTACGGTCATTGCGTGACCGGATCACCACGAGGCTATCGCGAGGAGCCCCGCGGCGATCATGAGCGAGGCGGCGGGGCGCAGCCGGACCAGAACCTCGCACCGTTGCTGAATCGATGGCAGCGGCAATCCCAGATGATCACGACAGCTCTCTGGCTGCGTGCCTTCGCAGATGGACGTGTCTCCTTGAGTGCAGCCACGACTGCCCTCCCCTCGGCCATCACCGACTCACCCGACGCCAGGGCAAGCCCCAACCACGTGGAGGCCCTGATCGACGACTCCACCCAGGATCCGACCCTGGGGCTACGCGACAAGGACCCCTGGCTCACGGTCATCGCATCGGTGGCACTCGCGGAGGCAGGACACCCATCGCGAGTGAGGCTCCTGCTCCCTCGCCCTGGGGACCCACGTCGACTGACCGCGGAAGCCCTGCACGACGCCTGTATCGCGGGTGCCATCGTCGAGGTGGATCGACACGATCGCACATGGCATCTCGCCGCCGTTCGCGAGCACGAAGGCCTCATGGCGTGGCGGGTCTATCGACAGACTGGTGTGACGGCAGATCGGCTCCCCCGCGTCGACCACCCCTCTACCGCGGAGGCCGATCGACAGTTGCGGGGCACGATCCTGCAGGCTGAGGGATTGCTCAGCGATCTCGGCCATCGTGGCCTGGGCGATGCCTCGCGGCGACTGCTCGAACGCGCCCTCGGCGGCCTCTTCGACACCTCCCTACCCCCGGGCCCGGACGCGGTGGACACCGCCGCACTGGCCCGAGCGCTCCGGATCGCCTGGACCTGCGACATCGCCTTGGCAGATGACTCACCTGCGGTGTCGCTCGCGGATGCGAAGGAGCGCCAGCGCATCCTGGCAGAACTCGATCGCGCGGCCCGCCGAGCGGTCGAAGCTTCGCTCTCCCCCGGACACCACGACTAGGGTGTGACGGTGTGAGCAACTCGGGAACCCTGTTGTGCATCCTGTCCGGACGGGACCGACCCGGAGTTACCGCGACGCTTCTCTCCGCTCTGCAGTCCCACCCCGTCACGGTGGAGGACATGGAGCAGATCATCGTCCGTGGTCGTCTGATTCTCGCCGTCCTTCTGGGAGTCGACTCCTCGTCGGTCAGCGACGTTCGCGCCAGCGTCCACAGTGCGGCTACTCGCCTGGGACTGGAAGCCGAGACGGTACCGGGCGCCGCAGAGATTCCCGCGCTTTCCGCGTCCCGAGTCCACATCACTGTCCTGGGCGCACCGTTGCTACCTACTCCGATCGCCCGCATCGCCGAGGTCCTCGCGACACACGGTGGGAACATCGATCGCATCCGCAGGATCGCCGACTATCCGGTCACGGCGGTGGTCTTCGAGGGTTCCGGTGTCGATGTCGTCGACCTGCGGCAATCCCTCGGTCCGCTCGCTGTCGAACTAGGTGTCGATATCGCCGTACAGGAAGCTGGCCTGACTCGACGCGGACAACGGCTCATCGTGATGGACGTCGATACGACACTGATCCAAGACGAGGTCATCGATCTATTGGCCGAGCGGGCTGGGCGTGGCGCCGAGGTCTCGTCGATCACTGAACGTGCGATGCGCGGTGAATTGGACTTCACCGAATCGCTCACTCAACGTGTTGCTGCCCTCGAGGGCCTCGACGAGTCGGTCATCGCCGAGGTGCAGGCGTCGCTGCGCCTGACCCCCGGAGCGCGAACCCTGATCCGGACGCTGAAGTCCTTAGGCTTCTACGTGTGCCTGGTCTCCGGGGGGTTCAGACAGGTCATCGATCCCCTGGCCGAGGAACTCGGGGTCGATCGTGTACGAGCGAATGTCCTGGAGATCGAGGATGGATCTCTCACGGGGCGTGTCCTGGGCGACATCGTGGATCGACGGGGGAAACGACAGGCACTTGAGGACTTTTCAAAGGAATTCGGGGTGCCCCTCGCGCAGTCTATCGCCGTCGGTGACGGTGCGAATGACCTCGACATGCTCGCAACGGCTGGCCTCGGCGTCGCCTTCAATGCCAAACCTGCGGT